>DASXBV010000001.1:0-3671 GCA_036491515.1 Chthoniobacterales bacterium
ATGCGGCCGCCCCGGGGCTGTTGCTGGCGCATGGCCCGGAACGCCTCCCGGGTGCAGAGAAAGGCGCCGGTCAGGTTGACGGCGAGCACCTTGTTCCAGCCCTCGAGTTCGAGGTCATCGATATCGACCGAGGGAGCTCCGGTACCCGCGTTGTTGAATAGGAGGTCGACTCGGCCGTAGCGCTGCACCGTGATCTCGAACAAGCTCCGCACGCTGGCCTCATCGGTGACGTCTGTCGGAATCGCGTCTAGCACGCCGGTCAGTCCTGAACCGCTGGCTACAACCGCCTCAAGAGCCGCTCTGCGTCGTCCAGCCAGGACGACGGTCCACCCGTCTCCGGCAAGTGCGTGCGCCACGGCTGCTCCGATTCCGCTGCCGCCGCCGGTGACGACGGCGATTCGCTGCATTTTGGTTGGCACGGGGTCTCCTCAGTAGAACTGGATGTTTGTTTACCGGGGCCTAGAAGGGGCGTTCCGGCGGGTGTGGAGCCAGTCATCGAACTCCATCAGCCAGATCAGCCCGGCATTTGTCTAACGTTCTGGCAGCCATTAGATCAACAAGATGTTTCCAACGCGGGAGGCGAAGTGGAGAAGCGTATTCCCGTCGTCGTTAGCATATATCATTGGTAACCGTCTTTGAGAGAAGGGCAGGGCTGATTATCTCCGGGTCACCCAAAAGGAATTCTTCGGCTAACTTCTCGAGTTGCTCTTCGTTGGCACCGCTTCCAAGGTAGACAGTCTCGGGCGTGTCGTCCTGGTAACCCCAAAGGTCAAACCCGTTTCTTCTCGGTTCGGCAGCTACCCATCTATGCCCGTCCAGTGCCCATCTCTCTTGCCGGCCAGAGTAGCCATTCAGGCAAAAGCTTTTCATCTTCCGTGGTCTCCGGTTAGTATGTGAGGTAGCATTAATTTCAAGACTGAGATCGGAACCCAATGCCACCCGTGACGAAAGGCCAGCATGGTCAGGTCCGTGGCGATCGAAGCCTGTCGGTTCCATAGCTGAGCGCGACGGCTGTAGGGGATGGTTTTAAAAGCTACCGGGATAGTGATATCTTTAAAAAGCAAACCTCTCATGGTCGGTGACTCGGTGATGGGTTGTTTTCTTCAGGCGCCGGGAGATGGTGACGCATCTCCCGGCGCGGTTTTATAAATTGGTCCGTGTTGTTCGAGCAATAGTCCCAGGTCGCGAGCGAAGAATCTGGCCGGTAGATTCGCTGATCCTTTCCTACCAGCTAGGCGTTCCGTACTACTCCGAGCGATGTCCGAAGAAAGAGACATTTTGGTTAAGGCTCCGCTCTTTGAACCGTTATCAAACTTCGCACCATTCTAGATTGTCAAGCGGAAAATATCTCAGATTTGAGACGCGAGTATGACATGGTGTGAAATCGGTCAATTTCTCCGCGAGCGCGATCGAGCCTTCTCGATTGGTTTTTGAGGCTGGCCACCAACCAACCTGTGCCACTTCATGCCGTATGACGCATCAAACTTCTGTTCGGCGCGTGCGCTGTTGGCTTCTGCCGCAGCAGAGGTTCCGGCTCCTCGAAGCACGAGCAGCGGCAGCCCTACCGGTCTGCCAGCGAGACCCCTTTCGGGTGCGACATCGAGTTGGGAATCACGCTTCGTGCGTCAGTTTTGCCCAGGAATCTCTTAAAGGAATCGTGCGATTGAAGATCAAACGCCCTGGTCTGCTTTCTTTATCCAGCACAAAATAACCCAGACGCTCGAATTGATAACGCATCCCGCCGTGGGCTTCGCCGAGACTCGCCTCACAACGGGCTTGCACGATTTCTAGCGAGTGAGGATTCAAACAAGATTTGAAGTCGATGGTGGCCTCGGGTTCTGGTTCCGTGAAAAGCCGGTCGTAAAGGCGCACCTCCGCATCGATCGAATGTTTGGCGTTTACCCAATGAATCGTGCCTTTAATCTTTCGATTTGCGTTTGCGCCGCCGCTTTTGCTTTCCAGATCAGCCGTACAGCGCAGTTCCAAGATTTCGCCGGCTGAATTCTTGATGACCTCGTCGCACCTGATGATGTACCCGTATTTAAGCCGTACTTCGCCGTTGGGTCTCAGGCGGAAATATTTCGGCGGCGGATTCTCCATGAAGTCGTCGCGTTCAATATAGATCTCGCGACTGAATTCTATTTTGCGTGTTCCCGCGGCCGGGTCCTCAGGATTGTTGATGGCGGTGAGGTCCTCGGTTTGACCTTCCGGATAATTGGTCAAAACGACTTTAATTGGCCGCAATACCGCAAGACGCCGGAGCGCAGTTTTGTTCAACTCGTCTCTGATCGCGTGCTCAAGCACCGCGACGTCAGTGACTCCGTCGTATTTCGTTATGCCGATGTTGTAAGCGAAGGTGCGTAGAGCACTCGCGGTTACTCCGCGGCGTCTCATGCCCGAGATGGTCGGCATGCGCGAGTCATCCCATCCGGAAACGAGCCCCTCCTCGACAAGCTGCATGAGTTTCCGTTTACTCAGGACGGTATAGGTGAGATTCAGACGGGCGAATTCATATTGATGCGGAATCCGGCGAGGCAGGTCGAGGTTTTGAAGAATCCACTCGTACAGAGGCCGATGCACTTCGAATTCGAGCGTGCATATCGAATGGGTAATGCCTTCGATGTAGTCGCTCAGGCAATGAGCAAAATCGTACATGGGATAGATGCACCACCGATTTCCTGTCCGATGATGAAAAGCATGCCGAATCCGGTAAAGAATCGGATCTCGCAGCCAAACGTTCGGCGCTTGCATATCGATTTTTGCACGCAGCGTGCGAGTTCCATCCCGGAACGCGCCTGAGCGCATCTGATCGAAAAGCGCTCGATTCTCATTCGGTGAACGTCCTCGAAACGGGCTCTCCTTGCCGGCAATCCGATAGCTATCGGTATCCTCCGGCGAAAGGTCGTCGACATAAGCTTTCCCCTTCGCTATCAGTTCGAGTGCATATTCGAACATCTGGTCAAAGTAATCGGATGCGTAGAATGGCTCCGCCTCGATTGCGCCCTCGGGAAAAGGGTGCATTCCATCCGGGTCATTGACGATTGCGTTAAGCGGTTTTAGACAAAAGTCCCGCTTCCCGTCTATCTGGTGGACAGCGCACGTTTGTCCGATCGCCTTGAGGCCCAGGACATTGTCCGCCCAATCGCGGATCAACCAGTTCACATCTTCCCTGATTGATTCGACATACTCACTTTCCTCTTTCGTAGGATTTGTGTCATCCATTCTCAGGTTACAAATGCCGGAGAATTCTCTGGCGATACCAAAGTTAAGACAGATCGATTTCGCGTGTCCTATATGGAGATAGCCATTCGGTTCCGGTGGAAACCGAGTATGGATTCGCGGTAAATTTTTGGTGCGCAGATCGGCGGCCACGACATCGCGAATGAAATCTGAAGGGGCGACCTCCGTTGCGCTCGGTGCACTCATAGAAAGATCGGAAATCTACACTTTCGAAGGGTCCAAAGGGAACACCTTTTGCAATTTTCCAACTTGGAGTAAGCCATGTGTCTCGCTCCGACCGGGGTGCGTTGCAGCTTTGCGTCGACTCGCCAAGCCACTCAGTCGCCATAGCACCAGACTATAAACTCGAGTCTCAGTGATCCGCAAAGATCGCTTAACGCCAACCCAAAAGGCGCGCTCGATTTGGATGAGTGGATCGGCCATATTGCTGA
>DASXBV010000002.1:0-6811 GCA_036491515.1 Chthoniobacterales bacterium
TGCGCTTGCTGGCAAAGGAGACTATTCTCATAGTCGGTTACGGCGCGATCGGAAGACGGTTAGCCGAGCTTCTCACGCCTTATCCGGTCCGGGTGATCGGCTATCGTCGCACGCCACAGCCTGCTGCAGAGATTCGTGTCATCGGCCCCACACAACTCTCGAGCGCCCTGGCTGAGGCTGATCATGTAATTAATATCTTACCGGACAGCCCCGAAACGCAACGATTCTTCGATAACCAGCGCCTTCAGCAGATCAAACGTGGTGCGCGTTACTACAGTATCGGTCGCGGTACGACAACGGACCAGGAAGCCTTGGCGCGCACACTGAAATCCGGCGATATCTTTGCGGCATACCTGGACGTTACCGATCCCGAACCACTGCCACCGGATCATCCGCTCTGGTCGGCGCCGAACTGCTATATCACGCCTCATACTGGCGGCGGGCACGCCAACGAATCGCTTCGAATTGTCGAACACTTCATCGACAATCTTCGGCGCTTCGAGCGCGCCGAGGAACTTATTAACCGCGTGTTTTAACCCCGGATTCCGAAATTTGTGGAACTGAAACGCTGCCAATGGCCGGGACAGGATCCGCTCTATCTTGCGTACCATGATGAGGAGTGGGGCGTTCCGCTGCATGAAGACAATCGTCTGTTCGAAATGATCGTCCTTGAAAGCATGCAAAGCGGGCTTAGCTGGATCACGATCTTGCGAAAGCGCCAAGCATTTCGAGTTGCATTTCACGGATTTGACCCGCGTCGGGTTGCAACGTTCGGTCCGAAAGAAATCGAAAAACTTCTTTTGAACCCGGGAATCATTCGCAATCGGGCTAAATTGGAGGCGGCAGTCGCCAACGCCCGCTCCACGCTCCGCGTCCAGGAGAAATACGGGAGCTTAGATTCCTTTTTATGGCGAATCGTAGAGGGCAAACCGATCGTTAACCGCTGGCTTAGCTATCGCGAGGCTCCGGCAAAAACCTCGGTATCAGAGATATTGGCCACGGAATGTAAGAAGGAAGGTTTTCAATTCGTCGGCCCGACCGTTGCGTACGCCTTCATGCAAGCCGTCGGCATGGTTAACGATCACGAAGTTGCCTGCTTTCGGTACAAGGAAATTGCAAGTGCCGCCCGGTAGGGAAAGGCGCGGGTAGGGCGAGGCTCCGTCCGAGCCGAGGGCGACCCGCCAACCGCGGCTCGGGCGGAGCCTCGCCCTACCCGGAGCTTCGCCCTATCGTGTCAGTCCGCTGCTTCACCGGCTGCAACGTAGTCTCCCTCAACATGAACAAATTCGATTAAGTTGTTGAAGGGATCGCGTGCAAAAAATCGGTTTCGGAATGGCAATGGTCGGGCCTCCTCAATTCCGAATCCGGCGCCAATTAACGCCTCACGTTGGCGCTTAAGATCGTCGACCTCGAGACAAAAATGATGCCTGGTGTTGGCAGGCACTGGCTCATCGTCCGGTACACAGTGCAGTTCAACTCCCGGCATACCGGTATCGAACCAGATCCATCCCAACGGTTTGACCACTTTGGGAATCGGCTTTTCACGAAATCCCAGAACGCTAACATAGAATCCGCGCAACTCCGCTTCCTGACCGGGAGAAAAAGTAATCGTGACGTGCTGAAATTTTGGCAACGCCGAATCGTTTACGTTCATACGGAATAATTTCGAACGATTTTCTTCGAATGCAATCATGGGGCGCTCCCCTAAGATCGGTAGGGCGAAGCTCCGCCTGAGCCGGGGCGACGCGCCAACCACGGCTCGGACGGAGCCTCGCCCTACCAACGGGGCTTCGCCCTACCAACGGGGCTTCGCCCTACCAACGGAGCTTCCCTACCACGGAGCTTCGCCTACCGTGACCCTTGCGTCGGCGATCAGCTTTCACTAGAAGTTGAGTTCGATGACTTCGATGCGCCAATTTCGAGCCAACCTGCCGAAACGATTTGTTGCAGTGATCGCCGCGCTTACCAGTTCCGGAATGGCATTTGGCCAAGCCGAACAGCCCGTCGCTCCGCCGGGGAAGCCGCCAGCAAAGCCGGAAAATCCAGCGTTGCGTTCACCCGGACAGTCCGGCAAAGCTACTCCGCAGGAATCCTCGGTACTAACTCCGCAACTCCAACGGCTGTCAAACGCAGCCGATAAAGTGCTGAACAGGATCCAAAAGGAAGAGAACGATCTCTATTTGCGAGTCAACTATTTCGAGAAGCCTGACCGACTCAATCCGAACAGCTACGCATCCAAGGAGGAAGTTGCGCAATGGCAAGGGATGCTGCAGCAGCTAAAGGAGAAACATGATCTTGTCACTCAACTTTATGCCGACCTAGAAAAAGACCTGGACGCAGAGCTCAAAGAAACAGGCACCAGCAAGGAGCTTGTCGACCAATTCAAGAAGTTCGTCATCGACGGTTTCCCTTGGGACGAGATCGAGAAAAAGAAAAAACTGATTGCCGATTTTATCGATGAACACGGGAAGCTCTTATTGTTTTACGAGAAGAACTGGGGCTCGTGGACCACGAGCACGAGTTTAAATGAACCCGAATTCAAGTCCGCTTCCGCCGCAAGCATCTACAAAAGACTCCGTGACCAAATATTAAGCACGAGCGAACAAATTGAAAAAGAGTATAAGGCGATGAGCGAGTAGATAGGTTTTGCGATGTTTGTCCGATTCTGTCATTCTTGAATTCCTGCAACTCTCGAAAATCCTGTAACCAGTGTTACGCTATTTGTTCGCTATTTGTTTTACTCATCACGACTGATATCGATATTGCTCCCCTCAGGGACGCCCCACGGGGGGACCAAGATGCCGAATATGAACCTAGTACCTCCCCAATTGGCCACGCTGACTCTGTGCGTCTGCTTCGCGCTTGCGCCCACAGCTCTGAACGCGCAAAACCAGGCGGCCACCCCGTCGCAAACTGCTAAGCCTGGCCCCCCATCGCAAACTGCTAAGCCTAGCCCCGCCGAAGGTAAGCCTCAATTTACCGAAGACCAGATGAAGGAGATGATCGACAAGCTGAGGGACCGCGTTGGCAATGCGGCAAATCAGGTGATTGGTCGCATACAAAAAGAGGAGACTGACCTTCGCATAAAATTTTCCTATCTCCGGAAACCCGACCGGCTTGATCCGAACAGTTACGCATCAAGAGATGAAATTGCACAATGGCGCGGGTCCGTCCAACAACTCAAAGAAAAAGAGGATCTTTTGGAGAGGCTGTACGCGGAAGCCGATCAAGATTTAGGAAATGCGTTAATCCAACAAAAAGTTAACGCGGCGATTGCCGACCAGATCAGGAACGAGCTATTAAAGTCTTTCCCTTGGAGCACGATCAAGCGGAAGAACGAACTCATGCGGGAATTCATCGCGGAACACTTTGAACTCCTGACGTTCTACGACAAAAACTGGGGCAGTTGGAGACCCGGCCGCGAGCCAGGCACTCCGAGCTTCGATAACCGACAGCTGGCCGCGGCCTTTGAGAACTTGAAAGAAAAGATAAACGCGACCGGTCTGCAAATCGAAGATCAATACAAGGTCATAGTTCAGTAGCGTTTGGCGTTCGGCGTTTCGCGTTCGGCGTTCAGCGCAGTCACAACATACTCCGGCTCTGCCTTTTTATCCTATCTCTTGGACCTATTGTGGTCGTATGTCCTGAACCTGCATCGGTGTTCAGCATTACGCCGAACGCCAATCAAGTGAGAATTACGCTCGCCGTGTGGTGTCCTGGTCGTTAGACTCCGCCTCTGCCTATGGAAGGAACATGGTCATGGAGACGGAGATCGATCATTGCCTCGTATCTGATTTTATTGGCGGTTTGCATTGGCCTGTGGATTCTCCTTGCACCCAAATGTCTGGCAGCGGTCGCTGCACAGCCGTCGAGCCTGCTTCCATTACCTTTTCTGGCATTTGTTGCGTTCGAGATGCTCGTGATTTTGCAACACCTGGCTCGGATTCTGACGGCAAAGCTGGTCGGACTGAGACTTCTGGCGTTCGCCTGTGGACCGTTTGCGATCCGGCGAATTCGGGATCGGAGGCGGTTCACGTGGAATAACCGGGAGACGACGATTAGTGGAACAACGGTTTTTGAACCGAAGACCATGGCGGGTCTCCAATGGCGATGTATCTGGCTCATTACCAGCGGTCCAGCGTCAATGATTCTGGCAGGGTTGCTTTTTTTGATGATCGTCCAAGTCAGTGATCCGACACGTGCGCCAATTAACACTCTCTTCCTTGCAGCTATGGCCTTTATTGGAGTTGCGGTCGGGGTGCGCCTCCTATTGCCGTTGCCTCTTCGCCGGTCGCTGAGCTATGGAACGCTCCTGTGGGACGCGCTTCGGGGTCGTCCAACAGGCGAAGTGCTTTTTCTGGTGAACGCGTTGATCCACTACGGACAACAAGGGGTCAGGCCGCGCGACTGGTCGCAAAAGATGCTGGACCTCGCGTTACGGCTGACCGAACAAGCGGATCTTGCCGAGCGTGTGACGGTTTGTTTTCTCGCGTTTTACCGGGCGATCGACCTTCGTGACGTCGATCGGGCTTCCCGCTATCTGGATGAGGCGGTTGCGAAGGCAAATCCGGAATCTCGGGTACTTTATTCTTGGGTGATGTTAGAGAAGGCGTTTTTTGAGGCGTGGTTCAGACGAGACGAATCAAGCGCCCGGGAAGCGTTTGAGCGGGTAAGTGATTGGTCCAGGGTTCCGCATCATACGTGGCTACGGGTGTCCGCGGCCATGGCGTTTTTGGAAGGCAGGCCCGAAGAATGCCATCGTCAGGCGACAGAAGCGCTGAACATCGTCCAATCGTTGCCGGTGCCACACCCATTGGCTTTAGATTGGCTCGAGGAGCTGATAGCCAGCTCGCAGGTTAGATGCTGATACGTTTCCCCCTCCGCCTACTGCGCCGTGGGCATGGCAAACTCTGCGCCCAGATTAAATGCGCCCGGCCACCGGCTGGTTACAGTCTTTAACCTTGTGTAGAAGCGAACTCCCTCAGGTCCATGAACATAGTGATCTCCAAAGATCGATCGCTTCCAGCCACCGAAGGAGTGAAAAGCCATCGGCACCGGGATTGCAACATTTATCCCAACCATCCCTACTTTAACTTGCTCAACAAACGACCTGGCGGCAGCGCCGTCACGAGTGAAGATCGCGGCACCATTCCCGTACTCATGTCCATTTACGAGTTTAAGTGCTTCTCCTGTATCGCTGACGCGTACAACACATAGGACAGGGCCAAAAATCTCTTCCCGATAGATGCGCATTCCCGGCCTGACATTGTCGAAAAGACAGCCCCCGACAAAAAAGGCTTCCTCAGCGGTGGGCGGCTCAAGCTCGCGTCCGTCGACAACAAGCGTGGCGCCTTCTTTCACTCCGAGATCGATATAGGAACGCACCCGCTCCAGATGTGCTTTGTTCACCAGCGGACCCATCTCCATGCCTGCGAAATCACCCGGCCCGACTTTAAGCGCCGCCACTCGCGGAATTAACTCCTCAACCAGGCGATCACCCAATCGGTCGCCAACGGCGATCGCGACCGAAATCGCCATGCAACGCTCTCCCGCGGATCCGTAGGCGGCACCAATCAACGCATCCGCCGCCTGAGTAACATCCGCATCGGGCAGCACCACCAGGTGATTCTTCGCTCCCCCAAGCGCTTGCACGCGTTTTCCGGCCGCCGTCCCGCGGTGATATACGTACTCCGCTACCGGCGTCGATCCGACAAAACTTACGGCGTGAATTTGCGGATGATCCAGCAACGCATCCACGGTTTCCTTGTCTCCGTGGACTACGTTAAAGACCCCATCCGGCAGCCCTGCCTCGCTTAGCAATTGGGCGAGCTCGACGCTCGTGCTCGGATCTTTCTCGCTCGGTTTCAACACGAAGGTGTTGCCACACGCGAGCGCTATCGGGAACATCCACATCGGAACCATGGCCGGGAAATTGAACGGAGTGATCCCGGCAACCACCCCAAGCGGCTGGCGAAACGAGAAACTGTCCACGTCGGTGCTGACTTGTTCCGAATATTCACCCTTCAACAATTGTGGAATTCCACATGCAAACTCGACGACTTCAAGACCTCGGACCAACTCGCCTTTTGCATCTTCCAAGACTTTCCCGTGCTCAGCACTGATCACCGCTGCCAAACGCTGCTTTTCGCGCTCAACCAATTCCCTGAAACGGAACAAGACCCGCGCTCGCCGAACCGCCGGCACGTGCGACCAGACAGGAAACGCCTTGGCTGCCGCCGAAACCGCCGCATCAATCTCCGCCTGCGTCGCGAAGGCGAGTCGACCCGAAACGCACCCCTGAGCTGGATTATAAACGTCTCCGTAACGCTGGGCAGTTCCCGCTTGGATTTGACCGTTGATATAATGATGAATATTTGCAGAGCCGTCGCTCGGCGCAACACGTTCAAAAGGATTGATTATCGTCGTCATAGTTCGAAGGAATATTAAAGTGTAACCTGTGATCACACACGCGCAACGTGACATGGGCGTTCCGCCCGCAGCAGATTGGACATATCCGCAGCGCAAAGAATCGGAAACAAAATCTGCGTAATCCGTGTAATCTGCGGATATCTCCCAATTCTCTGCCGTTCAACGACCGCTTTAAGACGATCTGCGGTCTCAGTACTCAGGTGCGGCAGCTCCACCCTCCATGGTTCAAACCGCTGCGCCCCCAGCTTTCGCTTACTCCCAGATTTCGTGGTAAAGCCGTTCGATTTCTTGCGGAGCGGGCACACGAGGATTGTTTGCGGGCGAACCGGATGCCAGCGCTTGCTGCACCATTGTCGGAATACTCTCTTCCCATGCCCGGCGA
>DASXBV010000003.1:0-1958 GCA_036491515.1 Chthoniobacterales bacterium
TCGGCCGGATTCAGCATTCGGACCTGATGATCCTGCTAGCCCGGACCACGCCGATCGAGCAGGTCAAGAAGCGGACCGAGGGACTTTCGATCTTTATCGTGGACCTGCACCAGGCGCTTGGCCACGGCATGGAAGTCAAGCCGATCGAAAATATGGTCGATGCCGAGACGAATGAGGTTTTCTTCAATGGCTTGGAGATCCCCAAGGAAAATCTAATCGGAGAGGAAGGTCATGGATTGAAGTATATCTTCGATGGCCTAAACGCAGAGCGGTTACTCATTTCTGGCGAGTGTATCGGGGACGGTTACTGGTTCATCGAGCACGCTATCGAGCGGGCCAAGACCCGGGTCGTGTTTGATCGCCCGATTGGGCAGAACCAGGGCATACAGTTCCCGATTGCCGAAGCGTACATGGAGGTCAGGGCAGCAGACTTGATGCGCTTCCGAGCTTGTTCATTGTTCGACGCAAACCAGCCATGCGGAGCCGAGGCCAACATGGCGAAGCACCTCGCTGCGAAGGGGTCCTGGGAGGCGGCCAACGTCGCTGTACAAACCTATGGCGGCTTCGCTTTTGCATGCCAATACGATGTCGAGCGCAAGTTCAGGCAAACGCGGCTCTACCAAGTGGCTCCAATCTCCACGAATCTGATCCTGTCATACATCGGTGAGCACGTTCTCGGTCTTCCGCGGTCGTTCTAAGCATTGAGCTCTTAAAGGCGGTAAGCCGAAGCGTTGTCCAAGGATGTGCTGATCTATATCCGCCAAAGGACCGGCCGGAACAAAATGAAGTGAGACCAAAATGAAGAAGATTGATTTCGTTCTACCTGGAAATCTAAGCAAGCGACCGGCGCGGAGTTGGCTATTCACTCCGGCAACTAAAGCTGAACGATTCGCAAAGGCGATGGAAGTTGGCGCAGATGTTCAGATTATTGATCTGGAGGATTCGGTTGCGCCAGCGGAAAAAGAGTCTGCAAGGAAGAGCGCCTTTGATTACCTGAGAGAGCAAAGTGTCAACCGTCCACTAGTAGCCCTCCGTGTAAATGCTATGCGCACCCGCTGGGGCCTTCACGATCTGGACGCTTTGGTGCAGCATGATCCCGAACCAGACTTTGTGATCATCCCGAAGGTCGAGTCAGCAGCCGAGATCACCCTTGTGGCTGAGCTGCTGGAGGGATGCGGGAAATCAACTGCGATCGTTGCGATGATCGAATCGGCACGGGCGATGCATCGTCTCGAGGAAATCGCTGAATCAAACGTTCGACTGAGTCACCTGCTATTTGGATCTGCGGATCTGGCTGCTGATTTGCGCGCCGAAAACACATGGGAGGCGTTACTTTATGCCCGTTCCAGAGCAGTCGGAGCTGCCGCTCTGGCTAACCTTCCGGTCATCGACGCCCCAACATTCGACTTATCGTCGAATGGTGCATTGAAGGCTGATCTACAGGCAGGCCGCGCTCTCGGTTTTGCTGGGAAAGCGGCGATTCATCCGAAACAGGTCGCTGAAATTAACCAGGCTTTCACGCCATCGTCAGAAGAAGTGAACGCCGCCAAAAAAATTATCGAAGAGAGTCTGAAAGGTGCCGGAGCTGTCGACGGCAAAATGGTCGACGAAGCGGTCGCTCGCCGCGCGCGCCAGATCCTGTCGATGGCAAAGGTCCTGGGATTAGGGGCTTAATTCAAATTCAATCAGAAACAGAACGACTATGGATTCACTTATTGCAATGTACAAACAAGTCGGCGAGCGCCGTTATCGAGAAACTTACGGACTCTATTATGAAGACTTCGAAATTGGTGACGTTTTCGAGCATCGACCTGGACGCACCATCACTGATGCCGACAATGTATGGATGACGCTGCTTACCATGAATACGCAGCAGTTACACTTCGACTCAGCGTTCGCCGCCAAGACCGAATGGAAGCAGTGTCTCGTGGATAGTACTCTGACCATCGCCTTGTTAA
>DASXBV010000004.1:0-4055 GCA_036491515.1 Chthoniobacterales bacterium
GTATTCGGGATCCCGGCACCAGGGACTAAGCGAAGGCACTCATTCTTGAATTCTTGAATTCTTGAGTTCTCGAGTTCTTGAGTACTTTCCTCTCCGCACGCCGACACGCCGATACGCCGACACGCCGATACGTCTCCTCACTACCCTGCAGTCGAATCCAACTCTAGATAGGTTCGCGAAATTACCTTGCCAGTCTCCGGATCCAGCCGTTCGATGCGGATCTGTTTGAAAATCGTTTTCCCCTCGATCTCCTGACCGGAAATTACCTCGAAGCGTTTCACCGCTTTGCCTTGCCAGTTAAATCCCTCGGCCTTGATCAGGGCTCCCCTATCCTTCGCGATCCAAAGACGCACTGCACCATACTCGGTGTTTCGAGAAGAGGGCTGTACGAGGACGATCGAACAAGTGATGGTCCGTACGCGCTGTTCCCCCTCGTACTTAGCATTCTTCCAGTAAATGAACCGTAACGACAGATCCTCGTAGGTAACGTCAGTACCGCGTACCGACCCGCTCAATCTTGCACCCGATAAGACCTGTTGTCCGTTGGCTGTCTGATCAGTAAGCACCGATCCGGTATCGGTAAGTTGCAGCTTTATCGTTTCCGCCGGATTCACGAACTTATAAACGAACTCAGAGCCTCCGAGTTGAAGTTGGAAAGGAATCGAATCGCCATTTTCAGGGCGCAGACGGCCAGAAAGGGGCTGACTGATATGTGCCTGTGCCGAGCGTATTTCGTCCAGAATGGCGTTGGCATCTTCTTGCGCCCAGCTCAGTTGCGGGATTAGTGCGCACAGGAAGAGCCCACTGCAAACGAATTTCTTTGCTTGTCTCATCTATGAGGTGTCCTTAGCTTACGCACGCCAAGCGGCTCTGGCATGGACAAAACTCTACTCCTCTTCATAAATCGGGAATGGACGAATCCCTTTTTGGATTGGCTGATGGCGACCTTCACAAACTTTGGCGTCTGGATGCCGATATTAGCTGTCGTTGTGGTGTTCCTGTTATGGCGGGGTGATTTTAAGGCTCGCAGCTTTGTCATCGTGACCTTACTGACGATCGGTTTCACAGACGGGGTTTTCACCCAGTCTATGAAGAACTTGATCAACCGGCCGCGCCCGAGTCAGGCGCTCGCCGAGGTGCGCGAAGTGAGCCTCGAGAAGACAACACCCGCGATTTTTGGCGTTTGCCGGCCTGTTCAGGTGTCGTTCTCAGATCCTCCGGAAGGCCCTGTGATCGGACGATCATTCCCGTCCGGGCACGCCATGAATAACACCGTTATCGCCACCTTAGCCGTCCTGTTTTATGGACGATTCGGTGCGCTTTATATCATTCCTGCAGCTATCGTTTCATATTCCAGGATCTACTGCGGTTCGCATTGGCCCAGCGACGTGATTGTCTCAATCGTGCTCGCAATCGGCTTCAGTTTGCTCCTGGCCAGTGTAGCGGACTTGTTTTATCAACGCCTCGCGTCACGGTTACTCCCCGCGCTTTACCGCAAGCACCCCTCGTTGTTCGGTGCACGACCGCAATGAAAGTTCGACTTTTTTTACTGGTCGTATTTTTGATCCTATTGGCCGGGATCCGCTGGTGGTTCGCAGCGAACCTCGACCTCTCGCCGGACGAGAGCTATTATTACCTTTGGGCGCAACATCCAGACATCTCCTACTACAGCAAGGGGCCCGGCGTAGCTCTGGCAATTTTGGCTGGCACTTCGCTGTTCGGCCCCACCGAATTCGGGGTTCGGTTTCTCAGTCCGCTGCTCGCTCTTGGCACGTCCATTTTTGTCTATTTGCTGGGGCACAAATTATTTCGGGAAAAGGTAGCTTTTTGGTCAGTCATAATGCTGAACTTGCTTCCTGTTTTTAACGTCGAATCAATCCTCCTAACCGTCGATTCGTTATCCATTTTCTTTTGGTCGGCGGCACTGTACGTCTTCTGGCTCTCGATCGAGCGCAGCCCAAAGTTCTCGATATTTTGGCCTGTCACCGGGGTCCTGGTTGGCATGGGCTTTCTTTGCAAATACGAAAATGCGTTTCAGCTTCTTTCGATCCTGTTCTTTCTGTTGGTCGTGCCGAAATACAGAACCGAACTGCGGCGGGCCAATCTCTACATGCTTGTTCTTGGCTTTCTGTTCTTCCTGTTGGCGCCCATCATTTGGAATCAGCAGCATGAGTGGATCGGCTTGGAGCACCTCTTTGAACATGGAGGTCTGAATGCACTGATTGCGATCAAACCTTCGTACCTTGGCGAATCGTTCGGGGCGCAACTCGCGATCTATTCGCCGTTCCTCTTGCTCGGTTTTCTGATCGCGCTGTTCGGCTCGATCAGAAAATCGTTTCAGAACAGCAAAATCTGCTTCCTGCTGACCTTCGGTTGGCCGCTGCTTCTTATCTACATAATCCTGTCATTGTATCAGGGCGCAGAGCCAGGTTGGGCGGGTCCCGCTTTCCTTAGCCTCGGGATACTCGCGACCCACTTTTGGTTGCACATTGCGAAAGAGAGCCGGGTTGTCGGAATGCTTTGTGCCGCTGCACTCATGCTAAGCGGTCTACTAGCGTCGCTGTCCCTCAACACCGACCTGGCGCGAATGATCGGCCTTCCGTTCCCGTACGGTCTCGATCCAAGCTCGAGGTTACACGGGTGGAAAACCCTCGCTGAGGTTGTCGATAAATTCCGGGCGAATTTCGAAAACAAAATTGGCGCCAAAGTCTTCATCATTGGTGACAAATACCAGACGTCATCCCTGTTATCTTTCTACTTGAAGGACAAGCGCGTCGAGGGACCAGGCCACCCGCCAGTTTATATCCCAGAATCGCAAGATATCGAAAACGAGTTCTCCTTTTGGCCGCGGTACGACGAGTTTGTGGACGTCGACCCGTCGTCCAAACGTGATACCACGTTTTCCGAAGAGTCTGGGATCAACCCATTTATAGATCGGACGGCACTCTATATCACCGATAGACCTGAACCGAGCCCGCCACAAAATCTCCAGAGCGCGTTTACCCGATGGGAACTTCTCGCCGTCTACGAGTTGGATCGTAAGCAGCTCCCGCTTCGCCAGCTTCGCGTATTTGCATGCTATCAATACCAGACCTTACCGCTGTGATGGCTGCGCCGCTAGTTTCCGTCATTGTACCTGTCTATAATGAGGAAGGGAACGTATCAGCACTCCAGCGGGAATTAGAGCTGGCGCTGAAGGGTATCTCGCATGAGATCCTTTTTGTAGACGACGGATCACAGGATCGGACCATCCAGCAGATCACTCGCACCCCTTCCGTGCGTGTTCTGGAATTCGAAACGAACGCCGGCCAAAGCGCGGCCATTTACGCGGGGCTGACTGCCGGCCGCGGCGACATCCTGGTACTCATCGACGGGGATTTGCAGAATGACGCTAACGACATCCCTCGCCTATTGGCGGAGATAGCCAAGGGCGCAGACCTGGTCTGTGGCTATCGCGTGAAACGAAAAGACAGTTGGTTCAAGCGTCTCCAAAGCTGGATCGCAAACGGCGTTCGGAGCCGATTCACGATGGATGGCGTACGCGACACAGGCTGTACGCTTAAGGCGATGAGGCGAGATTGCCTCGAGGCGCTCATCCCCTTCCATGGCATGCATCGCTTCATTCCGGCTTTGATAAAGGGCTTCGGCTACAAGATTACCGAAATTCCCGTGAACCATCGCGCGCGTTACCGCGGCTCCAGTAAATATAGCTTCGGGAATCGCGCGCTCCACGCCACCGTCGACATGTTCGGTGTTCGCTGGTTGCTGGGGCGACAGATCAAAATACGAGTGAAAGGGGACCGATAGAGGATTCGTATCGGCGTATCGGTGTGTTGGCGTATCGGCGTGCGCGCCCGCGCGTTAAAGCATAGGCTTCCAGCCGCGGGACGCGCTCCCGCGCGTGCAACGCCGACACGCCGATACGCCGACACAAATCTCCCCTCATCCCTCGAGCGCCGCCTGTGCCGCGGCGAGGCGGGCGATTGGTACCCTGAACGGGCTACAGCTCACGTAAGAAAGCCCAATGCGATGACAGAATTTCACGCTTTCCGGGT
>DASXBV010000005.1:0-7110 GCA_036491515.1 Chthoniobacterales bacterium
CGAAGCGCCGCAAAAAACCACCGAATAGCGGGAAACAATCCCGTAGGATGCAGGTGGTAGGGCGAAGCTCCGCCTGAGCCGAGGGCGGCGCGCCAAACCCGGCTCGGACGGAGCCTCTCCCTACCGGACTCGTTCTAGACAGTCTGTCAATCTGTCTAAGAAATCGGCTTGAGCCTGAATGATCTTACGACGTGCCTCCGGTATCGGGAAAAATTCTCCTTTGTCAATTTCGGAGAATTCCTTTATCTGCCCGGACTTCGGCGGCCATTCGAGAGTAAAGGTATTGCTATTCAGCTGTGGCAAATCGCAGGTTCCTGTAAACGCCCACGCATAGACCCGCTTCCCGGATTTTTGCCGAATATCGCCAAGGTAAATGAAGGGTTCAGCCGGCAGGATAGACGTTTCTTCCACAAACTCGCGCTTTGCCGCCTCAAGCCTGTCCTCACCTTCATGTACGAGCCCCTTAGGGATCGACCAAGCTCCTTCATCTTTCTTGGCCCATAACGGGCCTCCTGGATGCACGAGAAAAACTTTGAGAATGCTACCAGACTTTCGATACATCAACAGCCCGGCACTTACCTGCGACACGATGAAGATTCTAACATGCCGTAGCCAAGCACTCAAGAATTCAGGAGTCAGGAGTTGCAGAATGGGACGGTCGCCCCATTCTGCAACTCCTGACTCCTGAATTCTGATTGAATCATCTGTGATAACCGGATAGAACTGCAGGCGATGTTTCTGGCAACGGGCATGAAGCCCTATGAATTTCCGCAGCTTTATAAGATTCGCGAGAGGAGTCTTTCGAGATGTTGGCGACGGAGCGCTCAAGCTTTGGGCGGGATGTAAAGGCGTTTCTTCAGGAAGGAGGGAACCCGTCCGTCGCCGCTCAATCCCGGCACCTCCGTCGGGAGTCTGGTCAGATTTCAATCAAGCCCACGCGAATCGATTTGGAAATCCATCCATTCTACACAGCGCGCCAGTCGACCGCGGCAGCAGTGAACTGGTCGATTTCAGGCGGTTGAAGATCCCGCTCAGCCTCCTGTTGGCGGTTCCGTTAGCGGTCTGCGTTTGCGGGGTCATCGTGGCAAATTATCATTCACAAATGCTCACTGCCTTCGCGTCAACGCTTGGAACAAAACTTGTGAAGAGGATCCAAGGCCACTCTATCGTACAGCGAAAAACGCTTCCCGATCCAAGGCTGCTCCCGATCCAAGTCTTGCCAGATCCAGTTGTTACTCCGGGCGAAGCACAAAACATTTCCTTGGCCGAGGTTAAGAGACTGGGTTCCGGACCAGCGCGGCTATCGAGTATCCCAACCGACGTAAAGCGTACGGTTTATGGGACGTACGGCTTCAGCTTAGATGAAAAGAATTATGAACTGGACCACCTGATCCCGCTTTGCCTCGGGGGCTCAAATTCGGCCAAGAATCTGTGGCCGCACAGTCGAAAAGGTTCGTTTTGGACAGTCGAGAAAAAAGTCACGCTCGAAAAGCGGCTTTACCGTTTGGTTTGCGCCCATCGCTTGCCTCTGCTCGCCGCACGCCGAGAGTTGGCTTCGAATTGGGCCAAGGCTTACCGAAAATATGTCGACAAAACTGCTCCGGTCCTCCTCGAGCACAGCTCCGACAAAATGTCGATATCGGCCGCACAAACTAAAAATTGACGCTCTTCGTAAGTAAAGCGTCCCGCTTTACCCTCTTGGTAAGCAAACAGTCCCGCTTTGCCTTCTCGGTGAACGAACCGTCCTCGATTTGGCTCTTCCAGTATAAACACAATGCGGCACGCTAGGCCTCCTTCGCTACGCTACGGCGCGCTCGTCTTGGGGCCAGCATAGTCGGACGACTTGGCCGCGACGTAGGCCTTGCGGAGTCGGGCTTGCCGCGGGTAAAGCGGGACGCTTTACTTACTCCAGGGCAAAGGCTGGAGCCTTCGCTTACGCATGATCCAGGCTAAGGCGTCCTTGCGCAAACCTCCTTGAGATGCTCAATGTAACGAGGCAGTAACCATCGATGGCCCTGAAACAGATAGTTTTTGAGATCCGGTCGGAGGAAGACGGAACTTGGATCGCCGCCGGCGTTGGGGATGACATTTTCACACAGGGAATCGATGTCGAAGATCTGAAAGTGAATACTGTGGAAGCTATCCGCGCACACTTCTACGAAGAGGATTGCGACAAGTTTGAAGTGCGCTTCGCCCAGGTTGTGTCCCAATTCGTCTTTGCCGCTTGAAAACGCCCCCTCAATTATCCGGCAACGATCTGATCAAATGCCTGTGTCGGCATTGGGATTACCACTTTATCAAACAAGTCGGAAGACACGTTCGCCTCGAGACATTGTCTCCCCGTTTTCAACGGATTACAATTCCCCTGGACGACACCATGAAAGAGAGTTTGCTTATCGCAATTCTTAGGAGCGTCGCCACTCACAGACGGGTCGCCGTTGACGACATTCTTGATACCCTTCGGTCCTAAAGTTTACAACGGTATAAGTGCGCTCCGCGCAATCCGGCGTCGCTTTCGGCCTGGACTGGTTAGAGGTCGCCCCTGGGACGAAAACGGGTTTGTGCTATCCACTGCGCCGCTGGCGCGATTCGTGAAATTGTCGCCCCGCACGCGAATATTATGTGAGAGACGAAGGGCTCCCCTTTTTGATAAGCCAGATTCTATGCATCGGCGCCTGCCATTCCTTTACACGGTTCTTGCATACACGATCGCTGCTGTTTCGCTGATTGGCTCAGGCTGCGCATCGCACACCCATACCGTGAGACCAAGACAAAAAGTCCTGATCGTCTCCCAACCCCCTGGCGCTAAAATTGAAATAAATGGCCAATATGTCGGCGATGCTCCTACGACCGTCGAGATTGAAACTTCGAACGACGGCCGGTTCTGGAGAGACACTGTTGTAAAAGCCTATCCGGCAGATACGGGCTACACGCAAATTTTAGCTTTCAATGGCAAATCGCACTGGGCAATCAGCGACGTGGTCCCTCCCCGTATTTCCTTTGACACACGATCCGCTCCTGGTTCCGGAATCCCGGGCAGTCAGTGAGCCTGCATCGCTCACAAATCCTTAGAGATTTGTGAGCGATGCAGGCTGCGGCTCACTTTTTGCGCCTCGCCGCTTCGGTCATCGCGCGGTCTATCAAAAGCGTGGCCAAATGTTGGGTTCCTTCGTCGAGCTCCGCATTTGCTTTTTTAAGGCGATGCGAATCGTGGCTTTTCAGCGCCGTTTCGACTTCAAGAACCAAACCCTCAATTTTTTGTCGATCTTCCGGACTAATCTGGTCTCCGACAAGTGTCAATGCACTGCGGACGGCTGGGAGCAATTCGTTGCTCTTGAGCACCGCCTCAGTCCAGACGCGTTCGGACATGTCTTCAAAGGCGTGATCCAAAGATTCCGCGATCATTTTTTCGACGGCATCGTCGGACACATCCACTGCGCTGCTCACTTCAACAACCTTCTCTCGCCCAGTCCGGGTATCACGCGCCAGCACATGCAGGATGCCGTCGGCATCAATCTCAAACTGAACGCCAACCCTGGCGATCCCCTTCAGAACCGGCTCAAACTCGATATTAAAACGTCCTAGCTCCCAGTTATCCTTTGCGAGTTCGCGCTCGCCCTGCAAAACCACGATCTGCATAGAAGTCTGGTTGGTGACTGCATTTGTGAACATTTCGCCAGCTTTACATGGGATTGTGGAATTCCGCGGAATGAGCACGTTCATCAATCCGCCAAATGTTTCGATGCCGAGCGACAAGGGAGTAACGTCAAGCAATAAGACGTTCTGAACCTCGCCGGAAAGAATCCCGGCCTGGATCGTTGCCCCTACCGCTACAGCTTCGTCTGGGTTTTGTGTGATGTTGGGGAGACGTTGGAAGACCTCGGCGCAAAACTGCCGAACGATCGGCATGCGGGTAACGCCGCCGACCAGGATAACTTCATCGAGTGCGCGAGGATCCAGCTTGGCGTCGTCAAGAGAGCGAAGACAGTGCGAACGAGTGCGGCGGATGATCGGTCGAGCAATCGCTTCCAACTCCTGGCGTGTTAACGTGTACGAGAAGCTGCGATTTCCGGACAGGAATGGAATTTCGACCTGCACAATGTCTTCGGTCGATAACCGCAGTTTTGCGGCGTGCGCTATCTCACGAACTCGGGCAAGAAACAGCCTATCGTCGAGTTCCGGCCGGACTTCCGGATAGCGGCCGATGATTCTTTCCTTCAGAAGACGGACAAGCTCACGATCGATATCGTCGCCGCCCAGCCGGGTGTTTCCGTTCGTCGATAAAACACGGAAAATGCCTTCGCTCAGTTCGAGGATAGAGATGTCAAAGGTTCCGCCGCCGAGGTCATAAACGGCGATTCTGGAGCGATCACGGAGCCGATCCAGGCCGTAGGCCAGCGCGGCAGCGGTCGGCTCATTGATAATTCTTTCTACCGTGAACCCAGCCAGTTCCCCAGCTCGCTTCGTAGCTTGGCGTTGCAGGTCGTTGAAGTACGCAGGAACGGTAATCACTGCCCGATTTATGGAGCGCCCGAGGCTAACTTCGGCATCGGCTTTAAGCTTCTTCAGAACAAGACTGGAAACTTCCTCCGGGTTCAGCAGTCGATCGCCGATGTCCAAGAACATGCGGCCGTTCTGGGATGTCACCGCAAAGGGAAAATCTTCCTTTTCCGACTCTCCGGGCCGGCGCCCGATAAGGCGTTTTACAGAATATAAAGTCCGTTCCGGCACCAATGCGCGCATTCGATCCGCAGGAGCTCCAACTGCGGGATCACCACTTTCCGGAAGGTAAACCACTGACGGAGTCAATCTCGATCCCTCTCGGTCGGCAATCAGGATCGGAAAACCTGAATCCATGACACCAATCAACGAGTTCGTTGTTCCGAGGTCTATCCCAACGATGTCAGCCATAAACTGGTAAGTATTCGCTCGAGATCATAGCCTGCATCGCTCACAAATCTCTAAGGATTTGTGAGCGATGCAGGCTAAGCGAGTTCTTCCAAGCGGATTTTTCTTTCGCGCACCTGACTTAACCACTTCTGGACAAAGGTCAGTCCAAGCGCGACTTGAGCGAGCGGTTGGCGGGCGTGAACAGAACTCTCAAACCAGCTCTGATCGAGTCGGCCGACCTCCTCAAGAAGCGCGGACTCTCGCTGCGAAAGCTCTTCTTCGGCCTGGTCTAATTTTTCTCGAAGTCCGTCCAGGCTCTGGTACGCCAAAGCGCGGAGAATGGGTGAGCTCCGGGCTGAAAGAGACCCTAACTCCTGGTCGGCGATTTGCAGCACTTCGACGATGGTCCCGAATAATTTTCCCAAATCAGACGATATTTCACCTCCGCAGGGGTCCCCGAACTCGAGCGTTAACAGATGTTGAATTCGCGTCGCGGGATTGGCGATTGTTTGAAACGCGGCATTAACTGCGAACACCTCGCTCGATCGAGCTGGATCCAAATGGAGCGATTCACTTTTTTGGAAATAAGCTCCCTTGAGAGTTTCTTCAGTGATCGCGGGCCGCCGCTCGATACCAAGGAGGGCGAAGTAATCAATCATGCAGAGAAGCTTTCGCCGCAGGAACAATGGGCCACGGCGTTCGGATTCGTCACCTTGAATCCTCCTTTTTGGAGATCTTCGCTGTAGTCTAGCAGTGATCCGCTTACGAACAGCGCACTTTTCGGATCAACAACTACACGAACGTTATTGGATTCCACCAGGATGTCTCGGTTAGCGGGGCCATCGACAAGATCCATCTTATACTGCAACCCGGAACAACCTCCGCCAATAACCGCGACTCGCAGTGCGCCATGCGGGCGACCCTGCCGCTGCAGCAATTGCGAAAGCTTTACCGCCGCGCTGCCGGTAACCTTCACCAAACGCTCATTCCCGATCTTGTATTTTACTTCACTTACTGGCGTCACTCGCGAAATATGGAATCTGCGCTGCTCAAAAGCAAACGCGGCACTGATTCTGCAGCCTGCATCGCTCACAAATCCTTAGAGATTTGTGAGCGATGCGGGCTAGCTTCGATGACTTGCCATCCGCCGAAATCCTGATTTGGTGAACGGTCTATGCCTGACCCCCGACGCTTTAGGACAGAGCTTTCCAAAACTCTGGCGCTCGCTTGCCCGATTATGGCTGGGCAAGTCGGCCAGATGTTGATGGGGTTGGTCGATACGCTCATGGTGGGACACGTTGGAACAGGTTCGCTGGCCGCAGCCGCCTTCGCCAATAGCCTCATGAGTGTCGCATTTGTTTTCGGCATCGGGATACTCACTTCTGTGGGTGTGCTCGCCTCTCGAGCTCACGGCGCCGGAATGGATCGGCACAAGCGGGTCATCCTGCGCTCGTCTATCTGGCTTTCCACAATGGTTGGAGTAATCCTCGCAACGGTCCTGACGTTGGCTCAGCCCTGGCTCTCCGTCTTTCGACAGCCGGAGGCGGTTCTCGCTCAAGCAAGGCCATTTATCGCGATCTTGAGTTGGTCCCTGCTACCGGCGCTTGTTTTCATTAGCTCGAAGACCTTTAGCGAGGCTTTATCGAGGCCCCTGGAACCAGCATTAATGATGTATCTTGGGGTCGCTCTGAATGTGTTCCTGAATTGGGTGCTCATTTTTGGTAACCTTGGAGCCCCGGCACTCGGGTTGGTCGGTGCCGGATGGGCAACGCTCATCTCGCGAATTGTCACCATGACGGGTACCCTCCTATTTTGCGTGCGCGTCACCGGAAGCGGTTTCTCGGTCTTGTTGCCGGGCTTGCTGAGTCTGTCGACGATTCACTCACTCCTTAGAATTGGATTACCGGTTGGACTTCAATACCTGTCCGAAGTAGGGGCTTTCGCGTTCGCTGCAATTCTGATGGGCTGGATCGGCACAGCCGCGCTTGCAGCCCACCAGATCGCGATCACATGCGCTGCGACGACATTTATGTTCCCGCTCGGCATCGCGCAGGCTGTTGGCGTACGAGTAGGTCAAGCAGTGGGTGCCGGGACCAACGAATTGGTACGGGTAATCGGTTTCGGCGGGCTTTGTCTCTCGGGTCTTATCATGCTGATTTTTGCGCTCGTCTATGCCATCCTCGGACACTCGATTGCGAACGCCTTTAACGGCGATCCCGC
>DASXBV010000006.1:0-6210 GCA_036491515.1 Chthoniobacterales bacterium
TTGCAACTCTTCTTCCAAACGCTTGATCTCCCGCGACTGTTCCACTTCCTCGGGAACGTGTCCGGAATTTTTGAGAAGCGAATAACCAAGGCGCAGATCTTCCGGCCAGCTGAAATACTCATCTAGGTCAAGCGGCTTACCCTTTCCGGGTAAGTCTGCGCATTCGTTCTCGGCCAGCCATTCCTCAATGAGCTTGTCGACGTTATAAGACATAGGTTTCGCTAAAGAAGAAAGCTCCGCTGCTGAAGATGTTCAAGCGCCAAACGCAGGGCGGAACGTTCGGCGTTCAGCGTTCAACGTTCAGGGTTCACCTCTCCCGGAAAAGGCAGAAGGCAAAAGGCAGAAGTTATTTGTCCTTGATCGATTGACGGAGGCAAGAAAGCTCGTCTCTTACTTCTGCCTTCTGCCTTCTGCCTTCTGCCTTCTGCCTTCTCACTTCTCACTGCCTGCTGTTCGCTACGGCAACCCCAGCCGATGCGACACGCTTCCGGCCAGCAACTTCTTCCCCAGCGTCTTTTGGCAGCCGGGCGAAGCTAACAAAAGACATCAGCGAAACAAAACCGACCAAGAGAAACGCAGGTGGGAAATCGGATGCCTTTAACGTGTCGCTGTGGCGGATCGCCAGCGAAAGTTGGAGCACCAACGCGCCCATCGTAATGCCGAAACTTAGAGCAATCTGCTGAAAGACGCTCGTGAAACTCGTCGCCTGGCTCATCTCGGACTGATCGACCTCGGCGTAGCTGATCGCATTGATGCAGGTAAACTGTAATGAACGGAAAAAGCCGCCAATGAAGAGCACCGCGAGCATGATACTGATCGGCGTTCTCGCTGTAAAAAACGCAGGCACAGCAATCAATGCGCCACTGACAATCGCGTTGACCTGTAGGACGTTTCGAAATCCGAACCGCTTCAGAATTGTCCCGGCAGCGGTCTTCATTCCGATCGCGCCGAGCGCAGTGACGAATGTCAATAGCCCCGAGTTTAGCGGCGTCATTCCAAAACCGAGCTGAAAAAGGAGCGGTAACAATAATGGCATAGCGCCCACCCCAAGACGAAAGAACGAGCCCCCAACAATTCCAGCTCGGAACGTGGGAAATCTCAGGAGCCTCAGATCGACGATCGGCGCTTCCGCCCGACGAGCGTGAAAGACATAAAGCGTGACTAGCGCGGAACCCACCAGAAAAAGGCCAATTACGAGCGCGGGCGGCAATCCGTTGATGTCAAGTGTCGCCGATGCCGAGACCAGCGCGGCCAGACCAACGCCGGACAGGATAAATCCAACATAGTCAAACCGACTGATTGTCTCGCCGCGAACGTTCGGGATGAACAGCGTAGCAAGCGTTATCCCAAGCGCAGCCATCGGCAAATTGATCCAAAAAATCCAGCGCCAGGTGAAATAGGTCGTGATAAAGCCGCCTACCGGTGGTCCGATCACCGGTCCCATCAACGCCGGTATCGTAAGCCAGGCAAGCGCCCCCACGAATTCGGACCGCGGGATGGTCCTCAGAATTACCAACCGGCCGACCGGCACCATCATTGCTCCACCGATCCCTTGCAGCGCCCTGGCCGCAACCAACGCCTGAATTGAGCTGGCGAAGCCGCAAAGAGCCGAACCCAGCGCAAAGATTAAAATCGCCAGACGAAAAACAATCCGCGTACCAAACCGATCGGCCACCCAGCCGGAGGCAGGGATAAAAACAGCGAGCGTCAAAAGATAAGAAGTAAGGGCGAGTTTGAGCTGAATCGGGCTTTGCTGAAGGTCATGTGCGATCGCAGGAATAGCGGTCGATAGGACCGTTGCATCTAGATTCTCCATGAATAGCGCACACGCGACTATCAACGGCACCAGAATACGAAGAGGAAGCATTCTGCCACCGCGCGGTTTTGAGCCTGGTGTTTTGCGTCTTAGGTTGTGCGTTATTTCTCGCATTTGAGCGGGTAGGGCGAGGCTCCGTCCGAGCCGAGGATGACGCGCCAACCGCGGCTCGGGCGGAGCCTCGCCCTACCTTCTTGAATTCTTAAGTTCTAGATCTAACATCGTTTTCTGAGCAGCCGCATGACTTCACGTCCTTCGCGTTCCGGGTAAGCGGCAGAGGGAAAAATTTCTTCAACAAGATCGAAATGCGCCGCGAATAATTGATCGAGTTCTTCCCGCGTCACGCCGAACGGCGGACCGCCCTCCTCCGGCGCCTCACCAGGATCCCACGGATTTAGGAAAAAAATCGCCAACAAAAATCCTTTCGGCAGGAGCACGCTCATAGTGGCCCGGACGTAATCCGGACGTTGCCGGGGATCGATGGCACAAAAACAGGTGTGCTCGAAAACCCATTCAAATCGACCTAGCAAACCCGCGGGAAGATCGAAGAGATTTGCAAGCTGATAAGTTTCCTGGCCGGCACGGGAAAAACGCCGGGCCTGATCAAGCGCGCTCGGTGCGATATCCATGCCCACAACTTGCGCGGTCTGAGACGCGGCCGCGATCGCGCGGACGTCGCGTCCTGAGCCGCAACCAGGCACAAGTATGTTCCCGTGCAGCGCCCCGCGGCGCCCAATCCATTCTAAAAGTGGCGGTGCAGGGGCCCCTTTTTCCCATGGCGTATCACCCGTTCTGTATCTCTCTTCCCAGTCCATATTGGTGAGCGGTGCAGGCTTTGGTAGGGCGAGGCTCCGTCCGAGCCGGGGTTCGCGCGTCGTCCTCGGCTCGGACGGAGCCTCGCCCTACCCGAAGCCTCGTCTTCATCGCAGGGAGGCCGCGACCAACGATTGGACTAGAAAGCAGATCCCAATCGCGCCAATGACCAGACTGCCCAACCAGAACGATCGTCGTCGCATCAGGACTGAGATCGCTCCGACGGCGATCGCTATTTGGAACATCGTGACACTGCTCGCCAACCCCTCGTGGGTCTGCAGATGCTTTTGAGCATCTTTCTCAAAGCCCTCCGCTTTCCTCTGGATCTGCTCTTTGTCCCGTTCGTACTCCGCCACCTTGCTTTCGTCTGTGGCGGGCACCGCCTTGCCGAGTGCATTCAGGATATCGGCTTTGCTCCTCAGCTGCGCTTCCTTTATGCTTTTCGACTCATAGTAGCTCCATTGGTCAGCTGATTCGATCTGCGACATCATCGCTTCATTCGCGTGATGCCCTGCCATCAAAGAGGCCACAGCTGCGAAGCCGGCCAGAAGCGCCGAACTCAGCGCGACGCCGAGCGCCCATCGTTCGCGCCCGTGTTCAGCTTCGTGGTGCATCTCCTCGTGAAGATGTTCAGTTGGAACTTCTGCTTCTTCCATACCTGATAGTATCTCATATGTGCTCAATCGATACATGCGCTCGGCGGATTGTGCGTGAACATTCATCGCTTCAAGGTTAGAATGCGACGCCGTGAAATCGTCCGTTCCTCCAGACTTAGATGCTCTCACCTTCGGGCAAGATCTGTTCAGTTTCCTGCTCGAGAACACGCCCGACCAGGTATATTTCAAGGATCGACAGGGCCGCTTTCTGCGCGCCAGCCGTGCGGTTGCAGAATACATGGACGTTGCTAACCCGGATGATCTCATCGGCAAGAGCGATTTCGACTTCTGGTCGGAGCAGACGGCTAGAGAGGCGGCAGCTGACGAACAGCGAATTATGGAAACTGGGCAACCGATGATAGGAAAGATCGAGAAGTTGATCCACCCCGACGGTAGAATCACTTGGGATTACACCACCAAGTTGCCGTTAAAAGACTCCAGGGGCCAGATCATCGGCATTTGCGGAATTAACAAGGATTTTACGGCAATAAAGGAAATGGAGGATGCCCTCGCCGAGGAACGTAACCGGCTTCGGGTAACGACGGCCGAATTGGAGGCTAAGAACGCGCAACTCGAAGCCGACCTTCGCATGGCGAGAGAGATCCAGTTGGCCCTGCTTCCTCGGGATTACCCAACTCATTCGGATTTTGGCAGCTCCGGATTTAGCGCGCTTACCTTTGCGCACTGCTACCGCCCAGCGGCAGCAGTCGGCGGCGATTTCTTCGACATTTTTCCGCTCTCAGCAAATCGGGCGGGCGTATTTATTTGCGACGTCATGGGGCACGGATTGCGGGCGGCGTTGGTTACCGCGATCATCCGCACGTTGCTGGAAGAACTCAGGCCCGTAATGCAAAATGCAGGCCGATTCCTGAGTGCCCTGAATTTGCGCCTTCGAGCCATTCTGGAACGATTGGATGAGCCTTTTATCGCGACGGCCTTCTACTTGATTGCCGACACCGCAATGAAGGAAACGCAGTTTGCTAACGCGGGCCATCCCGCACCGGTTCGCCTCAGGCGAACCGAGCGCGTAGTCGAGTCGCTTGTATCGAATGGCGGCAGGCCGGGCCCCGGCCTGGGTCTCTTCGACGACGTGAATTATTCGACGGCTCATTCCCCGTTTGAGCAAAACGACTGCATCATGCTATTCACTGACGGCTTGTATGAGGTCGACTCCCCAGAGGGAAAACAGTTCGGTTTGGAAGCGGTCATTTCAAGCCTACGTTTTCATGCGGAATTGCCAGCCGAGAAGCTTTTCAACGCGTTGTTGACGGACGCTTGCGACTTCTCAAAGAAGGCTGACTTCGATGACGATGTTTGCATAGTGGCGGTCGTGCAGTCAGGAGCCCGAAGGAGTTCAGGATGTTCCGGGTAGGGCGAGGCTCCGGGTAGGGCGAGGCTCCGGGTAGGGCGAGGCTCCGGGTAGGGCGAGGACGACGCGCCAACCCCGGCTCGGACGGAGCCTCGCCCTACCCGCGGGAATAAATGATTCAAAACAAACCGTGGAATCGGCTGAATCGCCTAATCGCACAGTGGCCAAGCGGCCAACGTACTGGCTCACGCGCTTCATCATTTTGCGATTGCTTGGGGTCGTTTATGCAATCGGGTTCCTTGTCGCCGCCAACCAGATCCTGCCTTTGATTGGATCAGATGGCCTGCTCCCAATAGGATTGTTTCTCGATCGCGTTCAGCAGGGCCTAGGCTCTTCCTTTTCGGGTTTTCTTCGGTTGCCTTCGCTGTTTTGGTTCATTCATTCGGACACCGCCCTCGTGGCGACGGCTTGGGCAGGCTTCGCCCTTTCCTGCGTGGTTGCGTTCGGCTATGCGAACGCCTTACTGCTAGCCATCTTGTGGGCACTATATATGTCGTTCGTTCATCTTGGCCAGGATTGGTATGGTTATGGGTGGGAAGTCCAACTGCTGGAAACCGGCTTTCTCGCCATATTCCTCTGCCCGCTGCTTGATGCTCGACCTTTTCCTAAGCACGAACCTCCCCTTCCCGTTCTTTGGCTTTTCCGATGGTTGATCTTTCGAATGATGCTGGGTGCGGGACTCATCAAACTGCGTGGAGATCCAGCCTGGCGTGATTTCACAGCTCTCTATTACCATTTTGAAACTCAGCCCTTGCCGAATCCATTGAGCCGGTGGCTCCACTTTTTACCTAAGCCGGTGCTGCGCGTTGGAGTGGGCTTCAATCATCTGGCGGAACTCATTGCTCCCTGGCTCGTCTTCTGGCCGCGTCTTGCCAGATATGCCGGGGGCGCGATTATCATTATGTTTCAAGTCGTGTTAATTCTGAGCGGCAACTTATCCTTTCTGAACTGGCTAACGATTATTCCGGCCCTTGCATGCTTCGATGACAGCCTTTGGTCAAAGATTCTGCCTCGACCTCTCGTACGACGCGCTGAGCTGGCGGCGGCATCAGCCAGCCCTAGCCGACTAATGCGGATTACGGCCTGGGTCGTTACCTGTCTCGTAGCGGTCCTGAGTATCCAACCAGTAGCCAATATGTTGTCGCCACATCAGATAATGAACACTTCGTTCGATCCGCTCGACCTCGTGAACACTTATGGCGCCTTCGGAACTGTGGGCCGCGACCGTTTCAATGTCGTATTTGAGGGGACAAGCTCCGAGGCGCCGGACGAGAGTTCCGATTGGAAGGCCTACCCCTACAAGGGCCTTCCGGTCGAATTGGACCGAATGCCTCCCCAAATTGCGCCTTATCAATTGCGACTTGATTGGCAGATGTGGTTCGCCGCGATGTCAACGCCCGACGAATATCCTTGGACGCTCCATTTGGTCTGGAAGCTTCTGCACAACGATCCGGGCGCTCTGAGCCTATTTCGAGATAATCCCTTTCCACAGAACCCGCCCCGTTATATACGCGCGACGCTCTACCAATACAAATTCGCGGAACCCGGGAATCCCG
>DASXBV010000007.1:0-21787 GCA_036491515.1 Chthoniobacterales bacterium
GAAATGCTCCAGAAATGTCACCCGGCTGTTATCGTCGGCTATTATCAACGTGTGTGGAAAAACCGCCGCCGAATCTCCCCGGACCAGGTGAAAAACTTCGAAGGGAGCCTGGATCTCTACCCCGCGAGGCACCCATAGGAACGTGCCTGCTTGCACGAGGGCCTTGTGCAAGGCGGCGAATTTTGCCGATCCCAACCTGGCAGGCTGCGCCATGAAATGCTCTCGCAACAGGTCGGAGTGCTCTTCCAGCGCCTGCGACAGCGTCGTAAAGATTACTCCGGCCCGTTTGAGCGCCGGATCCAGAAGTTGCGATGCCAGCACGGTCTCATTGGCGAAAATGATCCGGCCGGCCGGGTTCCCGAACTCTCGCACAGGCGTCAAACCTGAAGCATCGCCGGAAAACTCTGGAGCAACCACGTAACCATCGAGCGAAAGGTTTTTCACCGAGGAGAACCGCCACAGCTCATTGGTGCGCTCGGGTAGTGGTTCGGCTTCAAATTCATCCCAGGCTTGCGTCTGGAGCTCCCTAAACCAGTCGGTCGCAGCAGGCTGTCGAGTTCCGGAAAGAATCGAGGAAAGTTCGGTCGTTATCATTTGTTATGCCAATCCCTGTGCCACGTCTACGTGTTAGGCATTAGGTTGCTGGAGGGCCTTGTTACCAACGCCCGCAAGAGCGCCGCAAGCGGCTCACCTCCAGTCTTCGACGTGCCCTCTAACCTACCGACCCCTCCATCTCGAGATCGATTAATCGCTTCAATTCAACGCTATATTCCATCGGAAATTGGCGCACAAGATCATTCACAAAGCCATTGACCGCAAGGCTCATGGCTTGACCCTCGCTGAGCCCGCGTTGTTGCATATAGAAAATTTGCTCGGCACTGATCTGGCTCACCGAAGCTTCGTGCTGGGTAGCGTTACCTGTGCCTCGAACCGTGATGGCCGGATATGTGTCGGTACGGCTGCTGGAATTGATCAACAAGGCGTCACACTCGGTGTTGTTCTTGCAACCCTTGAGGTGTTTCGGCACGTGCACCAGACCCCGGTAAGTAGCGCGGCCCTTGCCAATACTGATACTCTTGGAAACGATGTTGGAGGTGGTTTCGTCGGCCCCGTGCACCATTTTTGCTCCGGTATCCTGGTGCTGACCGTCACTCGCCAACGCAATACTGATGACCTCGCCACGTGACTTTCGTCCCTTCAACACAACTCCCGGATATTTCATGGTTAGCCTCGAACCGATGTTGCAGTCGATCCACTTAATCTCGGCCTCCTCCATCGCCAACCCTCGTTTGGTCACGAGATTAAACACATTAGGGGCCCAGTTCTGGACCGTAATATATTGGATCTTCGCTCCCGGCAAGGCTATCAGCTCGACGACCGCGGAGTGAAGCGTTGCCGTCGTAAACTTCGGAGCCGTACACCCCTCCATGTACATGACTTCGGAACCCTCATCCGCGATGATCAAAGTCCGCTCAAATTGCCCGAAATTCTCGGCGTTGATCCGGAAATACGCCTGCAGCGGATGTTTAACCTTCACTCCGGGCGGTACATAAATGAAGCTGCCTCCGCTAAAGACCGCGCTGTTTAACGCGCTGAATTTGTTGTCCGCGGTCGGAATCACTTTCCCAAACCATTTACGGAACAATTCAGGACGCTCTTTTAATGCGTCGGTACTCCCCATGAAGATCACGCCCTGGTCTGCGACGGCCTTTTTGATATTTGAGTAGACAGCCTCGCTATCAAATTGAGCTTCGACGCCGGCCAGAAACTTTCTTTCGCTCTCCGGGATACCGAGTCGTTCGAACGTTCGCTTAATGTCTTCCGGAACCTCTTCCCACGTCCGCTTGGCGGTCTCGCCGGATGCCAGATAGTAGCGGATGACGTCGAAGTCGATCTCCTTGAGTTCGTTGCCAGCCCAATGGGTCGGTAGTGGCTTGCTGTTAAAAACGCGATAGGCGTTCTTGCGGAACTCGCGGAGCCACTCAGGCTCCCTCTTCGCATCGACAATGTAATCGATCGTCTTTTCCGTCAAACCAACGCCGGCATCGCGCGTCGGTGCAATGTTGTAGAAAAAGTTACCAATATTCCGATCGATATCGATTGAATTAGTTTGGGTGCTCATCTTTTCTTCTCCTCCATTCCTTTAGTTCGCACCGACTGGCTCGCCTTTTCTTTCTTTCAACCAGTCGTAGCCCTTTGATTCCAGCTCCAGAGCCAACTCCTTTCCGCCACTGCGGACGATACGTCCTTCGGACATAACGTGAACAAAATCCGGTATGATGTAATTCAACAGCCTTTGGTAGTGAGTGATTAGTAAAATACCGATCTCGGGTCCGCGAATCTTATTGACCCCGTTCGCAACCACTTTCAGAGCATCGATATCCAGGCCGCTATCAGTCTCGTCGAGGACGGCAAACGCCGGCTCCAACATTGCCAGCTGCAGTATTTCATTTCGCTTCTTCTCACCGCCGGAGAATCCTTCATTGACCGAGCGAGCCGTGAACTCCCTGCGAATATCCAAGAGATCCATTTTCTCGTGAAGTCGTTGATAAAATTCGATCGCGTCGAGTTCCTCGCCTTCGGGCAGCCGAGCTTGCATGGCCGCGCGCAGAAAGTTGGCATTGCTCACCCCTGGTATCTCCATCGGGTATTGGAACGCCATAAAAAGCCCCTTACGCGATCGCTCATCAGGCTCCATCTCAAGGATACTCTCACCATCCATTAGTATATCACCCTCTGTCACCTGATAATCCGGATGTCCTGCCATCACCTTCGCCAGAGTGCTTTTCCCCGAACCGTTCGGCCCCATGACGGCATGGACCTCACCCTTGCTGAACTCCAGGCTCAGCCCGCGGATAATTTCTTTTTCGGCAACGGAAACGTGTAAATCTTGAATGACAATCGAACTCATCGTTTTGAGTTTTGAAGTTTGAACTTTGCGTATGGAGCGAGCAGTCCGACTGCGTCGGAAGACGCTGCTCCTAGCTGGTCGGTCGAACACTTCGCACAGAACCCTCTCAATGACACTTCGGCTTCTGCGACAACAAAGCCCGGCGGCAAGTTCCAGGTACCATTAAAAGGTGTCTCGACGTCGGAAATTGCTCCGCAGGATTCGCAGTAGAAGTGGCTATGCTCGAGCAAATTGGCGCAATACCGGGTCGGGGCACGGTCGAGATTGACCTGCTTTACCAGTCCACAATCGACCAAAGCTTCCAGACAGTTGTATATGGTGGCCAGCGAGATGGAGGGCATGTGCTTTTTCGCGCGTAGGAACACTTCAGTCGCAGTCGGGTGGTCTCGCTTCTGGAGCAAAACCCCGAACACCTCTTCGCGCTGTTTAGTTAGCCGAATACCACTGGCCGCCAACTGCTGCGCTACTTCGGGAGAAACCTTCACAGATACTTAACCTGCCATCGCTAATAACAATATCAAGAATAATTCTAAATCAAGTATTCTGCGGGAAATATGTTTTCGGAGTACCGCTCGGAGAAGTCTGCGGTGTCGTTCGCTTTTTCTGTGTTTCACCCGACTTAACAGGCTCTTCCTTCTCAACGCCCTCACCTTCTTTCGGCAATTGACTGGCAGGATGGCGTTCACACGCCCCGATAGCGAGCGATACAGTTGCAATCAGCATCAAATACTTCTTCATCGAGTTCCGTAATTGGATCACACAAAGGTCGCGAAGGTCACTAAGGTTTTAAAAATTTGGATGGGTTGAAAATGCTGCGGTCCAGATAACCCCAATTTACCTTCGTGACCTTCTCTGACCTTCGTGCCCTTGGTGTGACTCTTGTCCACGCCCGATGGCTTACACGCTCATTCGGGTTTGTAATCGAACAAATTAAGCTGCGGCTTTGTTTCTTCCGCTCGCTTTGGGCGGCTCCGGAAAACCTTAGCTTCAGCCAATCGCGGTTTTCCTTGAGCATTGAGTTCTGAGGCTTCCAGGTTGGCAAGGATTTCTTTAGCTCGCTGGATGATTTCGTTGGGCAAACCGGCGAGACGCGCCACCTGTATCCCGTAACTCTTATCCGCTGCACCGGGCTGGATCTTGCGGAGAAAGATGATTTGATCGTTCCATTCCCAGACCGCCACGTTGTAGTTTTTAACGCCGGTACACACTACCGCTAATTCGGTCATCTCGTGATAGTGTGTTGCGAAGAGCGTTCTGGCCCGCAGCACGTCGTGGAGATACTCCGCAATGCTCCACGCAATCGACAGTCCGTCAAATGTAGACGTGCCCCGTCCGATCTCGTCGAGAATCACCAGGCTGCGCTCGGTCGCATTGTTAACAATATTCGCAGCCTCGTTCATCTCCACCATGAACGTAGATTGCCCACGCGAAAGATCATCCGAAGCGCCCACCCTGGTGAAAATACGGTCGACCAATCCGATCTCCGCGGTGGCGGCCGGCACAAAACTGCCAATCTGCGCCATCAAGACAATGAGTGCGACCTGTCGGATAAATGTCGATTTACCGGCCATGTTCGGCCCAGTAATCAGCAACAGGCGATTCTCTGGCCCATCCAACAAACAATCGTTTGGGACGAATTTTTCTTCCGTCACATTCTGATCAAGAACCGGATGGCGCCCGTCACGGATAGAGATGCGGGCCTCGTCGGTCACATTGGGCCGGGTGTAGCCGAATAGCCGCGCGGTCTCCGCCAGAGCAGCAATCACATCAAGAACCGCTATGGAGCGAGCTGTCTCCTGCAGTTGAGGCATGTATTTCAGCACGCTCTCGCGCAGCCGAAGGAATAGCTCGTACTCCAACGCCTTGGAACGCTCGTCCGCGCCCAATATCTTCGACTCTACCTCTTTCAGCTCTGGAGTGACAAACCTTTCCCCGTTCACAGTCGTCTGCTTCCGCGTGTAATCGGCCGGCACTGCGCCCAGATTCGAATTGGTGATTTCGATGAAATATCCAAACACTGAGTTGAACCGCACCTTCAACGACCTGATTCCGGTCCGTTCGATTTCACGCTGTTGCAGCGCTGCAATCCAGTCCTTTCCGCTACTCGACGCGCTCCGCAGTTCGTCGAGCATCGAGTCGTACCCCTGTCGGAACATTCCCCCCTCCCTGATTAATGCCGGAGGTTCCTCCACCAGGGCATCGACGATAATCGCAACTAAATCGGGCAACTCACGAATTCCAGCGGAGATCTGAGTCAATAGACCCTCCTCTCCTTCTGCCAGGGTAGATTTCGCGAGAGCCGCAAGCTGCTCCTTGAGATCCGGCAGGCACTCGAGAGAAAGCCGCAGAGCCACCACGTCACGGGCATTCCCACTCACCTGGCTCAATCGTCCCAGGGTGCGTTCCACGTCGCGAATGTTGCGCAAGATTCCCCTCACGGAATTGAGCAGAAACGGCTGATCCAGGAACTGTTGAATCATCTCTTGCCTCCTGCGAACGCCGGCCACCGACCGAAGTGGCTTCAAAAGCCATTGGCGCAGGAGCCTCCCACCCATTGGTGTTAACGTCCGATCCAAAGCCGCTAAGAGGCTGGTATCATCGTTCACTCCTTTCGATCGGATCAGTTCAAGGTTCTGCTGCGTGGCCGCATCCAGCGCGACATACTGATCAGAGAGGAAGACTCCCAGCGACTGAATATGCGTCGTTCGCCTGCGCAGTTGGTGCTTTAGGTAATGGATAATCGCCCCCGCCGCACCAATTGCAGCCGGCATATCGCTGCAGCCAAAACCGTCAAAAGACTGGACGCAGAACTGCTCACGAAGCAGGTAAGTTGCCTGATCGAGTTCGAAAGCGTAGCCATCGTAGGGCAGGGCGCGCGAAAGCCGGCGAATCAGATCCTGGTCCGAATCGGGGATCAGCACCTCCGAAGGAGCAAAACGCGCTAGTTCATCCTCGAGCGCGTTGCGGGAAGAAACTTCGGTAACCCGAAATTCGCCAGTGCTTACGTCGAGCAGCGCCAAACCGAACCTCTCCTTTGGCCCTGTGGCACAAGACTGCCTGTCGCCGTACCGCTGTCGCCCGACGGCTGCAAGGAAATTGTTCTGACGAGATTCAAGGAGTTGGAGATCGCTGATCGTCCCCGGACTGATAATCTGGCTGACTCGCCTTTCCACGATCTTTCCCGGCTGCGGATCGCTGGTTTGGTCGCAGATGGCGACCCGATGACCGGCTTTAATCAGCCTTCCCATGTACAGCTCTACGGCATGGAACGGAACGCCACACATCGGCATTCCATTGCGCTTGGTCAATGCCACGTTCAGAATCGGCGCGGCGATCTTGGCGTCTTCGAAGAAAAGCTCGTAGAAATCCCCAAGGCGAAACAGGAGCAACGTTCCCGCGGGCAAAGTCCGCCGAATGCTCTGATACTGCTGCATCATCGGGGTAGCGGACGTCATGGCGGCTAGGTTACTGATGCCAATCGCAGGATGCAAGGGTTTGAGTAAGTGGCGCGCCGTTCGCCTTTTATCGTCCTCGTCCTCGTGCTCGTGCTCGTCCTCGTGCTCGATCTTCGAACGTCAGACAAAAAAGCGGTTGCTATGCGGGAAAACGACCAACCAACCGGGTGCACCCGCTCCCAAAGCACGAGCACGAGCACGAGCACGAGCACGAGCACGAGCACCAGCACCCGCTCCCAAAGCACGAGCACGATACCCGGAGCGGTCGCCCTAGCCACCAGTCATTAGCCTCATTTTTCATTTTCTTACTTACATCTTTTCTGGCAACATTGATGGTCAGCCGGCCGCGGGGCGTCGCTCCCCGGGACCTCTTATGGATGGTCGACCCGAGCGACAACACGGCTTGGCTGTTCCTATCGCTCCGGTTAACTATGCCCACACCGATTGGCAAAACGCTTCGTCAGACAGTTTTTCGGCTATTCGGAACTCTAGTCGCCGGGACCATCTACCGTGTAAAAACGTTTGGCCTCGAAAATCTACCCAAGACGGGCTTTTTGTTGGTGCCGAATCACCTGACATACGTCGATGCGGTCGTCCTCCAACTGGCTTGCCCGAGGCCAATCCGATTCATCGTACATGAATCGATCTACCGGATTGCGTGGCTTACCCCAATCTTTAAACTAATCGAAGCTATACCGATCTCTAATGTTCGCGCCAAGGAGGCAGTTCGAGCAGCAGCCGATCGGATAAGAAGCGGAGAAATTGTTTGCATATTTCCGGAGGGGGAACTGAGCCGTACCGGCACGCTATTGAAATTGCGTAAGGGCTTCGAATTGATCGTCCGATTGGCCGAGTGCGAGATTGTCCCGGTTTGGCTGGATGGTCTCTGGGGCTCAATATTTTCGTTCGAAAGAGGACGGTATTTTTTCAAGATCCCGAAGCGAATCCCGCAACTTGCAACAATCGCTTTCGGCAAACCGATTCCTGCCCACTCCGTGGACATCGGGATAACCCGCGAAAGACTTCTTGAACTTGGGGAGCTCTGCTTTCAGAAACGGCCGGAGCTCGCCGCTCACTTAGGTCGCGCTACTGTACGCGGCCTAAAGCGGAGACAGTTTGACGAAGCGATCATCGACGGAATGGATGGTCGTGTGTTGAAGCGAGGGGATTTGCTCGCGGTCTCGATTGCCTTGAGCCGGTGGATCAAGAAACGCTGCACAGGCGAACGGGTGGCCGTGGTATTGCCGCCGGGTGTTGGAGCCGTCGTCGCGAACGTTGCGGTCGCCTTGGCAAACAAGGTGGCGGTCAATTTGAACTTTACGGCCGGGCGGGCCGCCCTGCAGTCAGCTATCAACAGAGGTCAGATTTTGCACGCGATTTCCGCAAAGCCGGTAATGAAGCGGTTGGAAGATTTTCCCTGGCCGAAAGATGTCTTTCGGTTGGAAGAGCTTATACCAGAGTTGAAACCAAAAATCGTGATCTGGCGCCTGATCTCGGCAGTCACACCCGCCTGGGCGCTCAGCCATCTGCTGGGCTTGCCAATGAGAGGCGACCGGAAAGAGGCGCTCCTTATCTTCACTAGCGGCACTTCCGGCGAACCGAAAGGGGTCGTGCTCAGCCACCGCAATGTGCTGGCAAACGTCCTGCAGTTTGGCTCGATGGTAAATCTGGGGCCCGAAGAGTTGGTGATGGCTTCTCTTCCGTTCTTCCACAGCTTCGGCTGCACCGTCACGCTTTGGTATCCGTTACTTGAAGGAGTGCGCGCTGTTACCTACCCTACCCCGGTCGACGTGGTGAAGAACGCGGAGTTGATCGAGCGCTACCAGATCTCATTACTGGTGACCACCCCCACCTTCTTGCGAGGATATCTGAAGCGTGCTGAACCCAAACAGTTCGCCAGCATCAAACTTCTCGTCACTGGAGCTGAAAAGTTGCCTCGAGAACTGGCCGAATCGTTCGAGGAGAAGTTCGGAAAACATGTACTGGAAGGCTATGGATTGACGGAAACAGCCCCGGTTGTCAGCACGAACCTGCCCGATCCTGCTCCGAGCCGGCAAAACGATACGATCCAGACTTCTGACCGGGTCGGTTCCGTAGGTAAATTGCTGCCGGGTCAAGCCGCCCAGATTCGCGATCCTGAAACGGGCGAACTGTTGTCGCCACATGCCTTGGGAATGCTCTGGTTGAAGGGTCCAAACATTTTCGAGGGCTATCTTAGCGAACCCGAAAGAACAGCCGAAGTCCTGAAAAATGGCTGGTTTAAAACCGGCGACCTTGGCCGGTTCGATGAAGATGGCTTCCTCTACATTGAGGGGCGATTGTCTCGCTTCTCCAAGATCGCGGGGGAAATGGTTCCACACGAGACGATCGAAGCAAAGATTATTGAGACCTTTGGCTTGAAGATGGAAGATGAACGTGTTGCTGCGATCGTTGGCATACCGGACCAGGCCAAGGGTGAGGCGCTTGTCTTACTTGCGGCGCGCAATCTACCCTTGGAAGAGGTGCGGGAACGCCTGCTGGCTGCCGGTCTGCCGAATCTTTGGATTCCGCGCAGGATCAAACGAGTGGAGAAAATCCCTATTCTTGGTTCGGGCAAACTCGATCTCGGAAAGTGCAAGGAATTAGCATTGGCGAAGTGAAGCGGCAGGTCGGGCTCCCGCGCGACCTGCCCCGCTTCACTTCGCCAATGCTATTGGATAAATCGAAACGTCGACTCGGCGCACATACGCGGCGTGCGCGGGCGGCTCTGACGGGATCTCGAATCCATCGAGCTTAAAAAGACGTGAATCCAGTTCGTGGACGATCGCCTTCCCCACCCGGTAGGGGGCATGATAGACTCGGCCGGTCAACAAGCGGTCGAGGCGGTATGCAAAAAGGCGGTACCGTTCCAGAAGGAAAAATTCCAGAGAGCCAAATCCGGCTTCTTCAAGATCTGACACCGTCCTGTAGCGATAATGGAGCGCTTCGCCGGAACCAAGACGGGCGGACCAGTAAGCAATCTCGCGTCCTTCGATATTAGTACGCATAACCGCGTGCTGATAAGGCAGCGCAAAGCAAACCCGAGCGATCCAAACTGCAAATGGTTGATTAGCATCCAGGGAGTAGAACCAAATGCCGGGTCGACCATCTCGATCACGGACGTAAGTCCGAAGATTCAATTCGAGAAAATTGGAAAGCCCGACGACGGAAGGAAGCCCGGCAGGTCTGACATCACGCATGAAAAATGGAACGATGCCAATCCATCCCTTGCCCGCAAAGGTATCGACCTGCAGTCCTGCGGGAAGGGTAGTCTGGATTGTCTGGGGTTCGATCGGCCAATGCAGAAGGAGCAAATGGAACCAGCGCTGGAACATAACAGGCGACTGGCCCAACGGTGGCTGACGTTCGATCAACTGTTGCCGAATCCATCCTTCCATCCCTTACCTCGCTGCGGTCGGCTGAGGGCCGGCCGGCCCGGCAACCGCGGCAGCTTGTTGAACTGCCTCCGGTAAAGTGCCCGGAATGATATCGACCGTTGCCCCTAAACCGATCGTATCGAAAACCTGCACAACATCCGCCGATCTCATCCGGATACAGCCGAAACTCGCTGGATGCCCAACGTACCGCTCTTCGGGTGTACCATGAATGTAAATGCACCGGCTAAATGCATTTCGATTTTGGGGCTCCAGGCCTTTGAGCCAGATAATTCTTGTAACGATCGGGTCACGGCCGCGGGCATTCGGTACAAGGATTTCGCCTGTCGCCCGTCGACTTTTAAAGACCGCCCCCAACGGTGCACTCGCCCCAATCTTCTTCGCTACCTCCATTCTTCCAAGCGGGGTTTCCCGGCTGCCGGGCCGATCCCCCAACCCGAACTTTGAGGTCGATATCGGGTAGCGTCCTATTAGAATTCCCTTTCGATAAAGCTCTAAGCTTTGATCCGCCACGCTCACCACGATTCGGTGATCGTTATCTTTTGTAACGCACGACGAGAAAAGGAGAGCCAAAGTCAGCAGGAGAAAAGCAGACCGACAATAGCGCATGCCCAGTCTTATAACAGAAATCGGTACGGGTCGAGGAAGTCAATCGTACTTAGTAAGCGAAGGCTCCAGCCTTCGCCCGGAGTAAGTAAAGCGTCCCCGCTTTACCCGCGGTAAGCCTGGCGTGCCGCATTGCATTTATACCGGAAGAGCTAAATCGAGGATGGTTCGTTCACCGAGAAGGCAAAGCGGACTGTTTGCTCACCGAGAGGGTAAAGCGGGACGCTTTACTTACGCGCGCCAGCAGGCACCGGCTTGGCCGAACTTGACTGACTGTTGTCGGACCGTTCGCAGTAATCTGGCACGCCCACTTTGCCGTAAATCTTCAAGCGAGGGCTCCAGCCTTTGCCAGGCGTGGTGCGCTACGTGCGCTACGCAGGCAAAGGCTGGAGCCTCAGAACTCCTGATCCGTGGAGCTAGCAATGAGCCGCCAAACAAGAAATCGTCTCATCTGATTCCGCTATACTTTACGCAACGACGCCACCGCTAGCGAGTTCTTCCCCAACCACGTAACGAGTAAAACGTCGGATCACGATGTTTTCACCGAGTTCGGCGATTTTCGAAGCAACAAGTTCCTTGACTGTTTGATCCGGATTTTTGATGAACGCCTGGTCAAGCAAGCAGACGCTGCCGAAGAACTTTTCGAGTTTGCCGTCCACGATTTTGTCGGTGACATTTGCCGGCTTACCTTTCACTTGAGCGCGATAAATTTCCCGTTCCCGTTCAATCGTCCCGTCGGGAACCTCGTCCCGACCGACAAACAATGGGTGCGCAGCAGCGATGTGCAACGTGATATCTTTTACGAAGTCGCGGAAACTTTCGTTTTTCGCAACAAAATCAGTCTCGCAGTTTATTTCAACGAGCACGCCCACCTTTCCTTGCAGATGGATGTAGGAAGCGACCACTCCCTCTTTGGTGGATCGGGATGCCTTCTTCGAGGCGCTGGCGATGCCTTTCTTCCTTAGGATATCTTCGGCTTTAGTAAGATCGCCGCCAGACTCGACCAGCGCTCTCTTACAATCCATCATGCCGGCGCTAGTCTTTTCGCGCAACTGCTTGACGAGGGCAGGATTCACTTCAGACATAGGCAAACTTTCTTACTCAGCAACAGCCGCAAGATTTGCGGTCTCTTCCTTGTCGGCCTCATGGGCCGCCGTATAGATCGCATCGACCAACTTTTGGAGAATGACTCGAATCGCTCGAATTGCGTCATCGTTTCCGGCAATCGGGTAACTCACCTGATCCGGGTCCGCATTTGTGTCTACGATTGCAACGGTCGGAATCTTGAGGCGCTGAGCTTCCGCCACTGCGATCGATTCGCGAGATGTATCAATCACGACCATCGCATCCGGCAAGCGGTCCATATTGCGAATACCTTCAAGGTTTCGACGGAGTTTTTCCGCTTCGCGCCGCAACGCCGAAAGCTCTTGTTTCCCCATTTTTGAGTATTCTGGCGACTGCTCGATCTGTTCCAGATAGGTCAACCGCCCGACACTCTTCCGGATAGTTGTTAAATTTGTCAGCGTCCCACCCAGCCAGCGTTGATTTACGTAAAACTGGCCGCAGGCCATCGCAGCTTCTTTAACGGCTTCTTGAGCTTGCTTTTTACATCCGATGAATAGCACCTTTCCATTCTGCCTCGCAACGTTCGCCAGAAAATCAGTCGCTGCCTGCAACTGCCTCACTGTTTCGGAAAGGTTAATGATGTAGATCGAATTTCTCTGTTCGAAGATGAAAGGTTTCATCTTCGGGTTCCATCGCTTCGTCTGGTGCCCAAAATGAACTCCCGCCTCCAGGAGTTCAGTCATTAATTCCATTGAAGACATATCTAATTCTTTGACAGCCGCCGTAATTCTAAAGTTGAGCCTGCATCGCTCGCATCCCGCACCAGTTTTACAGTCACCAGGGCAAGCCAGGTCGCCAGAAGCGTAAAACTGGTGCGGGATGCGAGCGATGCAGGCTAGAGCCGAAAACTATGCTGCAGGGTCCAAGGTCGCGCAAGGGCTTTTTGAGAGGCCACAGAGCGGCGGAGCCGCGGGGTAGGGTGGGGCGAGGCTCCGCCGCTCTCTGGTAAATCTATTTCTCCCTGTCCTGGCTCTTTTCCCTGTCTATTCCCGTTTCGACAAACCTGGCAAAAAGCCAGAGGACATCCGAAAGGCGGTTGAGGTATCGAATGGTTTCCGGATTGACGCTATCGGTGCTGCTGGCCACGGCGATAACGCGGCGCTCTGCTCGCCGGCAGGTCGTTCTGGCCACGTCCAACGCGGCAGCGCTCAGATTATGGCCGGGCGTTGCCCAATGTTTGAAGACGATGTGATAGTTTTTTTCCAGGTCGTTCACCACATCGGTTAAGCGATCCACCATAGCCGCCGTTACAATCTTATAGCCATCCTTAATATAGCGTTCTCGATCGTTGTCGCAGAGCGCCAGCTCGCCCATCAAAATAACAAGCTCTTTTTGAACCGAAAGAACGACCTCCTGAATTAGCTTGTCGCTAGTCGTTGCCCGGACCAATCCAAGGGACGAATTTAGCTCATCCACGGTGCCGCAAGCCTCGACTCGCCGATGTGTCTTGGGTACCCGCCTCCCGTACATCAAGGCTGTTTCGCCCGCATCTCCAGTCTTTGTAGCGATGGACACGAGGAGGGAGGGTTGAGTTTTGGGGGTTGGGGTTTGGGGTTTGCGTGGAGCGGCTTCGCGTGTTGAGGAAAAGTTCACTCAAAACCCAAAACGCAAAACCCAAAACTAACCAGGGCTGCGCGGGCAGCCCCGTTATTACCCAACGGCCGCCGGCTCAATCTCGACCACTGCAGCCTTCCCGACCGGTTCGCCGGTTTCGAGCGTCCGGATGCTGCGGTGACCCATGAAACCCGTCCCCGCCGGGATCAAGTGGCCCATGATCACATTTTCCTTAAAGCCGCGCAGTAAATCGATCTTGCCCAGCGTAGCTGCCTCGGTGAGAACGCGAGTCGTGTCCTGGAACGACGCAGCCGAGATGAAGCTATCGGTCTCCAGCGATGCCTTGGTAATTCCGAGGAGCACCGGGACGGCCTCGGCAGGTTTACCACCCTGCTCAACGACACGACGGTTTTCCTTGTCAAATTCAAGCCGGTCAACCTGGTCGCCCCAGAGTAAGACAGTATCACCGGGTTCGGTCACCTTCACTTTCCGCAACATCTGTCGCACAATAATCTCAATGTGCTTATCGTTGATCTCCACCCCTTGAAGCCGATAAACCTCCTGTACCTCGTTTACCAGATGCTCCTGAAGGTCCTGCGGTCCGCAAACTTCGAGAATCTCATGCGGTACGATGGGGCCCTCGGTTAACTGGGATCCCTTCTTCACGAAATCACCTTTGAACACAATGATGTGCTTGTTTAACGGGATCAGATGTTCCTCCTCCTGACCGGTGACTGGATCACGGAGAATCAGACGGCGCTTGCCGCGAACTGTCCCGCCGAATTCAACGAGGCCGTCAATCTTGGCGATCTCGGCCGCTTCCTTAGGACGACGCGCTTCGAACAGCTCTGCGACCCGCGGGAGACCTCCCGTAATGTCTTTGGTCTTGGCAATCTTCCGCGGCGTCTTGGCCAGCAGCGTGCCCGCTTGCACTCTCCGGTGTTCCTGGACGACTACGTGCGCCCCAGCTGGAATCGAGTAGCTCGCAACAACCTCATGTTTGTCATCCACGACGACAACCTGCGGATGCAAGTCCTCCTTGTGTTCGATCACCACCGTGCCCATCACCCCGGTCGCGTCGTCAATTTCCCGCTTCACAGTTACACCAGGGATCATGTCCCGGAATTCCACTTTTCCGCTTCTTTCCGTCAAGATCGGCACGTTGTACGGATCCCATTGAACGAAGGTGTCACCCTTCTTCACAGGCTCACCGTCACCGACGGAGATGACTGAACCGATAACTACGTTGTAGCGTTCAAATTCCCGGCCGTCCTTCGCATGTACCGAGACGGAACCGTTCTTATTCAGAACAATAAAGTTACCATCCACGGACTGAACAACCCGAAGATCGTTGAAATGGACGTTCCCGTCGTTCTTCGCTTTGATGATCGGCTGCTTGAACAGCTGAGTAGCGGTTCCACCGATGTGGAATGTACGCATGGTCAGCTGAGTACCGGGCTCGCCGATGCTCTGTGCAGCAATGATCCCAACCGCCTCGCCAAGCTTCACCATCCGGCCGGTCGCCAGGTTCCGGCCGTAGCACTGTGCGCAAACACCACGCTTCGATTCACAGGTGAGGACTGACCGAATCTTCAGTTGCTCGACACCGATCTTCATAAGCGCGCCGGCCTGCGGCTCCTCGATCAATTGGTTTGCCTTGATGATCGTCTCTTTGCTGACCGGATTCGCGATGGTTTCACAACTTACGCGGCCAACGATGCGAGTGGCCAAATCGACCACTTCATCATCTCCTTCGTAAATTGGGCGAACGATAATTCCGTTAGGCGTTCCGCAGTCCGGCTCAACAATGATCACGTCCTGCGCGGCATCTACCAGTTTTCGAGTCAAATACCCTGAATCGGCCGTTTTCAACGCTGTATCGGCCAGCCCTTTTCGCGCACCATGCGTCGAAATAAAATACTCCAGTACCGAAAGACCCTCTCGGAAATTCGAGGTTATCGGGCGTTCGATGATCTCTCCGGATGGTTTCGCCATCAGGCCGCGCATACCCGCTAACTGCTTGACCTGTTGCCGATTGCCGCGAGCGCCGGAATCCTGCATCAAAAAGACCGGGTTCATCTCCCGCCGCCCTTCATTATGCTCCAGAGTCCGGAACATCACGTTAGAGATTTCTTCTCCGGCATGAGTCCAGATATCGATAATCTTATTATAGCGCTCACCGTCAGTGATGATTCCGCTGCGGTATTGCTTCTCAACCAGCGCGATTTGCTTGTAAGCCTTGTCGAGCTCGGTCTTCTTTTCGTCCGGGATAATCATGTCGGTGATCCCGATCGAGACGCCTGCGCGGGTGGCCCAGGTGAACCCTAGCTCCTTTAGTCGGTCGAGAGTCTCAACGGTCTTCTGCTGACCCGACACCTGGTAAGTACGCCAAATAATGTCGCTCAGCTGCTTCTTGCCGGCGACTTTGTTGTAAAAGCCAAGACCCTCGGGCCAGATCCCGTTGAAGATCACCCGCCCAGCTGTTGTTTCGATAACTTTGACGTCCGGATTGCCGAAGATTGTTTTCTTGCCGGCGTTCGGATTCTTGAATCGAATTTTCTCGTGAATCTTGATCGCTCCTTCGGCCAGTCCGAATTCAATCTCCTGGAGCTCCGAAAATAGCCGGAGACGTTCACCGACTTGTGCGGTCTTACGCGGAGTCTGCGTCAAATAATAGCAGCCCAACACAATGTCCTGAGACGGTGTCGTAATCGGTTTGCCGCTGGAAGGAGAGAAGATGTTATTCGGCGCGAGCATTAACAGACGGGCCTCCATCTGTGCTTCCACAGAGAGCGGAACGTGAACCGCCATCTGGTCTCCGTCGAAGTCTGCATTGTAAGCAGTACAGACCAACGGGTGAATGCGGATTGCCTCACCCTCGATGAGCATCGGCTCGAACGCCTGAATCGACAGCCGGTGAAGAGTCGGAGCGCGGTTCAGCAATACCGGATGCCCTTTAGTAACCTCCTCGAGAATATCCCAGACCTCCGGGGTCTGACGCTCGATCATCTTTTTAGCGCTACGGACGGTGTGTACGTACCCGAGCTCCTTGAGCCGCCGAATAATGAATGGCTCGAACAAGACGAGCGCCATCTTCTTGGGCAGGCCGCACTGGTGAAGTTTCAGCTCCGGACCGATCACGATCACGGAACGACCCGAATAGTCGACTCTTTTTCCGAGCAGATTCTGGCGGAATCGCCCACCCTTTCCTTTGAGCATATCGCTCAAAGACTTCAGAGGACGATTTCCTGCACCGGTTACCGCCCGGCCGTGCCGGCCGTTATCGAACAATGCGTCGACGGCTTCCTGAAGCATCCGTTTTTCGTTCCGGATGATAACATCCGGGGTCTTGAGCTGCAGAAGGTTCTTCAGACGATTGTTTCGGTTAATCACCCGGCGATAGAGATCATTGAGGTCAGAAGTGGCAAACCGGCCGCCTTCCAGCGGAACGAGGGGCCGCAAATCGGGCGGAATTACCGGCAGCACGTCTAGAATCATCCACTCCGGCCGGGAATGAGAATTCATAAACCCTTGAACAAGTTTTAGCCGTTTCGCTAACTTCTTACGGATCTGCTTGCTCTTGGTGTTATTCATTGACTCTTCCAGCTCGGTATTCAGCAGGCGGAGCTCTATCTGCGAAAGCAACATTTTGATCGCTTCGGCACCCATACCGGCGACAAAGGTGTCGCCGTATTGTTCCTGGGCCTCCCGATACTCCTGTTCATTGAGTAACTGCGTCTTTTGCAGTTGGGTTTGGCCCGGGTCGATAACGATGTAATCCTCGTAATAAATGACCCGCTCCAGTTGCCGGGAACTCATATCCAGCATCAGGCCGATGCGGGACGGCATGCATTTGTAAAACCAGATATGCGAGACCGGCACCGCAAGCTCGATGTGGCCCATGCGCTCACGACGCACTCGCGACAGTGTGACTTCTACACCGCAACGGTCACAGATCACCCCTTTGTGCTTGATGCGTTTATATTTTCCGCAAGAACACTCCCAGTCACGGGTCGGACCGAAGATCCGCTCGCAGAATAGCCCTCCCTTTTCAGGCTTAAACGTGCGGTAATTAATCGTTTCCGGATTTTTTACCTCGCCCTTACTCCAGGAGCGAATCGCATCGGGCGACGCCACGCTGATTGCTACTTGGTCAAAGCCGACCGAGCGCTCTTCTCCAAAGATCTCGCGAAGATTTGTTTCGTTCATAGTTGCCACGGGTGAGTGGTTGACTGATTAAAATTGTAGGCTGTTGACGCGGTCGAGTCGGTTCAAGCGGTCGAGCAGAAGCTCAACCCGGCCACTGTCGGCGTTAGGTTCATCCAGCTGAGGGAGTCGCATCGAGGGCGGTATCGCCAAATACCTGGGTGCGACCGCCGACCTTCACATCAAGCCCTAGACTTTGCATTTCCTTAATCAAGACATTGAAAGACTCGGGCGTACCTGCTTCCAACGAATTGTCGCCTTTCACGATCGATTCATATATTCGGGTTCTCCCTTGAACGTCGTCTGATTTGACCGTGAGGAGCTCCTGCAGGGTATAAGCCGCCCCGTATGCTTCCAGCGCCCAAACCTCCATTTCCCCGAATCGCTGACCACCATATTGAGCTTTCCCTCCCAGCGGCTGCTGTGTCACCAGCGAGTACGGCCCAACGGCGCGGGCGTGAATCTTGTCCGCCACGAGGTGACCGAGCTTCAACATATAAATATATCCGACTACGACATTTTGATCGAACGCGTCGCCGGTCCGCCCATCGTATAACGTCGATTTACCGGTCTCCGTTACCCAGGTGAAACCTTCCACCTTTTTTGCTTCCGCCAGGTATTTCCGAATTTCCGGCTCTTCAATCCCATCAAAAACCGGGGTCGCAACCTTAAAGCCGAGGGCTTTCGCTGCCACTCCCAGGTGAGTCTCAAGCACTTGACCCACATTCATCCGGCTCGGCACACCAAGCGGGTTCAACACGATCTCGACCGGAGTGCCATCATGCAGGAATGGCATATCTTCTTCTGGAACAATCTTCGCAACGACACCTTTGTTCCCGTGACGGCCCGCCATCTTATCGCCAACGCTCAACTTACGTTTGCTGGCGATATAAACTTTCACTTGCTTGATGATGCCCGGATCAATGTCGTCGCCACTCTCGATGCGATCAAGAGAACGCTCTTTCTCGAGATCCAGCTCGGCGAATTTGTGTTCGAAAGAACTGATGATCTCGCGAATCTTGTTCCGAATCGGGCTCGGATCGATGTCGACATGATCGTAAACACCAGCCAGTTTTCGCAACAGCGTCTTGGTTATTTTTCGGTTCGCCGGAATAATGATTTCCCCCGTCTCCGCGTTGACCACGTCGAGCGGAATCTTTTCACCCAGCAGTATATTCGATAACGCTTCGGTCAGCTCTTCGTGCAGTTCGTCTTTCTTCTTTTTGTACTCTTCACCGATCTGCTTGGCCTGACGTTTTGTTTCAGCCGGAGTAAGTTTCTGCTTGGCGACTTCCTTGCGAGAAGAAACTTTAACATCCATGACAATTCCGTAGGTTCCAGACGGAACGGTCAGCGAAGTATCCTTCACGTCGGCGGCTTTCTCACCGAAGATTGCGCGCAGCAGCCTTTCTTCCGGCGCAAGTTCCGTCTCGCTTTTCGGCGTGATCTTGCCGACCAGAATATCCCCCGGCTTCACTTCGGCGCCAACCCGAATTACTCCGTCCGGTCCGAGGTTTCTCAGAGCTTCTTCGCTAACGTTTGGAATATCGCGAGTAATTTCCTCCGGACCTAATTTCGTATCCCGGGCACCGATCTCGAATTCATCAATATGAATCGAGGTGTAGATGTCTTCCTTCACCACTTTTTCCGAGATCAGAATTGCGTCCTCGAAGTTGTAACCGTTCCAAGGCATGAACGCCACCAACACGTTCCGGCCCAGCGCAAGCTCACCCGCTTCGGTATTTGGTCCGTCCGCAATGACCTGACCGGCCGTGATCCGTTGACCCTTACGAACAATCGGCTTCTGGTTAATACAGGTTCCGGCGTTCGAGCGCATAAACTTGCGCAACTCATAAACGTGCACACCTTCATCCGGACGGCTGACGAGCTTCTTCTTCGGCTCAGGCGACTTCCCATCCTTTGTGATGACAATCTGTTCCGCCGTGACAGAAACAACCACTCCGTCCGCCTCAGCCACGATGACCGCTTTGGAATCACGCGCCACTTTTCCTTCAAGCCCGGTTCCGACCAGCGGTGATTCGGATCTAATCAGTGGCACACCCTGCCGCTGCATATTGGAGCCCATCAGCGCCCGGTTCGCGTCATCGTGTTCGAGAAAAGGAATCAGTCCCGCAGCAACCGAGACCAACTGCTTCGGCGAGATATCCATGTAGTGGATCTTACCCGGATCCACTTCCAGAAAGTCACCCCGATAACGACACGAAACCTTCTCGTCGGTAAAATTGCCCTCCTCATCGATCGGCGCATTCGCTTGAGCGACCAGGTAATTTTCTTCGCGGTCCGCTGTTAAATAGTCGATCTGTGTCGATACGCGACCATTCCCTACTCGACGATAGGGCGTCTCGATAAATCCGAACTCATTGATCCTGGAAAAGGTGCTCATCGAGCTGATGAGACCAATGTTTGGTCCTTCCGGTGTCTCGATGGGACAAATTCGCCCATAGTGCGAAGGATGCACATCGCGCACTTCGAAACCTGCTCGGTCCCGGCTCAAACCGCCCGGTCCAAGCGCTGACAATCGGCGCTTGTGAGTCAACTCCGCCAGAGGATTCGTCTGGTCCATGAACTGGCTTAATTGCGACCGGCCGAAGAAATCTCGGATCACCGCACTCAGAGCCTTCGGGTTGATCAGCTTTTGTGGAGTCATCCCGTCGATGTTTACATCGAAGAGCGTCATCCGTTCCTTCACAAGACGCTCGGTTCGCGCAAGACCAACCCGGCACTGGTTCGCGAGCAACTCGCCGACTGTACGCACTCGGCGGCTGCCGAGATGGTCTATGTCATCCAGGATCCCCTCACCCTTTCGCAGGGTGATGAGATACTTCATTGCTCCGATAAAATCTTCCTTCGTAAGCGTTCGCTCGGCGAGATCAACTTCAATTCCAAGCTTCTGATTGATCTTGTACCGTCCAACCCGCCCGAGATCGTATTTTTTTGGATCAAAAAACAATCGCTTCAGCAATCCGCGGGCATTCGCGACCGTTGGAGGATCGCCGGGGCGTAACCTGCGATAGATATCCTTGAGAGCTTCTTCCTCGTCGTGTGCGGGATCTTTTTTTATCGACTTGATGATCGTATCGTCATCTTTGGCATCAACGACATCCACTTCGCTGATACCGAGCGTTAAAATCTGCTGAACTGTAGCCTTTGTTAACGGTTCGAAGGCACGCGCTATGGTGATCTCGCCGTCGCGCACATCCTGTATCAATACCCGGGTGGAGAGTTCTTCCTCCTCGAGATCGGTTGCTAGCCGGAGCTTTTCGATATTGTAAAAGATTTTGATTATATCGCCGTCGCCGCCGAAACCAATCGAGCGCAGAAAGGTGGTCGCCAAAAACTTCCGGCGACGTTTCCGACGATCGAGGTAAATGTAAAGGAGATCGTTTGTATCGAACTGGACTTCGAGCCAGGAACCGCGATCGGGGATGATTCGAAAGCTGTAAAGCACCTTGCCGTTAAGATGCACGGAGGATTCGAACGCGATTCCAGGCGACCGATGCAATTGGCTTACCACCACGCGTTCCGCACCGTTGATGACGAAGGTCCCCTGGGGGGTCATCAGCGGGATTTCGCCCATGTAGACTTTTTCTTCTTTCGTTCCCTTATCGTCTCGAAGCTGGAAAGTCACGTGCAATGGCGCACTGAACGTCTGTCCCTCGCGCTGGCACTCCAGCGCCGACATCTTCGGTTCACCGATGTCGTAGCTGACAAAATCCAGAACGACCTTATCGTCGTAACTCTGGATCGGAAACACCTCCTTAAAGACAGCCTGCAGCCCAACATTCTTTCGCTTGCCCGGCGAGACATCTTTTTGCAGGAATTCCACATACGAATTGAGCTGGACTTCAATTAGATTTGGCGGCTCAATCGCTTCTTTGATCTTTCCGAAATAAATACGGTCTGACATACGGTATCGTGTTTTCTAGCCGAACGGTAAAAGTTTGCTGCCGCACCGCGGGGCTACCGTTTCGTTGAAGGTTTCAACAAAGGGGAGCACAAATAGCCCCACCCACGTGGCTTGTCAAATCTGCCACGCTCATGGAGCCGCCAAATTGTTCTTTCTTGTAACTTGCGAGCGATATCTCGAGTTCCCCCGCGGTTAACGGGATAACATCCTACACAGATTTAATCGCACCGCAAGAACTTTTATGAAGAGGTGCAAAGCGGGGACGCTTCGCCTACTCCCGTTCGCGGCAGCGCGTCCCCACTAGACCAATCATTTAATTTCGACCTTAGCGCCGGCTGCCTCAATCTTCTTCTTAATCTCATCGGCTTCTTGCTTCGTGACACCTTCCTTGACCGGCTTCGGAGCGCCTTCGACAAGCGCTTTCGCTTCAGCCAGCCCCAGACCCGTGACAGAAGCGCGCACCTCTTTAATAACAGCAATCTTATTGGGACCGATTTCCTGCAGGATGACATCAAAGGTCGTCTTCTCTTCGACCGCAGGAGCCGCCGCGCCTGCAGCGCCGACCGGAGCCGCCGCGACAGCCGTCGGA
>DASXBV010000008.1:0-8383 GCA_036491515.1 Chthoniobacterales bacterium
TTCAAGGGGTGGGAGATGCTCACGGGACGGAGGTTTTGGCTCAGGTCTCGCCGAAATTCACGACTCAATTTCTAGAGGCTGTTAAACATCCTGAGAAAGAGCCGGCCGATCATTTACAGTCCGAAGACAACCAAACTGCTCTTGTTCAAGTGAGGTTAAAGTTCCAGGGGTGAGAACTGCAAACTGTGGCCAAGTTCCTTGTTACTTTTGCGCTCCCGCAAGAGAGTTTATTGTTCGAGAGGAAGCTGACACGGGTTGTCGTCAAACACGGTTTGACATTGGGTCAGCTTGGCGCCCATGAAATAGCTGTCTTTCGGTTGGGACTAGGCGCTCAGGATAAGGAGGAATTCAAACGCGTCGTGAAAGAGCTGAGTTCCGAGCTCGTGATCCACTCGGGGTTTGCAGGAGCGGTCCGCACCCTTCTCGAACCGGGCGACTTTGTTTTGGCCGAAAACTTCAGCTTGCCCGAATTGTCGAATTGGCTTGGAAGAACTTGTATTTTTGCGGCGAGCGGCAGCTTCGCCACCGTCAACGAGATTGCCGATTCCGCCGCCAAGGCGCGGCTCAATTCCAAGAGTAACATCATCGCGCTCGATATGGAGTCGGCACAGGTCGCCGCGCTTTGCAGCGATCTGGCCGTTTCCTACGTCAGTGCGAAGATGATCTCCGACCGATACGACGAGGGAATTCCGGGGATATTCCTCGGCAAGAAAATAAGGAGGATGAGAGACCTGTCTGATGCAATCTGGTTTGCAAGTCGCATGCTCGTGTTGCGGCAGAAGTTAGCTGATCGCTTGGTAGAACTGATCAGCATTGTTGGAGGCTAGTGCATCATCTCCTAAATCTCTGCAAATTCACTTTCAGAAATACTAATCGTTGGTAATCATTATTACTTCTATGCATGAATTGACGCGCATCGAGCCAGCTACCATTGAGGATCTGTCGTTACTTGCCGAGTTGCTGATGGAGCTTTTTGGGCAAGAGCCGGATTTTCGGCCTGACTACAACAACCAGATGCGTGGTCTTCGGCTGATTCTGGAACAACCAAGCCGAGGGCGAATCTTCGTCTTGCGCAGTGCGAACAAAATCATTGGGATGGTAAACCTGCTGTTTACCATCAGTACTGCCGAAGGAGGGTTCGTAATTCTTCTTGAAGATCTCATCGTTGCGAGGCATTTCCGCGGTCAAGGGATGGGCAGCGAACTCCTGAAATACGCCATGGAGTATGCAAAGCAGAAGAATTTTCTTCGCATTACGCTTCTGGCGGATCTAATGAACGAGGGATCGGTTGCCTTTTTCGAGAGACATGGATTCCAGCGGTCCGACATGATTCCAATGCGCCTCTACTTAGGCGCAGCGGCGGAACTTCGTTCACCCCACGTTCAATAGCTGTTATGCCCGAGTTTTCCGACTTGGATTTTGCGAAAGTTGATGTAGGGCGGCTGCAAAGGCGGGGCTTTCCGGAAGCGGCGTTCGCTGAGGGTAAAAGCCCTGATGAGCTCACAAAGATCCTTGAGACGCTCGTGGAAAAAAACGGGGTAGCATTGGCGACACGAGCTAAACCCGACCAGTACAAAGAGGTAATCCAAACGCTTCCGGATGCCCGGTTTGAATCCGTCGGAAGGTGCATCGTCATTGAGCGGAAACCGCTGCCGCGGCTTCCGCGCAAGGTAGCAGTAGTTAGTGCCGGAACGACCGATCGACCGGTAATCGAAGAGGCTCGAGTTACCCTTGAGCTTTTCGGGAACAGCGTCGAGGTCATTCAGGACGTGGGGGTCGCGGGAATTCATCGCACCCTTGCGGCGCAGGAACTGATTGATACTTGTTCGGTGGTTATTGTGGTCGCCGGAATGGAAGGCGCTTTACCGAGCGTGATTGCGGGTCTAGTAAGCAAGCCGGTGATTGCCGTCCCGACGAGCATAGGGTACGGCGCCAGTTTTGGCGGGATCGCGGCCCTGCTCGCCATGCTAAACAGCTGCGCCAGTGGAGTGACCGTCGTTAACATCGATAACGGTTTCGGAGCCGCGTACGCAGCCTCGTTGATCAACCGCGAAATCGGCATGCGGTAATTCAAAGAACTCGATGCTAGCTCCACGGGATCAGGATTCTGAGCCTGCGGCGGAGCTTCGCCCTACCGGAGCTTGGCCCAATCGGGAGCTTGGCCCAACCGGGAGCTTCTCAGCTCGGCGGGAATCCATGCACCGTGGGCCTCCAGGAGTGCATCCACAAGTTTCCAGATCTGGTCCAATTCCAACTCTGCACCAGTGTGTGGATCAAGCATCGCTGCGTGATAGACATGTTCGCGTTTTTCCGTCAGGATAGCTTCGACCGTCAACGCCTGGACATTGATGTTGGTCTGCATCAAAGCAGACAGCTGCACCGGTAGCGGGCCGACCTTCGTTGGTTGAATGCCATTCTTGTCGACAAGGCACGGAACCTCGACGCAACAATCGGAAGGCAGGTTGTCGATAAGCAGATCGTTTTTCACGTTCCCGTAGACAACCCGCGGGACACCGGTTTCGAGGCTATGAATGATCGAAGAGCCATATTCGACGCTTCTTTGGATCATCAAAGGTTCCTTCCTGCTCTCCAAACCGTCGCGCAGCTTGTTCCAGTTTGCGATTTGCGATTCGCATCGACGAGGGTACTCATCGAGCGGAATATTGAACTTCTCAATCAGATCGGGACGATCGCGTTTGATGTACCACGGGACGTACTCAGAAAAGTGCTCGCTGGACTCGGTCACAAAGTACCCAAGTCTGGCGAACATGTCGTAGCGAACGCGGTTAGTCTTCGGAACTCGACCTCCGGCAAGCACTTTTCGAATTTCCGGATAGAGATCCACGCCATCGCGCTCGAATATAAGGTAGAATGCCAAATGGTTGATTCCGGCGACCAGATAGTTGATTTCCTCAACAGGAATCCCGAGGTCGGTCGCAAGTTCGTTGGCAGTGTGCGGAACGCTGTGGCAGAGCCCGATGGTGCGGACTCGCGTTGCTCTGGAAAGCGCCCAACAATTCATGGCCATTGGGTTTACATAATTGAGGTGGAGCACATCGGGACACAACCGTTCCATGTCACGGCACATCCCGATTAGGACGGGCGCAGTCCTCAATGCGCGCATGATTCCGCCAATCCCAAGAGTATCCCCAATCGTTTGCCGCAACCCGAACCGTTTTGGAATTTCAAAATCCGTAACGGTACAAGGCTGATATCCGCCGACCTGAATCATGTTGATCGCGTAGCTCGCTCCATCGAGAGCTGCTTCCCGGTCAGTCGTTGCCTCGATCGCAGCCGGAACCCCGAGCGTTTCAGCAATTCGGTGAGCGACTCTTTCCGAGGTCTTCAGCCGCTCCCGGTCGATGTCGAACAGATAGATCGCTGAATCAGCCAACTCCGGAAACGAGAGAATGTCTCCCAAAAGATTTTTGGCGAATACGGTGCTCCCCGCACCGATGAAAGTGATTTTCCGTTTCGCTGTTTTCACTAAAGAAGATTTTGATTTGGAGGCGTCTCGGCCACCGCATTTAATGTTTAGCCTCTGCTACCGCTGGTTCCATGATCTGGCGGGCGAAGGAATGATCGCGAAACACCTGGCGAATGATTTCTTCAATGGGTTCCTCTTCTACGCTGAAGTCGTGAACTTCGCAGTTCGAAAGAATCACGCGGCAGACCTCCGTAACTTTGTCCCGCTTAACTTTCAACTTTACGGAGGTCGCAGTCCTTTCGATCACTTCTCCTAGATCAAATGAACAGGAGGGCGTTTTGGCGAAAGTGAATTGCAGCAATTTGTGTCCGGCAAAATTTTCGATGATCTCAGCTAGTTCCCCATCGAAGAAAACCTGCCCGCGATCGATAATGATTACGCGTCTGCAGAGCTCTTCTATGTCCTGCATGTAATGACTTGTGAGCACAGTCGAGATCCGATTTTCTTGGCTATAGTGCCGCAAAAAGTCGCGGACCTTCTTTTGGCTGATCACGTCCAGGCCGATCGTTGGCTCGTCAAGAAATAAGACTTTCGGGTCGTGGATAAGTGCGGCGATCAACTCCATCTTCATCCGCTCACCGAGACTGAGTTCGCGTACCATGACATTCAACTTGTCGCGCACGTCCAGCAGATCGACCAATTGGTCGACTATCCGGTGGAATCTTCGGTGATCAATCTCGTAAATCGCTCGATTAAGCTCTAGTGATTCACGGGCGGGTAAATCCCACCACAGCGAATTTTTCTGGCCAAGTACGAGGCTGAATTGGCGCTTAAATGGCGCCTTTCGTTCCCACGGAACATACCCCAGCACGCGCGCGCTTCCTGACGTAGGAACTAGTAACCCGGCCAACATTTTGAGTACCGTTGTTTTGCCGGCTCCGTTTGGTCCGAGGAAGCCAACAAACTCGCCCTCCTCAATCTGGAAAGAAACATTCTTCGCGGCGTGGGTTTCGTCATACTGCCTCACGATAAGGCCCTTCAGAGCGCCGATTAGACCCTCCCGCTTCCTGTAGGTACGGTAGACCTTCGACAGACTGTCGGCAACGATTGCGGTACCCATTGGCCGAATAATCGGTTGGAAGCCTTCGCGATGCAAGGTAAGCAGAGCGACCCGGCGCCTGTCTCGACGATTTTGAGTGTTGGGTGGGAATCCTGGCATCGAGGAACGGCGACCCAAGGCGCAGGCGGCTATTCCCGCGCTAACCGACCGGAGACTTCTCGCCCGCAGCAACCTGCTGCAGATCGCTGAGATCCACCGCGCGGTTATATTACGCCGCAGTCTTAGGATTCGTTTTTGGGGAGATTTTAAGGAACGACCTGATTTTTTCGATCGCTGCCTCGGCCGTAATGCCGTGTTTCTTTCTTAAAACCGGGATCGTGCCGTGCTCGATGAACAGATCCGGCCAGCCGATTCGGACAACCGGCGTCGTGATTCTTGCCTCCGAAAGGTGCTCCATTATGGCACAGCCGAAGCCGTTGTGCAGCACGTGATCCTCGAACGTGCAGACCACATCGACGAACCGTGCGAAGAACTCGAGTGTACCGGTGTCGATCGGCTTGATCCAGCGCGGGTTGATCAATGCCACCGATACGCCTTCGGCTTCCAACAGATCAGCGGTTTCCTTTGCCAGGGCGAACATATTGCCGAGTCCGAAGAGCGCCACATCGCGTCCGTGCTGGACGACTTCTGCTTTTCCGATCTCCAGCAGTTTAGGTTGTGGTTTCGGTTTAGCGCCGGGGCCTGCGCCGCGCGGGTAGCGGATAGCAATTGGGCCCTGGTGATAGTTCACCATCGTCCAGAGCATGTCGACAAACTCTTCCTCGTCCTTCGGTTGCATGTGCACCATGTTTGGTATGTGCCGGAGGTACCCGATGTCAAATAGGCCGTGGTGAGTCGGACCATCGTCGCCCGATAGGCCTGCCCGATCCATACAAAGCGCCACGTTGAGGTTTTGCAATGCGATATCATGGATGAGCATGTCGTAAGCTCGCTGCATGAACGTCGAATAGATGGTAAGGAACGGTTTAAATCCTTCCGTGGCAAGACCGCTTGCAAAAAGCGAAGCGTGCTCTTCTGCGATCCCGACATCGAAATATTGTTCCGGATGCTTGGCGGCAAAATGAAACAGGCCGGTGCCTGACGGCATCGCAGCGGTTATCGCCATGATCTTGTTATTCTGATCTGCGAATTTTGCCAGCGTTTGCCCAAATAGCTCGGAGTAAGTGGGAGTCGGCGCGGCCGCTGTTTCGCCCGTCTCCAGCTTGAACTTTGCCAAGCCATGGAATTTGTCCGGCTTGGCGATTGCCGGAGCATAGCCTTTTCCTTTCTGGGTGATGATGTGAAGGAGCACAGGTTCGTTCTGCCTTTTCAAGAATTCAAATGTCTGAATTAGCAAACCGATATCGTGCCCATCGATCGGTCCGTAGTAGCGTAGGCCAAGGTCCTCGAAGACGACACTTGGCAGAACGAGATGTTTAACGCCCTCCTCAACCTTGTGCGCCAGCTGCGTTGCGACTCTGCCACCGATCATCTCCACGAACTTCGCAGCCTTTTCGTGCAAATGGCTGTAGGTGTCGCTTGTCACCAGTTTATTCAAGTAGTTTGCGATCGCTCCGACATTTTTCGCAATCGACCATTCATTGTCGTTCAGCACCACGATAAACCGTTTGGTGGTATCAGCCACGTTGTTAAGTGCTTCGTAGCTCGTACCGCAGGTGAATGCTGCATCCCCAGCCACGACCACGACATTTTCCTTTCCGCCCCGACGATCGCGGGCGACGGCCATTCCTAATGCCGCAGAGAGTGCCGTTCCGGCGTGGCCAGCGCCGTAGCAGTCGTGTTCGCTTTCGGTTCGAAGCAAGAATCCGTTTAGCCCTTGGTATTGTCGGATCGTATTGAACCGAGCTCGTCGCCCGGTCAAGAGTTTATGCACATATCCCTGATGACTGACGTCAAAGACCAGTTTATCCTTTGGCGTATCAAAGACGTGGTGTAACGCAATCGTCAGCTCTACCACACCAAGATTTGGCCCGAGATGACCCCCTGTTTGCGAAAGCACCGTGATGAGTTCGTCCCGGATCTCCTGCGCAAGCTGAGGGAGCTTTTCTTCCTGCAGCCGCTTCAGGTCCGCAGGCGAATTTATGGCATCCAAAATCCGCCCTTTGGACGGCGCTTTAAAAGAGTCTAATTTCTTCATTCTTGATGTTATTTGAGTCCTTGGACGAATCTTGAGCGTTCGCAACAGCCGGCGGCTGCGGTCTCCCGTTAGCGTTGCGGCTCAAGGTATCAATTCGATTCTCCGCACTGGCAAGTTGCTGGCTGCACACCCCGACAAGTCGGATCCCCTCCTCATAACGCACGAGCAGCTCTTCTAGCGGCAATTTGGAAGATTCCATCTCTTCGACGATTTTCTCCAATCTCTCCATCGCCGCCTCGAAGGAGATTTCCGCTGTCATCGGCTCGATTTTTGGCATGAGTAAGTTTCGCACAGTAAACGGAGGCAAAAAGAAAGCCAATAACTTTCGCCTTGGCGATTAGTTGCCAGAATCGTGCGGATGCGGGTTGGATTTGCGACGCCGGAAGCGATGAATTGACGAGAAATGGACAGCCTGCATTGCTCACATCCCGCACCAAGTTTTACAGTCGCCGACGCAAGCCAGATCGGCAGAAGCGTAAAACTGGTGCGGGATGTGAGCGATGCAGGCTTAGTCGCTGTCCCGGAAACGAAGCGAATCTTCTCGGGTCGCGGGAGCAAAGAGTGGCAATTTCTGCTGCAAATAGTCCGGGTGATCGGCTGCCGTGACGGTAACGGTGACCTCTTTACGATCCCTGACAACGGTGATTGGCACGTCCTGGTCGGCGGTCAGAAAAAATGAGGCATTGAGAACGTCGGGCGGGGAGTGAACCTCTGTTGAGCCAATCCGCACCAGGACGTCACCGGGTTGCAATCCTGAATCCGCACCAGGTGATCCCTCAGCGAAGCTTTGGATCACCGCGGTCGACTCATGCACCGGTTCGTCCGCTTCGACGACATTGACACCGACCCAGCCCGGCCTGACGTCTCCGAAGCGAACGTAGTCCGTTCGGACCTTCTCTGCAGCCTTGATCGGCAGTGCATAGCACGCAGTCCGGTTGTCGATCGGAAAGATTAAGATCCCGACGACCTCACCTTTTAAATTCATGACCGGAGCACCCGCTTCGCCTCGTTGCGCAGCGATATTGGCCCGAATCAAGGTGGTGCTGAAATATTGGTTCAGATACTTCAGGTCGAAGCCGCCGATCATTCCAAATGTAGGCGTGGCAGATAGATCCATCGGGTAACCGATGGTAACGACGGGAGAAGCCGTCTTGAGCTCATCCGAGTTGCCGATCGACAACCAAGGCGTATTGGCGGTCACCCTGAGGATGGCAATTCCGCTTTTGGGATCGGCAACCAGCCGCTCGGCGGGATAGCGGTTCAGCCCGAACTCTACAATAATGTCGCTGGATTCTCCGCCCACTGCATAGGCAGTCATGATCGTGCCGGTTGGATCTATGAAGAAGCCTGTGCCGGCCAGTCTGCCGTGCTCGTCCTCCGCCTGAATACGGACCACGGCATTTTTTGCATTATCAAAAACCCGTTTTACCTCCGAGGCGATAGAATTCAAACCCTGCTGCGCAAAAAGTCTTGACGCTCCCAATAACAGAAACACAACCCCGGCCCTCAGAGCGGTCGCCCGGTAGGTGCTCTGAACTGGCCAGCTACCAAATTTTCTGAACATTAGCTTTAAAAGCTGAAAGAAGCTTCGTAGCTAACGGGCCTGCCGTCGAGAACATAACGAGGAAGAGCCGTTTGCGAAGGCCGAAGAGTCGGTACGACATGAGGCGACGCGGACGAACGATCGAACTTTGACCAG
>DASXBV010000009.1:0-2482 GCA_036491515.1 Chthoniobacterales bacterium
GATCTGATCGACGCGGCGTTAGGGTATTTTAATTGCCTCACGGCGGATGATCAGAAGGCATTTGCTACCAAACAGGCGGAACTGTTGAAGCGGCGCGAGGGTGTGAACGGAACCCGTGGCAATGCCTCCACCGAGCCACCCAAAGATTGTAAACGACAGTAGGAACATGGGCGTAGCAAACAAACATCCAAATCCCTAACGGATCGTCTCTCGGGCGTCGGGGAACTTTGTCTCTGTCACTGCGAGCAACGAGATTCGCCGTTCAAGACTCTTTAGCTGGCACTCTGAACCATTGACCTTCGGCTCCCGCAGTTCAGCGAAGAGGGACAGGTCAGGTTTCAAAGCTTGATTCTGGTGAAACAGTTCTTGATGGCCGACGACTCTTGGAGGGGAGCTGCTCGCAGCTGCTGGGCGTTGCACGTGTCCGCCATAGGCTTTGCGACGGGGGAAGCAACGCCCCTCCAATCCTGATTCCGCCGCTAAAGATCTGAGCGCGCAAGTGAACTGGTGGGGCGGCGCCGAGGGCATGGTAAGAGTTTAGGCTTCGGGGGACAAAATTGGGGACAGGTCAAAGATCCTCCTAAAAATGAGGAATTTGGGTTACCGGTCGGGAGATTTCTCAAGAGATTGACCTTTCAAGGCCGTCGCCATCGCTCTGACGCCGTTATTTGATCCCTGTGTCGCCCTCTGCTGCTACCGCGGCGAGTTGCGTTCGCCGGCGCAAAGGCGATGTAGGCGAAGTGTCCTGCTTTGCTTCCTGAGCGCGCACCGGGTAAAACAAGACGCATCGCGCTAGCCCAGTTGGGCAATTTGGGCAGTAGGGCAGCCGAAGATTGTGACGACGCGACCGGACGCTTGATCGCTTCGATCAAAGTCTAAAAGTCCGCAGTTTTGGATGCTTGTATTGGAGTATACGCTCGTCGGCGGTGACCAGGATCGCACCCAGTTCGATGGTGACGGCAACGAGCAATCGGTCTGCAGGATCAGCATGAAATTCGCCAGGAAGCAGGAATGCTTCCATGGCGGCAACGCGCGAAAGCGGCACGCATGTGATACCGATCGCTTCAATAAAACTGTCGAAGAAAGCTCGGGGATTTGGCTTGAGGATCAGGCGACCCTTCGTGTGCAGCAGCGTGGTTTCCCAGATCGACACGACGGAAAGGAGGAGCCGGGCGTTCCGCCGCAGTCTCTTGAATCGTCCGGCCCGCTCGTGCCCTGCGATCAACCAAACCCAGGCGGGCGTATCAAGGACGTAAGACATTTTCCTCGTCGGCATTCCAAACCAGTTCTTCAACTGGAGCAACGATATCGCCCAGAATCGTCAGCCGGGCTTTTGCACAGCCAAAAAGTTCTCCGGGCGCTTTATGCACCGGCTCAATCGGTGCCAGTTTCGCGAGAGGCTTGCCGTATTTGGTGATCGTAATTTCCTCGCCGGTCTGTTGGACCCGGTCCATCAACTCCAGGCAAGTGGCTTTGAACTCCGTAGCCGAGATCAGCATAATCTGACCATAATTCTGACCAGCTAGGAGGTCAAGAGCACACAACTGCGTCGTGAATAGCCAATAGTTGCCTCCGCCGGCTAAGGCGATGTAGGCGAAGCTCGCGATCTCTGAAACTCCCGATCATCGTTAACGGCTGGATATTCGAACCACCGGCAAGTTCCCATCTCTTTAAGCCGTAAGCCGGCGTATCTTCATTATCCTGAAAAATGAGGATTTTGGGTTATCAGTCCGGAGAAATCAGCATGTCGGCACCTCGCGGAAGCAACGGTCCATCAAGAGCGACGAGCGCCGGTTGAAAGCCGCCGGGAGTCCTTGTCTCTCGGCTCCCCGATTCGGTCCCGGTGCTAATAAGAGAGGATCACCGTCAAGGCATGCAATCCCGGTTGTCAACCGAGTCGTCGAATACCCGACATCTATCCCCATGAGCTTCATTAGCCTCGCTTTTGCCGTCAATTAAAGCCACACGCAGACAAGGCGGAATTCAGCGCTGAACGTTCGCTAGCTTTCCGCTTGGCTCATTGTTGCAGACGGTCGCAACATTTCTTGTATTTCTTTCCGCTTCCGCAGGGGCAGGGCTCATTCCGGCCGACTTTCGACCCTGTGGAGAGAGTCGGGACGGGTGATGGTGTTGATTTTGAAGACGCGTGTGCGGTGTTGGAATCGTGTAATGCCGAAGACTCCTTCCATCGTCCCCAGTACGAAATGCTTTGAGCTGTGTCGGTGATTGGACGAAATCTGTCGCCGTGCTGCCGGAGGGACGTCGCTCTGTCGCGTTTGGCTTCTCGTTCGAATTCCTCCAGGCTAGTCATGAATGGATCAACGATTCCTTGCCTGAAGAGAGGACGGATTTCATGCATTAACTCTGCCGGATGCAATTCGAAGACCGCATCCATGAGTTGGGTCCAAGTAACATCATCCTTCCTCGGGAATGGTTTTCGGCGAAATATCCAGGCGAATCGTTTGACTACATCGTCGCGAGG
>DASXBV010000010.1:0-5912 GCA_036491515.1 Chthoniobacterales bacterium
CTGTTTCAGGGATCCTATTCGGAGCAAGGTTTGAAGGGGCTGCTCCAAGAGGGGGGATCGAAACGCCGCGAGGCTGCTGAGCAATTAATCAAAGGAGTGGGTGGGCGATTGGAAGCCTACTACTATGCGTTTGGGAGCGACGATTTTGTAATCATTGCGGATCTGCCGAGCAACGTTAACGCGGCAGCTTTGTCATTCGCCGTCAATGCTAGCGGAGCCGTGCAGTCGCGAATAACCGTACTGATCACGCCAGAGGAGGCTGACCAAGCCACGAAGAAGGTGAAGACGGTCAAATATCGCCCACCCGGAAAGTAAAATCTGCGGGCCAGTTCGAATTCGCGGCTGAAGACCACTTTTTACAGCCGCTTACACAATGCTGTGATTCGCGTTTACGATGAGGCAGGCAAGGTGATTGAATGGCACGAGCACACCGGCTATTTGAAAGAGTGGTGACGGCACTATCAAAACATAAGCGCCCTAGCTGTAGCTTTCAATTCTGGAGGTAACTTAGATTATGAATTTAACGCACAACATCACCGGCAGGCTCTTTCTGTTTGTTGCTTTCGTTTCCGTAATCTTTATCACGAGCAGCGTTGGTCAGACGCACTCTGGCGCCGAAGGCGGTCGCCTGATTGTATACAGATCTTCGAGTTTTGGATCTAGGCTGGGCCTTCAAGTGAAGATCGATGGCAGAACTGTCGCGTCCATTACGCAGGGTCACAACTATGATGGTTTCATCCCAGCTGGGCATCATGAACTGACAGTGCGGGCCGTGCCAAGGGGAACGGTTTTGCGCAACCAAACATCTATCTGGCTGGACGTACGACCTGGCCATACGTACGCATTCACTGCGGTGTGGGAATCGGATCAAATCTTTCTCCGCAGATCAAGACTACCGAGCGCTGCTCGCTAAACGCTGGAATCCGTCTGGCATTGAATCGTTAAATCGACGGGAATTGAAGACTAGCCCACGAGCCGATCGACGGTGGAGCGCAGTTAATCGACGTTAAAGGGGTTCAAAGAAAATCAAGCACGGCAATGGCCCTGATTGAAATCAGACCGCACCGCTGGGGCTGGAAAGCTTTTGAAGCTCCTGGCGTCGAGCCAGTGTTCCCAAAAAAGGACCATGCAATCGATTATGCACAGCAACGCGCATGCTTTCGTTCAGGCGAAATCCGCGTTTTGGATGCCAAAGGAAATGTCGAGAGGGTTATTCCTTTCGACGACACAAATCGAAAACTGTGATCGCCGTGATTTGCGTTTACGATGAACTTAGCAACGTGATTGAAACGCACGAGCACACTGGCGAGTTCAAAGAGTGGTAAATTCGGGTCGCGGAAACGCGATTTAGGGCCGTTTTTGGGCGTTACCGTAGAATCACACCGTAGAATCTGAACAGCGGTGATGGTGATTTACTGCGTAAAACCGCTGGATAAGCCACCTGACTCTAAGTCGTTTCCTCTGAAAGAAAATCCTGACTGTAGATACGCCATGGCTGTTTGGACAGGCCATTTATATCTAAAACATAAAAAATGATGATGTGTGTACCTTGCTTTTCACTTCAGGATTGCAATCGATTGCGGCCAGGGACCGACAAACGTATCCACGGCCCCGACATTTGATCCCCGCTCAGATGTTTTCTACGGTGCGACTGTAGGCCGGGGATGGAGCACCTGACAGGTGGTTGTGAGCTATCTGTTCTACGGTCACGCACGATTTAGCCGCAAAATCAGCAAAACTACGCCACACTTTTGGGTGTTCGCTTCGCGATTTTACCTCTGAAAAACACACTTTGCGAAACTACGCAAAACTTCTTTGGGCATTCCGTAGTCAGATGCTCTATCCAGTTGAGCTACGGGCGCCGAAGAGAGCAGCTAATTTGCGGAGGATGATGAACGCGTCAACCAGCGAGCGTAAGCGACGAACGATTGCTTAGGTTGCACGGCGCAATGTGATGTGAACGAGCTCGGCCGGTGCGTTAATGCGCAGGGGAAACCAGTTTCCGACGCCGTTGGACACAATGAGTTTGCTGTCGCCCCGCGTGTAGAGACCTGACCAGTAGCGAAAAATTGCCGGTCCGCATCCGAGCTGTTCGTTGAGCATGAGTTGTCCTCCATGCGTGTGGCCGGAGAGGGTAAGCGGTATTCCCGCTTCAGCCGCGGCATCGAAGGCGTGCGGATGGTGCGCGAGCAAGATCGGGAAAGCATCGCCGCGCCGTTGTTGTAAGAGTGTGCGCACAGATCGTGAAATCTCGGCGTCGTGGTCGGCGGAATGGTGGCGTGTCCAGCTGAGACCCAATAGTTGAATGGGCGTGCCACGGACCGACACGATGGTGGATTCATCGAGCAGAAATGGAATTCCGGAAGCTTTGACGCGTCGCTCAAATTCCGCATCGTTCTCGATCAAGTCATGGTTTCCTTCGATCAAATAGAGGCCGGAACGCGGATCGATTGCTCGGACGAGATCGAGTCCCTCGTCGAGCGAAGTTAGTGCATCGTTGATCAGATCCCCGGTCAAAAGCACGAGATCGGCGCGAAGTTCGTTCACCGTTACAACCATATCGCGCAAGACGCGACCGGAAGTGAACCGTCCCACGTGCATGTCGCTCACCTGCGCAATGGTGAGTCCGTCAAGATCGACAGGTAGATTTGAAATCGGCAGGACGAAGCGCTTTAGGCGAAACTGCGATAGCTGCCGCAAAGCAATTCCGGTGAGACTGAAGGTGAAAAGCGCGGGAGCGAGCGCAACACCAAAACCGAGAAACTCACGACGATTCCAGGCGTGACGTCGTTCTGTGCTTGCAATTGCTGTTTGTTGTAAGGCAGATCGCTGCGCGTGCGCGATTTTGTGAATCAACAGAATCGGCAGTGATCCAATCGCAATGACGACAAACAGGCCCAAACCGATGAAGTGCCAGATAAACATGGCGGAGGCGGCAAACTTGGGCAGCCATCTGTCCCATCCAGTCTGGAACAATCGCCCGCAGACCAGGCAAATCAGCGCGATGATCTGCGCGCTCATGAAAATTCCCAGGACAACGCGACCGAGTTGGAGATGTGCGAGCCGTGCCAGCACCCACCAACAGATGGCATCGAGCAACAGCATTGAGCCGATGATCGTGAGAATGAAGCTCACGCGAAGAGCTTAACCGCTTCCGGACGGTTGTCTGCTTTGTGTCGCAGCGACGACTTGTTTGTTCTGCTGCAATCGCCATCCTGCTGGCGTGACGATCTTCCTCGGCTGCGGATTTGCTGCGAAGTATCGCGAAGGCGGCGGAAATTTCTCCGTGCCACTGCAATGGATTCTCGGCCTGCAACGACTGAAGCTGGACGCGATCTGGTTAGAATTACTGCCGGCAACCGATGATATGGCGGCCGATCAGCGGAGGATCAAAAACTTCCAGAGCCAATTGCAGGCGCACGGATTGGCCGGTCGATACTGTTTACTTTACCAAAAGCCCGCGTCCGACACGCACGATCTAGAGGCAATGCGCTGCATCGGAATGTCGAAACGCGAACTCATCGAACGCCTCCGCGGACCGACTATTTTGCTCAATCTGGCGTATTCAATCCATCCGCCGCTGCTGTTGAAGTTCGAACGCCGCGTATTTTGCGATCTCGACCCAAGCGAAATCTTTTACTGGATGACGAAAATGGAGCTGGGCCAATCGTATCACCACGAATTCTGGACGATTGGGCTCAACGTGCACGGAAGCGACTGCCAGCTGCCGAAATCAGCTCTCACCTGGAAAACATTTTATCCGCTCGTGGACACGAAATTGTTCCGGCCACAACCGCGTCCGCGCGCACCGAAATTCACAACTGTCGGACAATGGTATTGGGGCGGGGCGGTGGAAGTCGACGGCGAATTTCCTGATTTATCCAAAAAGCTTGCATTCGAACCTTACCTGGGTCTTCCAAGTCGCGTACCTGAGGCGAAGTTCGAACTGGCAGTGAACATAAGTGCCGGGGATCCAGAGCGAGAACGGTTACAACGGCTCGGCTGGAAAATTGTCGATCCTCACCAGGTCGCGCGGATGCCGAGGTCGTATCGCCGCTACCTGGCGAGCGCGGTCGGTGAATTCACCGCGATTAAAGGCGTTGACGTGACATGGCGAACCGGCTGGATCAGCGATCGCGCTGCGGCTTTTCTCGCTCTCGGGAGGCCGGTCATTACGGAGGACGCGGGCGCGAGACGTTATCTTCCTGCGAACCATGGATTCAGTTTTGTGCGAGACGCGTGTGAGGCAGAGTCCGCGGTTAAAGATGTGCTGGGCGATTGGCCACGGCTATCCAGACGAGCGCGCGATTGTGCGGTGGAAGTTTTCGATGCCGCTAGAAATCTTAGAAACATTTTAAATCTTTAAGAGTTTTTATCCTGCCAGATGAGGCGTCCGCCGGCCGCACAGCCAAGACTACTCTGTTACCAAAAGTCGCTAGATTTGGCGTTGCAAAACGAATTTCGGGTGATAGTCGTTGTCCCGTTATGGCTGACCTAATTAAAGCTGCGGACCTGAAAAACCGGATGAAAAAGATCCCGGAGTGGGAGCTGGAAAAGAACCACATCGAGCGCACTTTTGAGTTCGATGATTTTGCCGATGCGATCGATATCGTGAAAGCTGTGGCCGAAGTTGCGGAGGATGAAGAACACCATCCCGATATCGATATCCGCTACAATAAAGTGCGTCTGGTTCTCTCAACACATAGCAAAGGCGGCTTGACCGAGCTTGATTTTGGTCTGGCCGAGCGAATCGATACACTGGAGGAATAGTCACTCGGAAATCCCAAATCCCAACATCCAAGCTTCAAGGAAATTCTAAGCCCCAGTCAATAAAAGCATGACCCGCGCAGCGGGCCCGGTTTCGGATTTGGAAGTTTTAATGTTGTTTGGGATTTGGGTATTGGAACTTGGAGCCTCTCCCGTCAAAGGAGTCGCCCTTCGTCAGCATCGATAAATTGGAATGACGTCTCAATGTCCGATCTGTCGGACATGTCTGCTTCGGCTTTGCGGCGGTTTAGAATTTCGGAGACTTCATCGTTCCAGCCGCGCTTGCGCATGAATTCGTTCCAAACATATAGGTCGTGGTCGGATGGCCGGCGGCCGACGCTGAAGCACCACTGCAAAATTTCCTCATCAGTACCGCCCTTTTTCACACGCTCGGCTAGCTTATCGTAATTCACTTGGAGGAAGCGTACGCATTTCTCATCGAACCCTTTCGCAAGGTTGGCGTGATAATCTGAAGGCAACTCGCCTTTGGCGTGCAATCGGATTTTGTCCAGCATCCGGCCAAAATAGAAAAAGCCGCCGACTTTCTCGGAAGGACTACGGAGAGCAACGTTGACCATGGGAAAGAAATTTGAGTCTTCTTCCGCAAGGTTCAAGCGCACGGAAACAATCCCTGACCTCAATTCTCTCCGACTTTCACCCCGCGTTAGTAGCCTTATCTCAGTTCTGATGCGGCAGATGTAAAGACTATTGACGTCGTATTGCAGCAGGAAGCGGATCCGCCTCTCCCCACGCTGGGGAGAGGACTGAGGTCAGGGGAAGTTCGTTTTTCGTTTAGCCAAATCTCGATTCAGTGCGTTAATTGCCTGCAATGGATCGGATCGTTGGAATCGAGACCGAGTACGGTTGCCTTCTGAGTGAAGACGAACCGCACGTCAATTCGGAGCTATGGCCGGCGAAGGTCAAAAACCATCTTTTCCGAAAAGCGGATGCCGGCACGATCGATTTGCATTACCGGGATTACGAGGAACCGCCGGGCAACGGAGGGTTTCTCCTCAACGGCGGACGTCTTTACCTCGACATGGGTCATATCGAGTACGCGTCACCGGAATGTTTGCATCTGCACGATCTAGTGACCTATGAGTTAGCCGGAGATGATCTACTGCAGTCGTCGCTGGTCGCTCTGG
>DASXBV010000011.1:0-2676 GCA_036491515.1 Chthoniobacterales bacterium
CTGACCCCGCTGAAACCGCTGAACCCGCTGAATCTACTGTGAGATCGCCGAAAACTTTTCATCGATCGCGCGAAGCCGTCGCGAGAGGTCACGCGCAATGTTTAGAATCACGATCGCATACTGGTCAGGATGTCGCTGAAAGAGGCGGTAGAGATCTGTTCCTTTTAGCGAGAAGAGGAAGGTATCTTCGACTGCTCGAACCGAGGCCGAGCGAGCAACGCACTCGATGATGGACATTTCACCCAGAAAATCTTTAGGCCGTAAAACCGCAAGCAGAGTCTCGCGCGCTTGCGCCAGGTTCTTAATAACTTCCAAACGTCCAGAATAAACGATGAACATTCGATTACCGGGCTCGCCTTCCCGAAGAATGACGTCACCGGGACGAAATGCGGCTTCTTCGACGGCATTCGAAATTTCGGAAAGCGCCGCGGCATTAAGCCCGGCAAAGATCGGGATGCCTTCGAGAAAAGCCTGGCGCTCTTTTGGGGTGATCATCATTGACGGATTAGCCTGCATCGCTCACAAATCCTTAGAGATTTGTGAGCGATGCAGGCTTTAGTCGTGCCTCATATTAGCCGCCGCTTCCAGTAGCGCTGCCCGGGCAGAGAGTCGACCATCTGCAGCAAGCTGTAGTGCCGCTCCCAAGGAACTGAAAAATCGGGCCATTTGCGGGACATTTGGCATGATCTGTCCGTAGTCGACCGTCGCTTTCAGCTCCCGTAGGCGCGCGTTGTTTTGCTCCAACTTTTGGTACATCGAGACTAACGCAGGGACACCGATCGGCTTCGCATTGTCCATGATGGCAAGCCCATCATCGGTTACTAGGTAGTGTTCCAAAAACTCTTTGGCCAAATCGCGGTTGGGGCTTGAGCGATTGAGATATGCTGCGGAGACTCCGACAAAAGGTCGCCCAACGTTTCCATCCACGCCCGGAATCTGACCCAACCCGAAGTCTATTCCTTTTTGGATCAGGTTCGACCATGCCCACGGGCCGGAGATCATCATCGCGAGCTTGCCCTGGCCCATAAAATCTTCGGTATCGCTGTAGGAACAAGTCTTTGGCAAAATCCCGGAGTGAATCAAAGAAATGATTTTCGACAGCGCCAAGACGGCCCCGGGAGTCGCGACGCCAATGTTCTTAAAGTCATAGTCGGTCCCGCTCCTTCCGAAGACGTAGGCGCCGCCGCTGGCCAGGATTCCCCACGTGTAGTAGGGGCTTCGAGGATCCCAGAGGATCGTATTTGCGTCGGGGTGCTTCTTTTTTATGCTCTGGTTGAACGACGACAGTTGTGAAAGCTGGGTTGGCGGTTGACCCTCAAGAAGCTTCTTGTTGTAAATCAGGGTGACGGTCTCGAGGGCAATCGGATATCCCCAGAGCCTCTGCTGGTGCCGCACCGCTTGCCAAGCTTTCGGGAAGAACTTGTTTGCATATTCATCCGCGACCTCCACCGGCGCAATCAGACCCGCGTCCGCCCACTCGCCGACTTTATCGTGTGCCCAAATCACAATATCAGGCCCCTTGCCGGCTTGGGCGGCGATCGGGAAACTGTCGGTAACGTTTGCGGGCGCCTCGATCGTCACCTTGACACCGAGATCAGTCTTAAATTTCTCAACGATCGGCGTCAGCGCTCGTCCCCGGTCATTGTCCATCCAGACCAAAAGCTCACCATCGGTCCAGGCGAACAGTTTTGTCGTGACAAGACAGAGAGCCAGCAACATCAAAAGCAAAGGCTTCATCGGGAACCGGGGACAAACGTTCAGGTCTTGGAGCTAGCTGATACCGCCGGAGTCAAGAAGTCAAGAAGTCAAAAAAGTCGAGAAGTCAGGGGCCCGCTAAACACGTGCCAGCAGCGCCCCGCCGATTAAAAATTCGGATCGGAGATTTCTCTCAAGAAACGTTCAATCTCCATGTCCGGTTCGAGTGTGCCGGTGGCCTGCTCGATAAAGCCCTCGTCGAATAGGTATAGGCGCGACGCCTCTTTTTCTACCTCGCTCAGGATCGTCTCTCTCCAGGAGAGGCTGACCGCGGTCTCGCTGTCTTCGCGAGGGATGATTTGCACGATTCCCCCGACCGGGGTTTTGATGGCTAATACCTTCTTCATGTGCCGCCTAACCTTCTGATACCTTCCTGATCGGATGATCGGAAGAAATCTTAAATCGGTTGTCAGTACAATTCGGGAAACAAGCGACGCTCGACGAGCTCGGCCACTATGTGCAATACAAACATATGAACTTCTTGTATGCGGTCTGAATATTGGCCGGGAATAAGAATTTCGTGATGAGATAGACCTTTGGTTTTACCTCCGTTACATCCCAATAACGCGATCGTGGTCATCCCAATTTCGTTCGCCTTGACGATAGCTTCTTTCACATTTGCCGAATTCCCACTGGTCGACAGACCGATCAAGACATCTCCTTTCTTTCCGAATGCCGCTACGGATCTAGAGAATATCGCGTGATAGCCAAAGTCGTTAGCGACGCACGTGATATGCGCCGGATCCATGAGAGCGATTACCGGTAATGCTCTCCGGTCCCTTCTGAATCGGCCGGTAAACTCTTCCGCAAAGTGTTGGGCATCACAGCCGCTTCCACCATTTCCGCAAATGAGTACCTTGCCTTCATGTTCGAAGCAATTGGTTATTAAATCCGCAATTTGTTCAATTTCTGCGAGTGTCG
>DASXBV010000012.1:0-3953 GCA_036491515.1 Chthoniobacterales bacterium
TGAGTCCGATGACCGCACCAGCCCTGTCGGCGCAGGGTAGGGCGAGGCTCCGTCCGAGCCGTAGGATTCGTCCCGAAGGACTGGATCATATCGATTCAGCGGTTGGCATAGGGTTAGAGCAGAAAAGAGGATTTTCATTAAATTGCGGTTCGCAATTGAGTCCAGTGCGTAGAAAAGGTCTATATAACAACTATGATCTACAATGTTGTTGTATTAAATGCCCTCAGAGGCCGCTGCTAGGTCCCGTTTTATAAGGGGACTTAAATGATTACCGGCGCGACTCCGCCAGGTGAGCCACTAAGTTGACTCGTTCAGAGATTCTCGCGCATGAAGAGGTAACCCGTGACGGCGACGATCTCTTTGCCGAGAATGAGAACATCGTTGCCGATTTCACAGGGCCATGCGCCGTGATCTCTCGATACAGGCTGGAAGCCTATGCTACATTGCTTCTTGGCCTCGCCGACTTTGACCGGAATGTGGATTTTTCCTGGGTTCAAAAGTAGGCGCCCGACTGAACCTGGTCTCGAAAGGAATCCATAAATTGGTCCATATCCCGGTCGCTTAACTTTGAAATGAGTATATAATTACAGGCTGCATTGCTCCAGGTGTAGGCATGGTATCCCTCGACGATGTGATCGCCCGTCGGCAGCTGTTCCTTATTTGGTGGCCAGCAAAATAGTGTAACCACGTCTTTGTTACTTTTGTAAACTACTGTCGCGACCGAACGATTTTGGATCACCTCTACCCGTCCTCCAAGCAGCGAGTAATCCGGTGCCGGGAAACCGACGACCGGTGGAGAAAAATCGAGTTTCGGGGTCAACCAAGACTTTACAACCTGCGGGTTCGCTGAGGCGACGTCTACCAGATGATCAGCGGAAAGCGAGCGGATATGACGCAAAACTGCTTGACGGGAAACCTCTTTCCCGATGTCCGGAAAAAGGATGTTCAAGGCCAAAGACAAACCTAGGACAAGTACTGCGGCAGCATACATCCAAGGGTGACGCAAAAACGCAAATGTTTGCTGCTCCTTCTCCCGCCTCAGGGTATCCAAAACTTTAGTCCTCAGGCCAGGAGGTGCTTTATACGTTGGTACGCTGGCCGTAAAGAAGAACCGGGATTCCTGTCGTTCCTGTGCGAGAGACCGGCACGACGGGCAAAGGCTCAAATGCTGCTCCAGTTCGATCCGCTGGCCTGGTTCGAGCTCGTTATCCAAATAGGCGTCCAGGAAGAGTCTGGCTTCTTCACAGTTCATCGCTTAACTCCTTCGGTCCGACCTCCGCTAATTCCTGCTGCAGGCGCTGACGCGCCCGTCTCAAACAGGACATGACCGCGTCTGGTGGCAGGTTCAGTGTTGAAGCCAATTGCTTGTAGGACCGCGGGTTTTCTGATCTCTTTTGAAGGTGGCGCTATACCAGGCGTAAGATAATAGGTTATTCTTCACGAGCGCATGATTCAGATATGGGCGCTTCGTTCGCGCCTTGAAAAACGGCCAACTGACCTCCGGCAAAATACATGTCATTTCGGGGACAGGACACTAAGGCTTGCTTGCACGCCGGTGGCGGCCTGAAAAGGCGACGAAATGACCTCTCTCTCTTGTTGACTAAGGATGACGCGGTTTATTCCCGAAATATAATTATTTTCTCAGATGTTGATGAACGAAGATCCAGGAATAAGCGAACGTGTCCGCCCCTCTGAACAAAGGCGGGCCATCTCCACGGAAAAAACCATAGACGCGGGATGCGAATTTACAGCTCCGCTTACCGATTCCAATGTATATCGAAAAGAAACAATCCTGGCGGCTGCCCGACTCGACAGTTAGTCCCGAATCCCATTATCTTGGACGGCGCCGATTTCTGCGAACCTGCGGCCTGGCACTGGCAGCCGGCGCTTTGGTGCCGGCAGTGGGCCGTGCCGCGACCTTTGGGTTTCCTGATTCGCTGAATGTGGCAGACAGGCTGCCCGGCGTTAAAGTCACGCCCTACGACGACATCACCGGGTATAACAATTTTTACGAATGGGGGCTTGAGAAGAGCGATCCGAAAATCAATGCCAACCAAGGCTGGAAGACCGAGCCTTGGACGATTGAGATCGGCGGTTTATGCGCAAAACCAGGCAAATATGATGTCAACGATCTAGTCAAAGCCATGGGCGGGATTGAGCAGCGCAATTATCGCCACCGGTGTGTAGAAGCCTGGTCAATGGTAATACCTTGGGATGGATTCGCCCTCGCTAAACTTGTGGCCATGGCTGAGCCTAAGACTGAGGCGAAGTACCTGCAGTTCACCTCCTTCATGGACCCCAAAGAATGTCCAGGTCAGCGCTCGCAGGACTTTCCCTGGCCCTACACCGAGGGCCTGACGCTACCCGAAGCGACCAATGAGTTGGCTTTCCTGGCGACGGGCATCTATGGCAAACCGTTGCGGAATCAGAACGGGGCCCCCATCCGATTGGTTGTTCCCTGGAAGTATGGGTTCAAGGGAGCTAAATCGCTGGTGCGAATCGATTTTGTGGCTCAACAGCCGAAGACCCTATGGAAAGAGATGGCGCCGAATGAGTACGGATTCTACGCAAACGTCAATCCGGAAGTTGATCATCCCCGCTGGAGCCAGAAAACGGAACGCGTCATCGGCGCCGGCTTCTTTGGTGGGAGGCAACCAACTCTGAAATTCAACGGGTACGAAAAGGAGGTTGCCGGACTTTACGCCGGATTGGATCTTCGGAAAAATTTCTGATCCGCAGAAATCAGCCTTGGCATGAACCTCGTCGCCAGGATTCTCGCCAACAAAGTTGTTGCGCTCGCGATTCTATTTGGGATCGGCATCTGTCTGTTGATTGTTCCAGGGCTTACCAACCAACTCGGCGCGAATCCGATCGAACGCCTGCTGCATGTGTCGGGTGAGATTGCGATCTGGAGTTTGGGCGCCGTCTTGAGTCTAACTCCGCTGCGCGTGCTCTTTCCGCGTTCGGCGATCGTCAACGCGCTGAACCGGCATCGTCGTTACATCGGTGTGTCTGCCTGCATCTACGGGCTCATCCATTTCTCGTGTCATGTGCTCTACCAGGGCGATTGGGATGATCTGCTTCAGAGTTTTACCAAACCATTTATCTGGTTCGGCTCAGCCGGGCTCACGATCCTGGTGTTGCTCGGGTTAACCAGCAATAACTGGGCGGTTCGGAAACTGGGCGGAAGGCGCTGGAAGCTGCTTCATCGGCTGGCCTACGTAGCGGCAATGCTCCTCATTTTTCACCAATCGATCGCCGGCAAAGGACACTGGTACATCGCTCGATGGTTGTTCTTCCTACTCGTCGCATTGGAAAGCGCTCGGCTCGCGAAAAAATTTTGGTTTAGCAAGCCAAACGACGAACGCGGTCCGGCCAAGGCCAGGGAGGTTTCCCGCTCGAAATCCGCTCGCTGAAAGGCTCGCGGCCACTATAAACTTCAGGCCATCGCTCAACCGAAAATGTCCAATGTTGATTCTGCTGAAAAACCTCCTTTGGCCAGATTGCAATGGAGGGGAATCGCTTGCGGCTCCCAGAGGCGTCTTAGATGCCTCCAGGCGCTGCAAGCAGCGCCCCTCCAAGCTTCTAATCGAAAGGAGGTTTTTCAGCAGAATCCAATGTTAAGATCCGCCCCTAACCGTTGCCGCTGTGTCCTAAGGTAGCCTATCTCCTGCACCGAAGGAGTCCGTGTTTGCCTCGTGCAAGGCGGGGTTGTATTGCGATCCAAGCTCGCCTTCTCTATAAAAAATGCTAAAATTACCATGAAATGGAGAACGTAGAGACGGTGATCGAGGGTTTGCTCGAGTTGGTTCGACTCGATGTGCAGTTACGGAAAACCGGCAAGGAGACAGCAGAGCGCCGGCGAGTCCAGGATGCAATCAGTTCTGTGAGAGCGAAGCTGCCGGAGCCAATCCTGGGGCATTTTGATCGGCAGAAAAGTAAAGGCAAGCTGG
>DASXBV010000013.1:0-16055 GCA_036491515.1 Chthoniobacterales bacterium
ATCCGCGTTAACGGTGAAATATCGTTAAATGCGGAAAACACCGTCCGCTGGAACCGGACGACTTTCCGGCATGCTGACGCAGGCGCTGGTGCAGCGTCGAACGCGCACTGGCCCCCAAGGCATGGGTGCCTATTCGGACAAGCCGCTGTCCGTGACCGCTGCCGGCTCGGACCTCGCCCGGCTCGAAGAAGAAATAGATGCCTCTTCGCGACCAACTGCCAAAAGACGCAAGCTCAGCAAAAAAACTCTTGCCGCCTGAGGAAGCTTCTAACTTCTCTAAGATCAGGTACAATCGAATGAGATCATCAGTCCTGTGTCGAATCACTGCGAACCGGAGATCTTACGTCCGAAGCTCAGCCTCAGCGGATTGAGGAATTGCTTAAGCGGAGAATATTGTGCCCTCCGCCAGCAGCAACTTCTACGGCGCGTCTCACGTGCCACTGCCCTTTGACATCGCCGAAGTCGAGCGCCATTCCTGACACTCCGTGCCCGGCCAGGACAAAACCTGCCGTCCTCTACGTAGTCGCCGAAGGGACTTGCGCCGCCACTTCGTTTCGCAACATCTGCAACCGGTATTGCAATTGGAGAGATCGAAAATCGGCGATCAAAGTAAGGCCGTAACGTTAAGTAACGTTATAGAGCGCTCCTCCTCCTACGATGCGCGTAGGTTCAAATCCCGTCGGCCACCCCAAACGGCATCGTTCTGCGTTCTACTAAGGCGCGCAGTTCGGCTCGATCAATTGATGTGTTGAGGCCGGAATACTCGGGGCTATTTTAACCGGACCCTTCCTGGCAGACCAGAAGTATTTGGCAGACGGAGACGCCTTTCTGGGTAGTGAGAGCTGGTAGCCTGCCTTTGCAATTTCATTTTGTTTCTTCCCAAAACCACTTGATCCTCCATTGAGCGCCGCCGCAAAAAGCAAGGTAACGGCATCCTTATCGTGACGATCTAACACACCAAGCAAAAAGCCGACATGAATTCGCAATCCGGTTTCTTCGAACACCTCACGCTTCAACGCTTCCACCAATGATTCGCCGCGTTTCACCTTACCGCCCGGCAGCGTCCAGTGTTTTGGTCCGGCGGCCTGACGCACCAGCAGAACCCCCTGGTCTGGATCTTCTATCCAACCCATCACCGAGACTTCTTTGGTAAAACGCGCCCTCGTATTTTTCGCTCGAGGCTTTGCCATTTGGATTGGTAAAAATCTCCCTCCGGTGATTGCAAGATAGATCGCTTAAGCTACCACAATCACTTTCGGCAGTATTATTTCGCACGCACTTTCCGCATTAGCAATTCGCTCAAACCCCTTCAGAAGTGTATCAATCTGTTCCTATGAGTGATGAACCGCAAAGCGAGCTGAAACCTGAAATTCGCCAATTGCCCCAAGCGGTGCAGCTCTTTCTGCGGCGGGCGACGCCGCGGTTCAATGTCGATACTTGTGTCGACGCATTTTTGCTAACCCTGGTCAAGCTCATCCCGGTTCAGCACCTTGTTGGTCACCTATGGCAACCGGCCCACAAATCAAATCATCGGGTTCGCTTAACGCTTGAGCAGAACCTCATTCTGCGTGAGCAAGAAATTGTTCCCGCGGCACAGCTTCAGACCAAAGCCTCGGCTCAGTCACCGGATGACTTAGGGCTGACGCTGCATCGTTCCCTCAAATCCCTTCAGTCCGATCCGCCAGCGCACAAAGTCCTTGAGCACCGTGGCTGTCGAGCTGGGATTGAAATCCATTTCGCTTATTGCGGCCGGCCAATCCTCTGGGTCATCCTTGGCTTGTCGAACGCGAAACTACTGCCCAATGGCGAAGCACAGGACTTTTTTCTTGTCTTTTGCCGGTGCTTTCTCGTCTCCTTACACGGCGCTTATCTTGCCGAACTCGATAAACTAAAGGGACTTCGTGAAAAACCCGAACTTAGCGAGCGTTTCAACCTTACCCTGCAATGGTTCCATTCGATGGTGCGGCACCTTAACATCGGTATGGCCGGCATTCAAAATGGGCAGGCCAACGAAGCAGAGGACGCCCTGCAACGAGCCTCCATCGTGGCCGGAGTTTGTCTGGCCGAAATCCTGTCCCTGATGGAAAAGGTCCAACCCTCGCAACCAGCGGGTTCAGCGGGTTCAGCGGGGTTAATAAAGACGGAGCACTAGTGTCCTGTCCCCGAAGTAAACGCCGATACGCCGACCCGCCGATACGTTTCCCCCAGGTCCGCACTTGTGGCTCGACATCCTGTTCGTATTCTATTTTAACCATCAGGTTATGCGCCAAGTCCTCAAATCCGCCCAGGGACCTCTCGAGATTAAGCCGCAAGAAACCTCTGTCTGGATTTGCATGTGCGGTCTCTCTAAGAACCAACCGTTTTGTGACGGATCCCACAAGAAGACCAGGGACGAAGAAGGCGGAAAAATCTACGACTACGACGAGGAAGGCCACAGGCGGGAAATTGGCTAGCTCCTTGCATATACCCGTCCTTTCCATTCGGATCGTTCCCCTCTCCAATAGCGTCGAGCGGACGACCATGTCATCAGGAGATAGAGGCCGCTGATGAGTGGGAGCATCGGAGCCCAAAAGATTGATCTCCGATAGTAGCGCAGCATTGGCAGATACGACAACGTCATAGCGGAAACTCCAAAAATGGCAGCGATTCTGAGTGCGAGATACCGAGACAACAGACCTGCCCAGGGCAGCCAAAAGGCGAGCAACATTAAAAATGTCGTCGCGAGCAGCAGCCGGCTCGAGTAGTTCAATTGCGTGAATGCGGTTCGTTCTACCATTTCCCAGAAGTTCGAAAGGCGCGTATACGCACGGTGGCTACGCACCGAATGACTCAGGCCGATCCAAGTCCGACCTCCGGAATCCTTTATCTTGCGGGCGAGGCTGCAGTCGTCAATGATGGCGCTCCGGAGGGCATTGAAGCCGCCGATCATTCGGAGAAAATCCGATCGAAGAAGGATACAACCGCCCGCCGCCACCCCGAGCTTTGACCGGGGGTCATTGCCTACCGCGAAAGGGTAGAGCAGCTTGAAGAAATAGACAAAGGCGGGAACGAGCAGTTTTTCCCAAAAGCTCTCCATACGCAGCTGGGCCATGATTGAAACAAGGGCGAGCTTCTCATCGAGCAACTTTCGTTTTAGGGCCTTCAGCATCCCGGGCTGAATTTCGATATCTGCATCCAGAAGCAGCACGAGCTCGGAGTCGACGCCTCGCCATCCTTGTTCGAGGGCCCAGAGTTTGCCTGTCCAGCCAGCAGGAAGTAAATCTCCCTGCACAATCTTTAGCTGGGTTGACAAAGTCGAGCGTGCGATGGAAGCGGTTCCGTCCGAAGATTGATCGTCGATAAGAGTCACTAGCAAACCGTTACCTTCGCGACCGAGGGCTCTTAGCGTACGCTCGATGACAGCCCCCTCGTTCCTTGCCGGAATCAGCGCCGTCACGTCGGCAAGATCCGTTCCATTACACGCCTCGTCCGGTTCGAGTCGCTCGCGCGTACTCCACGGCCGCCACGGTAAGAGCATCAAGGCCACCCAGAGCAAGGAGCCCACCGCGGTCAGGAGTTCCATTATCGGGTGCCAAGCGGTCAACTTTCCTTTGGCTTGGCATCTTCCGGTTTGCTGTGCTCCGAATTAAGATCCCCGCAAAGGATAAAAACGCCCGCCAAGGCTGCCACAAAGAAAGTGATGCAGAGCCCTAACCAGACGTTTCTCCAGAAGATTGTCAAATCAAGCATGGTCGCAAATACGGCGCATACAAAGAAAAGCAGGCCGGCGAGCGTAGAGATCGCCATTTTAATCAATACAGTGTGGTCTTCCATAATTGAATCGCTTCTCGAATCAAAAACCTGCGCCGGATTGAACGACTTGCACGGGCATTATAACATATCCCCTTCGAAATCGCGATCAGCGAAAGGCGAGCTTTTCGCTGATCGCGATCTAAAAGCTTTAAAAACCATGCATTCGCGGGAATAAATAGGCCGAACCAAGGGACTCCAAAATAGTGAACACCTTCGTCATCCAGTTATGAAACGTATCGGTATCCTGACAGCGGGTGGCGACACACCGGCGATGAATGCGACTATCCAGGGCGCTGTCGTTCGCGCGAATCAGTTGAAGCTCGAAATTTTCGGGCTGATAAAAGGTTTCAACAGCCTCTTCAACCCGCGCGTTCCTTACGTTCATCTCAACCCTCTCTACCAGGAAATTCCAGAGCTCGATCCAACCAAGGGCGGCACGATGATTGGGTCTTCGCGCGATTACGTTGACCCGAGCAGGAAGGATGAGCTTGATCTGATCGCTCACCGTTTGCAAAAGCTGGGTATCGAAGGTCTGATTTGTGTGGGTGGCGACGGTACCCTCAACGGTTTGCAACCGCTTGCCGAGCGCCTGCCTACCGTCCTTGCCCCCAAGACTATCGACAATGACCTCGGGCTGAATTATCCGGACGAGCCGGACAAATGGGTGCGCGTCCCAGAACCGGATTCGAAGAGAGGGCATCGGTATGAGCAACGGGAGTCTCACGCCGTTTTTGATCTCGAATATATAGTGAATTACGTCACGCCTGGATACGCTACGGCAGTGTACGTGTCAGCCAGCGGCGTCGAACGGATCCGGACCACAGCCGAGAGTCATCGGCGAATCGCGATCATCGAGGTCATGGGTCGGCATTCCGGCTATATCGCGCTCGGATCGGCCTACGGACGTCCAGATATCATCCTTGTGCCGGAACATCCCCTTGATATCGAACACCTCGTTCAGCGCGTAAAGCATCTCTACGATTTGCAAAAGAATGTAGTTATCGTTTGTGGTGAAGGCATCGTGGATGAACAAGGCCGCGAACTCGGCGCGGAAACCAAAACGACTGATCCGGCGGGTAACATCGCCTTGAGCGGCGCAGCTGAGGCGCTGCGGCACAAGATGATGCTCATGATCGGCGACCGATATTTCCAGCTCTATCGCCGGGGGACCGCTCGTGAAGCGATCTTTACTCGGAAAGTCGGTCACACTCAAAGGGGCGGAAGGCCTATCTTGTTCGACCGCTTCTACGGCGCACAGCTCGGTGCCAAGGCCGTCGAGCTCCTGGTGGAGGGACGAAATAACGCTGTCTCGACATTGCAGTACAGCTCCAGCAAAGGATTTCATGTAGACGGTTTTGATGCGAACCGATTCCGCGACCGCTGGGGTTATATTCATGCCCGCCGCATGTATCCGCTATTTTACGACCCCAAACTGATGAAGCCTTCACGGCTCGGAATCGACTATTTGCTTCCTATTTTCACGGACGCGATTGGCGACGATGACATGGAACATATTCGGCGGACTCTGTTTGCGCCCGGGAATCTTGCTCAGCCGTATCATTCGATCAATACCGACGTCAACAAGCGGATCCGGTATTTGGAAGCAGAAGGCTAAGCCTGCTCCCGGTAGGGCGAGGCTCCGTCCGAGCCGCGGGTTGCGCGTCCTCCTCAGCTCAGACGGAGCTTAGCCCCACCTTCACCATCGCTGGTGGACCAAGGAACGAATCTTTGTTTCGTAGAGTTTTGCCAGTGCGGCCATCTGCTCGGTTGTCAAACGAGGCAACGCCGAAGCGCCGACATTCTGCACAACCTGCTCCTCATTCCGCGCCCCCGGAATCACGCAACTGACCGCTTCGTGATCGAGGATCCATCGCAATGCGAAATTCGCCATGCTTATGCCGTCGGGCAGCACTCGCCTGATTTCGTCGACGGCGTCAAGTGCAACATCAAAATCCACACCCGAGAACGTTTCCCCGCGGTCAAACTGCTCGCCGTGCCTGTTGTACTTGCGATGATCGTCTGCAGCAAAGGCGGTGTCGCCCCTGATTTTTCCGGACAACAAGCCGCTCGAGAGCGGAAGACGAACGAGGATTCCAACGTCGCGTTTTTGTGCGAGCGGGAAAAATAGCTCTTTAGGTCGCTGACGGAAAATATTGAAGATGATCTGCACCGTCGCGACACCAGGATACTCTATCGCTTTCAGGGCTTCTTCGACCTTTTCCACGCTTACGCCGTAGTGAAGGATTTTTCCAGCCTGCTTCATTTCGTCGAGTACAGCGAACACTTCCGGGCGGTAATAGGCCTCGGTCGGCGGACAATGCAACTGGACCAGATCGAGCGTCTCCCGCCGGAGATTTTTCAGACTGTGTTCGACAAACGCAGTAAGATTGGTGCGATTATATCCATCGACTGTATGCGGTTGGAGGCGACGCCCTGCTTTTGTTGCGACGAACACCTGCTCCTTTGCTTCACTCAACACTTTTGCGATAAAGCGCTCGCTCCGACCGTCACCATAAACGTCGGCCGTATCGATAAAATTGATTCCGTTGTCGATCGCGGCACGCACTACTCGCTCGGCATCTTTATCCGATACGTCGCCCCATGATCCTCCAATCTGCCACGTGCCAAGGCTTACTTCTGAAACCTTAAAGTTCGTTTTTCCTAATTTGCGATATTGCATCGCGTCAGCTTTAAGCCCAATGCAGAAAGGCTGCAACGATGAGTTGCAGCCTCTTCAGATCGACAGCTACTCTTTGGCGTATTGCCTGTAGACAATCAGACCGTGAAGCGCATCGACCGCACGCTCGAGCTGAGTATCCGGTGTGTCTCGCACCAACTTCTGCTCTTCCGCCATTAACAAACCGCCACGCTGACGCAATAGCAACGCCCGCTCTCGCTCCGCGTCAAGGGCCGATTCGATGTCGGGGGTAATCCCTTTTTCCTGAATCACTTTTTTTCCTGGAGTATAATACTTCGCAGTCGTTAGCCAGAGGGCAGATCCGTCAGGCAGCGGCATCGGAGTTTGCACTACACCTTTTCCGAAAGTTGTCTCACCAACAATCACCGCCCGCTTCAGGTCCTTAAGCGCACCCGCAACAATTTCGGCGCCGCTCGCGCTCAGACCGTTGGCGAGCACTGCCATCGGGAAGTCCAACCTCTGCTTGCCCCCGCTATCAGTGAAATATTCACGTCGTTGCGCAGCATCGCGGCCCTCGGTATAGGCAACGAGGGTTCTTGGCGGCAGAAAAAGTCCGCATACATCGACCGCACTCGTCAGGAGACCCCCTGGATTGAATCGGAGATCTACGACCAGGGCCTGCATCCCGGCGGCTTTGAGGTTATCAAGTTTGCTGGACAATTCGCGCGCCGTCGGTTCGGTGAATTCGGTGATCCGGACATAACCTATCTTGATTCCGCCGGTTTGCCCCGGATCGAGAATTTTTGCATCCACGACGCTCGCCACCTTAATCATCTCGCGTCGCATTTCGTAATCCTTCGTCTCCTTGGTCGCAGGACGGTAAATCGTTAGCTTGAGCTTTTGATTTGGCTGACCGCGAAGCAGGAGGTTCAGATCCTCAATCGCCATGTTAAGGGTGGATTTCCCCTCCACCGCGATGATTTGGTCCCCAGGGAGGATTCCCGCGCGCGCGCTCGGGCTGTTTTCCATGGTCGACAGGATGGTGACCGCTCGATCCTTCCGTGAAATAGTAAAGCCGAAACCACCAAACTCGCCGCGAGTTTCGTCTTCTCTGTCTTTGAGGTCGTCCGGTTCCAAAAATTGGCTGTGCGGATCAAGGTGCGGCAGCATCGCGTGAAGAGCCGCATAAGTCAGCTTTTTGTATGACACGGCGCTTCCATCGACATAGTCCTTCCTGATTACCTGAATAGCCCTCGTGAATCCAGCAATTGCAGGATAGTCGATGCCGTGGTCGTCTGCCGCCGCACTGACGCTCAATATCTTAAAGCCAATCAATAAGTTCAAAAAAACGCATGCGGCTAGAAAACCGTAGAGAACCTTCCGCTTCATTCAAACGAAACCGTAGCACAGGTCCGCTGTTGCGCGAACACGGGCAATATAGAAGTCAACTTCGCCACGAAAACTTTAATCTTGACGCAAACACTAAAGGTACGCATCTTCCCGGCTCTTCAACGAGAGGACTTACTATGGCTAGAGAATGCAGCATCACCGGGGCCAAGCCCTCGAAGGGTCACATCATTCACCGGCGCGGTATGGCCAAGAAGAAGGGGGGCGTCGGCCGACATGTCACCGCGAACACGCCTAGAGTGTTCGTGCCCAATCTGCAAACGAAACGAATCTGGGTGGCGGAATTAGGCCGCTTTGTGACCGTAAAACTCACCGCTCGGGCCCTGAAGACGGTAACAAAAAATGGGGCGTTCCAGACATTGAAGAAGGCCGGTCTGGTGTAAATCGATTTTTGCGCTATCTGTAGGAGCGATCCGTTGGCCGCAGGATCGCTCTTTTTCTTTTTTTATGACGCCAAAGAAAGTAATCCCTGTCAGCGTCCTCACCGGCTTTCTCGGTGCGGGCAAAACGACGTTACTCAATTACATCCTAAAGGAACAGACCGACTATCGGTTCGGTGTAATTATCAATGAGATTGGCGAGATTGGCATCGACGGCAAACTCGTGGAGACGCAAACCGAGGACATTTTGGAGATGAGTAACGGTTGCATTTGCTGCACCGTGCGCAAGGACCTCGTAAAAGGTATTCAGAAGCTGCTGAAGAAGGATCGGCTCGACTACATTCTGATCGAAACAACTGGAGTGGCTGACCCTGGCCCGGTTGCGCAGACCTTTTTGAATATCCCGCAGCTGCAGCAATATGCGCGCCTTGACTCGATTATCACTGTCGTAGACGCAGAGCATTTGCCGGCCCAGCTTCGAGAAGTTGAGGTTGCCCGGGAACAAATTACTTTAGCAGATTTTATCCTGATAAATAAAGTCGACTTGGTAAATGCAGAGGAACTCAAGACCGTCAAGGAACAGATTTTCGGACTAAACCCCCATGCCCGGGTATTTCACACAGAACACTCTCGTTTGAACTTAAAAGAGCTCTTGGACATTAACGCGTTTGATTTGGAGCAGAAGCTTTCAAATACCCCCGATTTTCTTAATGAGTTAAAGGCCAGCAGTCACTCGGACATCAGGTCTTTTTCTTTTGAGTATGATAAACCGTTCGCAGTCGAGCAGTTGGAGGCGGAGCTGCAAGAACTGTCTGAGAAGTCGAAAGTCTACCGCTCAAAGGGCGTTCTCTGGATCGAGGGAACGCCGCGACGCGCCGTTTTTCACGGTGTCAATAATCGATTTACGATCTACTGGGACAGACTCTGGGAAAAGGATGAGCCAAGGTTGAGCCAATTAGTTTTTATCGGCCAGGATCTCAATCAACCGCAAATCGAAGAGAGATTGCAACGTTGTCTCGCATAGTAGTAAGTAAAGCGTCCCGCATTTCCTTACACATGTTCAAAATTCAGGAAGATCACAAACAGCCGAGCGCAACCACTCGCGTTGGCTTGCGATTAATCTTCGAATCCCTTTTTCCCCAAGCTCGATCATGCCGCTTAGTTCCCCGGCCGAGAAGGTCGCCTCCTCCCCGGCCCCCTGAACTTCCACAAAAACGCCCGTACTAGTCATCACCAGGTTCATATCTACGGCGGCATCCCTGTCCTCCTCATAGTTAAGATCGAGGAGGAGCCGCCCACCGACCAGGCCAACACTCACGGCGGCGACCAAGCAACGAATCGGCCAACGCTCTATTGCCCCCTGCGCACGAAGCTTAGCGCACGCTAACGCCGTCGCAATGGAGGCGCCGGTGATCGATGCAGTTCTGGTCCCGCCGTCCGCCTGCAAAACATCACAATCGATCCAGAGCGTTCTCTCTCCCAGCAAATCGAGATCGACAGCTGCGCGCAGCGCCCGCCCAATCAAGCGCTGAATTTCGACGCTTCGCCCATCCAGTTTCCCCTTGGAAATGTCCCGGGGGCGGCGCGTCAGTGTTGAATAGGGGAGCATGGAATACTCCGCCGTGATCCAGCCCCCGGAGACCCCCTGATCTTTCATCCATCTGGGCACCGACGGTTCCACGGTCGCTGCGCAAATGACTTGCGTGCTTCCCGTGGCGATCAAAATAGAGCCATCCGCGTTGGGAGCAACGCCAGGGGTTAAACGGACAGGACGTAGTTGATCATTCGAGCGACCATCGGCTCTCACTGCGAGCAGTTGTGAGTCGGATTGATTTGTCATGGTGGTGAACGACCGGACATGAGAGACTCGGAAGACCCCGCTGTCAAATACTTACCAGGAGTCGGTAGGGCGAGGCTCCGTCCGAGCCGGGGTTGGAGCGCCGTCTTCGGCTCGGACAGAGCCTCGCCCTACCGACCTCCTGTCTCCTCCAACTCTGTAGTTGATCGTCCGCTCGCCGTAGTCCAATCTGGGCGTCCTGCTTTTTATGGCGGTTTCTGTTCAAGTTCCGGCGTCGACGACAAACCTAGGTCCCGGGTTTGATTGCCTCGGAATTTCTTTGCGGATATGGAATCGGATAAGCATCGAGGTTGACCGGAGCCAGGACCCAGTTCCAGAAATGGTGTCGCAGACGGCCGACCTGTTCTTTAATCATACCGGTGAGACACCATTCCCTATCAGGTGCTCGATCGAGGGAGACATACCCCAGGCGCGAGGTCTTGGCAGCAGTGTCACGATCCGGCTGGGTGTTCTGATTGCGTTGGACAGGCTTACCAATCGCCGTCTTTCGCGTGAGGAAATTTGCTCTCTCTGCGCGGAACTGGAAGGTCATCCAGACAACGCCGCGGCGGCACTTTTCGGCGGGTTCACCATCATCACGACGGCCAATCGTGTCGCACGATTTGACATCGATCAGGCGTTGAAGTTTGTGTTGTTCATACCAGACTTCGAAGTGAAGACCAGCGAGGCGAGAACTGTTGTACCAAACAGCTTTCCCCGTAAAGCCGTTGTCGAGAATCTGGCAAATGCCAGTTTGATAGCCGCCGCGTTCGCATCCGGAAAATACGCATATCTACGGGACTCCTTTGTGGACAACCTTCATCAGCCTTTCCGCGAACAATTTGTTCCATTTCTGCCCAGAGTGCTTCGCGCTGCGGTCGCGGCCGGAGCTTTCGGCGGATTTCTTAGCGGCTCTGGATCCACCATTGCTTGTCTCACACTTTCGGACGGCAAAGAGGTTGCGGCGGCAATAGAGGCGGCTGCGCCTGAACAGAATGCTAAAATCGTGATCGTCAGCGCCGATAACGACGGCGCCCGAGTCGTTTTAGAAGAGTGACTATGGCAAGGAGGTTGGACGATCTTGAACAATATGCGATCGAGGTCATCCTCAACAAGAGGCGCGGTTTCCGGGCGACGCTCCTGCGGATAGTGCTTGGCTCTCTGTCGTTCATCTATTTGGCCATCGTTCAGCTCCGCCTTTACCTTTACCGCAAAAGAATTCTGAAAGAGCGCCAACTCGGATGCCTGGTCATCAGCATCGGAAATCTGACGGTCGGAGGCACCGGAAAGACGCCGGTAGTCGAAAAATTTGCACGAGCGCTCCAGAGGGGTGGCCGCCGCGTAGCAATTTTAAGCCGGGGATATAAGAGTGTCGATCGGCGCCCGCAGAGAAATTGGTGGAAAAGACTTCTGGTCCAGAGTTTAGAAATTCCGCCGAGGGTAGTCTCTGATGGCAGGAGCGTGTTGCTAGATTCAGCTACTTCCGGGGACGAACCTTACATGCTCGCTTCTAATCTCAGCGGAGTAGCGGTGATCGTGGACAAGGATCGAGTGAAGGCCGGATTGCACGCCTTAAAGAAACTTGACGTTGACACTCTGTTACTCGACGACGGCTTGCAATATCTTCACCTGAAGCATCGGCTTGACATCGTCCTGATCGACCGCCAGGCGCCGTTTGGCAATGAGCATTTGCTCCCTCGCGGCACCTTGCGCGAGCCGCCTCGAAACCTGCGTCGCGCAAGCTACATTTTTATCACAAAATGTAACGGGGAACCCAATAACGGACTGATTCAGAGAATTCGGCGCTACAATCGAACCGCGGAAATCATCGAGTGCAGACACAGGCCGCTTTATCTGAGGCACGTTTATAAGGATGAGCGGTTGCCACTCGAATATCTGAAGGAATTATACATCGGGTCGTTGTGCGGAATTGCCGCACCCGAAAGCTTCGAGGAAGGCCTGCGCAATTTAGGAGCGAAGATCGAGTTATCACGCCACTTCGCAGATCACCATCGCTATGTCGAAAAAGAGTTGAGCTCATTCCTGCAACGATGCGTGCGCCGAGACGTCAGCGCGGTGATCACCACAGAGAAGGATGCTGTTCGTTTCCCGGTGATCGATCCGCTCGAACTTCCAATTTATTATTTGCGCGTGGAAATTGAGATCCTGAATGGGCACGAAACTTGGGAACAGTGCGTGCAGCGGATCTGTACGCCACCCGCCATGACCATAGCGGAGGAATTTTTCCAATAAGAGTTGGCGCGGTTGAATTGTCCTCGCTTTAAAACAAATAGGCGTTCAGATTGTCTGACTGAAGAATTTCGCCATGTCATCGCGCCATTCCAAACTGAAAATAGGCATTGTTGGCGCTGGAACCGTTGTCAAGACCCGCCATCTGCCGGCGCTGCGGAAAATTCCCGATGTCGAGGTCGTCGCGATTTGTAATTCCTCGTACGAAAGCTCGGAAAAGCGCTGCGCCGAGGAGGTTCCGGAAGCGACACCCTACGGAAACTGGGCTGAACTCGTCGCGCACCCGGATATTGACATTGTGTGGATTGGAACCCCGCCTTACCTGCACTCAACGATCGGGGTCTCTGCGCTGGAAGCCGGCAAACATGTGTTCACCCAGGCGCGCATGGCAATGAATCTCTCGGAGGCGGAGGAAATGTTTGCGGCCGCTCAGCGAAATCCGCATCTGGTCACGATGGTGTGCCCGCCTCCGCACGGCCTTCGCGGCAGCCTTTTGATGCAAAAGTTGCTCGCCGAGGATTATCTCGGGCAACCACACCATCTCCGTCTGCAGAGCCTCTCGGAGGCATACATTAATCCAGACGCTCCTCCGCACTGGAGACAGCGTGATGAATTATCGGGGCTAAATGTCTTGACACTAGGGATTTATGCAGAGGTCGTTCAGCGTTGGTTTGGTCCCATTACCCACGTTTTTGCACATCAAAAAACGATCAACCCGATTCGGCAAGGTTATGAAGTTCGCATCCCGGACATGGTCGTCGTTCTCTGCAAGTTCGAAAACGGGATGGAAGGCGTCATGGAGTTTAGCGGTGTCGCTCTGTTCGAGACTTCAGATCGGCTGCAGGTATTCGGAAGTCAAGGCATGCTTTCGTACGACTTCAGTTCGGATCGGATCAAGGGAGGCCGACTCGGAGACAAAGATGCCGCTGAAATCGAGATCTCGCCCGACATCGAACAGCGCTGGCGCGTCGAGGAAGACTTCATTGCCGCGGTTCGATCGCCCGGCAGCATCCACCCGCAACCCAGTTTCGCGCTCGGCGTTCAGTACATGCGCGTCGTCCAAGCCGTTGCGGATTCAGTCGCAAGTGGGAGCGAAGTGCAGATTCTGGGCCGGTAGGGCGAGGCTCCGGGTAGGGAGCAAAAGTAAGAAGGCAAAAGGCAGAATGAAGAAGTTGGCCGCGAGCTTTTTCGTCGATTCCGGAATCGTTGCATCAGACAAGGTTTCTTGTCCCCGTCAAGAATGCGATGAGTTAATCGCGATTTTCGTGACGATCATCAATCGAGCAAAAGACAAATTACTTCTGCCTTTTGCCTTCTGCCTTCTCCCGAGCCGATGAGGACGCGCCAACCGCGGCTCGGACGGAGCCTCGCCCTACCTGGAGCCTCGTACCGAAACCTCGCCCTACCCGATTTCCACTGCAGTCGGGACCATAATAGCGTCGCGCATCCCGTGAACGATCTTTTTATCCGCCGGGGCGATCGTGGCTAACGCTCCGCCGAGGCGCACTTCCTTGTCGGACAAAACAAAGTAGTAAGGACATAAACGAACGCGACCGACCATGGTCTCTATCGATCCGGTCGCGGCGTTGAAAAATGGCTGCTTAACAAGCCGGCCCTTGAAGAACTTCTGCAGAATGAACGGACCCTGGTTGAACGAGGCTATCGCCTGATCAATGCGATCTGACCACTCCCTTTGGGGAAGATCCTGTCCGACGAAAACTCCGCGACTGCCCCAGGACAGCTCCGAAAACCCGCTGACCTTCAATACATACTCTCGCTGTTTTTGACTGAACTTCTTCAGCTCGCGCCAGTCTTGAATTTCCAGTCCCGGGATCACCGCGTGGTGTGGCACTGGAGCCGGATCGATCACCCAGGTTTGCGGTATCAGAGACTTTAACTTGGACCAATGACTCGCTCGCACCTCGCGCCGCCAGAATTTCTGTAGCGGTTTCGACCAGAAAAGACCAAACCAGAGTTTCTCTTCCAGGTACGGTTTCAGGGGCGGAGTGATGCTGAAAGCGGCTGAATGGGCGGCCTCATGCAACGAGTCTTTGGAGGGTAGATTGGAAAGATCAAACATCTCAAAGAACCGATAAACGGGTTCCAAGGACCGAAAATCCCACGTTTCCGCCCGCGCTGTGCTCCAAAGCGAGCCGTGTCTGGCGGTCAATTGTTCGCAAAGCCAGTGCATTTCCGGCCTGTAGGTTTCGGACTCGTTCGATACGGCAATCACCCCGTATGGTAGTATGGAACGGAACCCTTCGATCATCCCATCTCCGCCTCCGAGAACATCAAAACCGAGTTCGCGATAGGTTTGATTTAACCACCCCGTCAGCCCAATGCCTCCGGGCACAGAATCGAGCTCTGAAATCGCGTACCCGCCATCTGTTAGAATGATGTCCGGCCGAATCACTCGCGGAATTTCGTACCGAAACTTCCGGGAGAGCTCCACTAATTCAGCCGGTTTCCCTGCGTCCAGGTACCGGGAAATCCAGTGCGGCTGCTTACCTTTTACGCTGAGGTGGTAAAGCAAGTTGGATGCTCTGACAAATTTGAGCAGCCAATGGCCGAGCCGTTCGAGTTCCTCGGCGAAATGTGCACCGATCAAAAACGGTTGAGGCGATATCAGCCACTCCTTGTGCGCAAACAAGCCCTTTTCGGGAAACCGTTCGCGGATGCGCCGGATACGCTCTAGGGCTACTGAGTCATCCATTTTTTGTGCTCGTGTCCTGTCCCCGGCAAAATACATGTTATTTCGGGGACAGGACACTAAGCCAACAACTTGAGCGCGCGCCGAACTAATTCTTCCATATCGATATCCGCGACCTTGGCTTCGGAGAGAACCTCGCGAACCGCCTTCTGCGCTTCAACCTGCTTGAAGCCCAAAGAAAGAAGGGCCAAGACTGCATCAGTCAACTTGGTTTGTTGATCATCCCGGCCGGAAGCAGCCAACTCCCAGGCTGCGGCCACACCCACCTTGTCCTTCAATTCAAAGATAATCCGTTCCGCAGTTTTCTTGCCGATACCGCTGACTTTCGCCAGAGCGCTGACTTCACCGTTTACAACGGCGCTCTTAAACTGGGCGACGCTCATGCCACTGAGCACAGCCAGGGCAATCTTGGGTCCTACGCCCGTGACATGTTGAAGGAGGAGGCGGAATAAATCCCGTTCGGCGCTACTCACAAAGCCAAACAGCAAATGCGCGTCTTCCCGAACGACTAAATGAGTCAATAATTTTACACGCGCTCCCACAGCCGGCAAATGATCAAAGCTTGAGAGTGGGATCTGGACGAGGTATCCAACGTCGTGGACGGAGATGACAACCTGAGTAGGGAGAGCCTCGACAAGTTCGCCATCGAGAAACGATATCATGATGCTGAATAGAAGTACGCCCGGGACAATAAACTGCAAATTCAACCGCCGGATAGTATTGCTATTGTTGGTTATTGCCTCGGTGCCGCTCTCAACGAACGCCTCTCAATACTGTGTGATCCTGGATCCCTACTTTTACCGATCACCCGTTCGAGCAACCTTGGAAGGAACGACGAAAACGTTTCTGGCGTATTACCGGATGGTGGATAGCCAGACCCTGGCGCCCGCTAAGCCGCAAGAACTGACCGAAGAAGCGCAATCCGCCGTGCAGCGGGAGACTCTCGACCACGCCCGACGACTTCTCGAGGTGATAAGGCCAGAAATCATCAGAGACTCACATGGGGTGATCACTGCGCTTCGTGTACAGAGCTCGGATCCC
>DASXBV010000014.1:0-2100 GCA_036491515.1 Chthoniobacterales bacterium
CTCGCCATTACCTTGTGCCGCTGCATGAATATCCCCGCGCGCTACGCCACGGGCTATCTAGGTGATATTGGCGTCCCTGCTGATCCCAATCCAATGGATTTCAGCGCCTGGTTCGAAGCCTATCTTGGCGGACACTGGCATACCTTCGATGCGCGGCATAACCGCCGCCGCATTGGCCGCGTCCTCATCGGACGTGGACGCGACGCGGGCGACGTTCCTATCACCATGGTGTTCGGGCAACATCTTCTCGAAACTTTTCGCATTGTCACCGAAGAGATCGATCCGGGCAGCACCGCGAACGCGGTCGGTGTCAGTTAGCCGGGGCGAGCTTTCAGGCTCCTGTCCGTTTGTAGGTTCGCCTGTGCGCCCAGAGCCTCACACGTAGCAAGAGCGCGCTCGGAGCAAAATACCGTCGCCTCAAAGCCAGACTTGGTGCTCCCAAAGCAATCGTTGCCATAGCTCACCATCTCGCTCGGTTAGTCTATCGCATGCTCCGCTACGGACAAAATTACAGGGCATCCACCACTATGAACTTAAATTCCGGCTTCCGCGGATCAAATGGCTCAAAAAAGAAGCCCAATCACTCAATCTTCAACTCGTTGCCGCTTAGGACGTTCCACCACCAGTTCCTTCAGAGCGGGCAAGACCCTTTTTGAGCCGTTAGGGCCGTTACCGCCCTTGAAAATTCATTGCGCTCAGCTGGTCGAGGGAGCGCTCAGATCGGCATTGTCTCCGAATGCGGAGGTGCAAGAGAAAAAGAACGTTGCCCCGACCTTGTTGTTGCACCAGTTTCAATCATCGGCAACGAACCGATAGGTCCTTCCAATGAGTGAGAATCACGAAATCGAGTTAGCTCGGGATTGCGAAACAATTCAGATCCCGGCAGGGTTAAAAACAACCATACCAGCAGGAACGAAAGTAATCATTACTCAGAGTCTGGGCGGGGGCTATACCATAGCTTGCGATTACGGCTTGTTCCGCATCAGCGAAGAGAATGCCGATGCTCTTGATCTACAGCCTCGTACTTCGCTGGAAAAGAAGGAGCGAGGTCGAGAAGACGCCGACGAGAAAGAAATTTGGGACCAGCTCCGGACGGTGTATGACCCCGAAATTCCGGTAAACATCGTCGATCTCGGCCTGGTTTATGACTGCCAGGTTGTCAAGGCGCCGAAGTCAGGCACAAGAGTGGAAGTAAAGATGACACTCACTGCTCCCGGTTGTGGTATGGGACCAGCGATCGCCCAGGACGCAAGAGCGAAGATTTTAAGGGTTCCGGGAGTGGACGAAGCTGAGGTGGAACTGGTTTGGGATCCCCCCTGGAACCAGAATATGATCAGTGAGGTCGGCAAGATGAAACTGGGGCTGATCTAGCAGCCACAACGCGAAAGCATTCGGTTTTCAAGAATGAAGGCTGTCGCGCGATTACCCACGGCATCGATCTGCGAGGGTTTGGCCTGTGATGTAGCCACGATCACCCAGGGCCTTCCTCACTTGGTCCAAGCGATGCCTGTTCAATAGGCAAATGGACCGGCCCGCGACCGCGCGTATGCTCGGGCGGTGAAGCATGAAGATCAAACGGCTCGGAAACGCCTATTGTGCGGTCCGGCACCCCTGGTAATCTGCTGCCGGTTTCAGAAACAACTTTCACGGCTTATTTGCACTCAGCGCTAAAGATCCAAGATCAAATGTTAGTGGTTAACGATAGCTGCAATATGTCGTGGACGGACGGGGACCGGATTTCTAGCAAGTACTCCGGACCGTACACTTCCGAGCACCGACAACTAAAAATCCCGATTCGCGACTATCTTTGCTCGACCTTGCCGGGCTTGGCAAACTTCCCGATCAATCGAATCGCCGAACTCACGCCCGCCGCTTGGCTGGCACGAAAACTAACCGCCGAAATCTGGCGAAAATTTGGCGAGGACATCAACCATGCGTTGCTTAAGACGGACACGTTCGACCTACCCCGGAACTTCGGCAAGGACCCCTTCCATGTATGGTAATAACGTGCTCCCCGCGTAAGGGATGCACCTACTGCAACAGGATTTCTCCGCTATTTCGGGCTCAAACGCGCTGAAATCGGCTCACAGGCCAGCCGCT
>DASXBV010000015.1:0-3225 GCA_036491515.1 Chthoniobacterales bacterium
GTCGTTCTCATGGAGATGACACTCGAAAATTTGCTCGCCGGCGGCAAGGTTGATCACGCGGATTTTCTCGCCCGCGTGGATATTCTTCGTGCGCTGGGACGAACCGTGTTGATCTCAAGATTCGCCGAATACTATCGGCTCGCGGGGTACCTCTTTCGCTATACGAACAAGCCGATTGGCCTTGTCATGGGCGTCCCCAGCTTGATCGAAATTTTTAACGAAAAATACTACACAAAGCTGGAAGGAGGAATTCTGGAAGCGCTTGGCAGGATGTTTAAGGGAGGACTAAAGCTTTACGTTTATCCAATGATTGATGAGGCCTGTGGCAAGGTCATCACCGCAACGCAAGTCAAAGTCGCGCGAAATCTTTGCTCGTTATTTCAATACCTGATCGACAATCAATACGTCCAGGAAATTGCCGACTATCATCCGGAGTATTTGCGAATTCATCCGCCTGACGTGCTGGGCAAATTGCAGTCCGGAGACAGCAACTGGGAGCGAATGGTTCCACCGGAAGTGGTGCACATGATTAAAAAGCGTGAATTTTTCGGCTACCGCAGACCGATTGCCGCGTAACCATCGACCTTCAATGTCATTCCGAGCGCAGTCGAGGAATCTCTGATTTTAAGGTACGAAGAGAATTTCCAGAGATGTCTCGACTCCGCTCGACATGACACGCTCGCAAGAGGTATTTGCAAGCCAGTAATGAAAGTCGCAGTTGCCCAGATTTCCTGTTCGCTCGGCGATCCCGAGGCGAATCTTCTGAAGGTCCGCGACTTTTCTCGCCGGGCCAAAGATGCTGCTGCTGAGTTCATCGTTTTTCCGGAGATGATTGACACCGGTTACTCGATGCCTGTCATCCGCTCCCGTGCCAATCAATGGAACGATGGATTCGTCGCTGGGCTTCAAGAAATCGCAAGGAAGCTTTCAATTGCGATCGTCGCCGGTGTTTCCGAGCGGGATGGTTCGTCAATTTACAATTCGCAGGTCCTTGTCGATGCAAAGGGCGACATCGCCTCGAAATATCGCAAGACTCATTTGTATGCGGTCGCGCCGGTTGAAGAGCAGACGTGCTTTGCTCCGGGCGATACCTTCGCGACCTTTGCGCTCGACGATCTGCGCTTTGGTTTCAGCATCTGTTACGATCTTCGTTTCCCCGAGATGTTCCGAAAGCTGGCGACGGAGCAGAAAGTGGATGCGTTTATTCTGTCTTCCGCCTGGCCGTTTCCGCGAGTCGAACATTTTCGAACGCTCGCCATGGCGCGGGCGATCGAAAACCAGTGCTATGTTGTGGCCTCAAACCGCGTCGGCAAAGACGATGACTTGTGGTTTTGTGGCAGCTCCGCGGTTATCGATCCTCGCGGAGTTGTGATTGCGGCCGCATCACCCGACCGCGAAGAACTTATCCAAGCCGATTTATCCCAAGAACTCGTACGTTCAGTGCGCAGCCGAGTGGAGTCGTTCGCTCATCGCCGGCAGGATTTATATGGTTAATAGTCGCATTAAGAATCGGAATTCTGTCGGTGAATCGCAAGAGCCTCTCCGGTGCGTTTTCACGATGACCGAAGAGGCTCTCCCGGGATTTGTTAGTTGGTCGCGGTCTGATTTGAGTCGGTAGCAAATTGATCCACAGAAAGCCGCGTTGCATGGATCGTGCCCATGTCCTCGAAAACGAGAGTTCCATTCGCGTCGAAGAACTTCTGATCATAAGTGCCGTCGAAGCTATTGCCGTCGACACTGACCGTATCTAGATGCCTCAACTCGAATCGTACGCTCGTAGGGGCGGGCGGGATACCACCGGGGGTCCAACCTACGTGGAAGAGCTTGAAGGTCCTGTTTGCCATCTGTTTCCAAGTCCCCATGCACACCCCATTTATAAAATTCGGGGTTTCGATTTCCAGCCGGTCACTGTGCCATTGCGCGTAGGTTTCAAATGGCGGACCGAAGTCACTGGTATAAAACTCATGCCATAAACCTGCGATTGGCGGATCTGCTTTCGTCGCCGGCGAAAATGCAAAACAGCCAAGCACCAACAGAATTGTTCCGAATGTAATGTTTAGTTTTTTCATTTTTAATTTTCCTTTTTTTGTTGTTTGGCCTTCTTTGACTTCTCACTGTGCCGCCTTCGTCCATGCACTCGCATGGCTACAGCGTGCCAAGGAGAAATCAGTTCTGGCCGTTCGCTGTTGTACTGCGCGGCAAGTGGCGGCCCGTTACGCGAAAAGTGGGTTCGCTGCGTTAAATGGTTAAAGCGTTACGCCGGCGGCACCCAGACCTATGCCGGATTGGCTTGAAAGTCTCAGCAGGAGGCTATGTAATCGCGTTCGTCGGATCCGTTTGGGTCTGAAATGAACGCATCCCCTGCCGCAAACTCCTCCCGCACCGCGGTTATTGCGGGGCTTGGATGTTTTGTTGTTCTCGCAGCTAATGCATTTGCTCAGGAAGCGGCATCATCGGGTGTTATGGAAATTGAGCGAGTGATCGTCACTGGCTCGAACATTCCCACGGCGCAAGAAGTTGGCCCAAATCCAGTGGATACGTATCGCCCCTCAGACATCGAAAAACTGGGTATCCGCAATGCTACGGACCTGACAACTTTTCTGCCACAACAGTCCGGGGCAGCCACGAACCTGAACATAAGCAATTCGGGCACGGGCAGTGGCGGCGACGGCACTGTTCAATTCAACCTGCGGGGCTTGTTGGCCAAGGAGACCCTTGTGCTGGTTGATGGAAAGCGTGTCGCCTTTGGTTCGTTGAACGGTGTCGGGTTCAGCGGAGGCGTGGACATTAACCTGATTCCGTTTCCGATGATCGATCACATCGACATTTTGAAGGATGGCGCCTCAGCGGTGTATGGCTCCGATGCGATCACCGGCGTCGTCAATTTCTTTTTGGTCCACAAGTTCCGTGGACTGGAGATCGGAGGCAGCTATGGAAACACGGACTTGGGAGCCTCTAACGACATGGGCGAGTGGGAGGCGTGGATCAAAGCCGGCACCGGAGATGATAAGACGGAGATTGTGGTCATTGCCGATTTCTGGGAACGCACCGGCGGCCTCTTCAGTAGTGATCGGGACCTCTCGGCGAATGCGTTTTACATACCCTTCGGGGGAGGCGAAGCGCGCAGTTTCAATTTCCCCGGCGACGTGCAGTTCTTGTTCCGCTTGCTCCCGAGCATGTTTTTCGGTCCGGGCGGTACACCGCAGATCGGTGTGAACACGCCCC
>DASXBV010000016.1:0-5019 GCA_036491515.1 Chthoniobacterales bacterium
GTTCTGGAGTGGTTACGGCACACGAAGAACGGCAAGCTTTTGCAGAAGATCGGCAAAGACGCGGATATTCGGCGCTGTGCTCAGATTTCGGCGTTCGACGTAGTCGGTCGCCTTGAAGGCGAAAGCGTTGTTCGGTTATGACGGAGGAGGGGATTCAAAGACTCACACAGAGGTCACAAAGGTCAGAAAGAGGTCACAAAGGAAATATGAAAGTTGCCCGGACTGGCCGATTTCCGATTGCACCCTTTCTTAAAAGCTTTAAAAACCTTCGCGGCCTCCTCTGACCTTTGTGCCCTTTGTGGGTCTTGTGTGAGTCAGTTACTTGTGGAATGACTTGAGCTACCGAGGCAGGAGACTTAATCTAGGCGCATTTGTCGATGTCAGACAGGAAAAAGATCATCATAGCGATCGTCGGGTCGCTGATTCTACATGTAATCATCATCCTCGGTTCGAGCAAGGTGATCGCTCTGTGGCCGGATATTTCAACTCCACAGCAAAAAGCGGATCAATCGCCGCCGCAGCTGACCATGCTGGACAGTCCACCGCCTGACGAACAAAAGCAGGAGCGGCAATACCTACGGACAAACGACGACCAGAAGACCGATCAGAAACCTGTCGACTCCATGTTCGAATCCGATAAGGACACCGCGGCAGCCAGCGAACAACCGGCGAAAGGGGATACCCCTATCCCTACGCAGGAAGGCAAGGAGACGCCAGACATTGGTTTTAAAAACGAGCGCTTTTCGCTAGCGGATAAAGGGCAGGCTTTTTCTACCGACCCTGGCCGGCAAGCCGCTGCGCCGCAAATGGAACAGAAGCAGGAAGAGGTCAAATCGGTCGAAAGCCCAACGCCAGTACCGACTCCTGCTCCGACGCCGGAAGCCGCGCCACCAGATAAGCAGCCCACGCCTGCGCCAACGCCCCTAGCGACTCCCGCTCAGGCGCCGGAAAACGCACCAACGGAAAAGCAGCCCACGCCCCCGGCAACGCCGGCACCCGCTCCTGCTCCGACGCCGCAAGTCGCGATAACGGATGAACAGCCCACGCCGACACCTGCCCCGACACCGGAAATCACACCATCGGATCAGCAATTTGCTATGCTGCGGCCGATGCCCAAACCGACTCCTGCCCCAGAGCCAAAAGTGTCGCCGCCCGCTGAGGAGGCCACACCGACTCCTGTTCCGACGCCGGAGCAAGTCGTGCCATCGGACGAGGAACTCGCGATGTTGCGCCAAATGCCAACTCCAACTCCGTCCCGTCGGGTACAGAGAACTCCGCAGCGCCAGAGTGCACCGCCGACCGCCTATCGGCAGGAGCAGCGGATCACGCGCATGCAGGGTAACATAAATAATCGGGGAAGATCTTCGATTGCCGCTTTGGGAACTCCCCAGGGGAGATTTGAAAAGGCCGTGCAGGATGCAATTGGTTCAAGATGGTACTATTACGTGAGGGAGCGGAGTGACTTAATCAATATCGGTACGGTCCAGATCAAATTTTATGTGCGTCCGAACGGAAAAGTGGAAGATGTGAAGGTCCTCCGGAATTCATCGAATGAAACTTTGGCTTCCACTTCGTTACAATCGATTATAGAAGCAAACATCCCGCCGATGCCTGATGAACTCAGTCCGCTGCTTTCAGGCGATCGCATGGAATTCACGATGAGTTTTAATTTCACTTACTAGCCATGTTCCAATTAGCCCTGTTCGAAAACACGTTAGATTTTTTCATCAAAGGCGGCATTTTCATGGTGCTTTTGTTGATCTGTTCCTTTGTCGCACTGACGGTTATGCTTTTGCGGTTGTTTGCCTTACGGCGCCGCGCTGTCATCCCGGCTTTGATCGAGAAGGAGATCAACAAAATAATCCCGGGCAATGAACCGGAGCACTTGCGTCATCTGATACAGGACGACAATTCGCCGCTTTCGCGAATCGTTGAAGTGGCCGTACGACCGTATAACGCCACCAAGCAGGAGACATTGGAAGTGGTTCAGTCGCGTGCGAGACAGGAGATCGTTCGCCTGGAAAGCGGGCTCTTCATTCTGGAGATCGTTGTGGGGATTGCGCCTTTGCTCGGTCTCCTTGGAGCGGTAGCGGGCTTGGTGAGAGTCTTTGGCAATATTGGCTCGGGCGTGATGTCAACGTCGGATCTTAAGGGAATAGCTTCGGGCATCGGCGAAGCGTTAAGCACGACTATCGTAGGACTGTCCATCGCTATTCCGGCCCTCGTTGCCTATACCTATTTTTCGCGACGAGTCGAGAGATTGGCGGTCGAGATGGAGTCGCTGCTAACCGACCTGATAGAAAAGATTTTTCAGACTAGCCGTGGTCGGGAAGCATTTGTCCCTGAAGGTGAATCGCTCGAGGGAGCAGCGCGATGAGGTTCTACGTTAAGCGGAAGCGAACTCCGCAGGTCATCATAGTTTCACTGATCGATATTTTCGCGATACTCTTAATTTTTTTTATCGTCACAACGACGTTCAAGACGGCAGAAACGGAGCTATCGATCAAACTTCCGGAATCGAAGACCGCAACGCAGGCCGAGAATCCGACTGATCCCATTGTGTTAGCTATTACGGCCGACGAGAAGATTGTGTTGAATGATCGTCCGGTGAACGGTGTTGAAGAGCTTACTTCGGCCCTGCAAGACGAACAAAAAAAGGCAGCAGACCGTCCGCTGGCGATGAAAGCCGACCAGAAGGTTTCTTTTGGATTTCTCGTGCAAGTACTCGATTCGTTAAAGAAGGCCGGTGTGAAAAACCTGCCGACGTTCACGAAAGCGCCTGATCAGAAATGATTCGAGAGATTGTCAAATACGGTGATCCAGTACTTCGCACAAAAGGCAAACGGCTCGGAACGGTTAACGACGAAATCAGGGCCTTGGCAGCCGATATGCTCGAAACGATGTACGAGGCGAACGGCGTTGGCCTGGCCGCGCAACAAGTTGGACGCGCTCTGCAACTAACTGTCATTGATGTGGGCGACGCGGAGAACCGCCCGAGCCGGATGTGGCTTGGGGGAGAAGAAGTCGATCCGAACGAACATATGCCACTAATCCTTATTAATCCGGAGCTGCAGCTGGATGACGAAGTGGAGATTGGAACCGAAGGATGCCTGAGCTTTCCAGAGATCACGGCCGAGATACCGCGAGCGGTAAAGGTCAAAGTCAAGGCGCAGGATTTGAACGGGAACCGCATAGATTTTGAAGCGGCGGGCCTCCTCGGGCGGGCGGTCCAGCATGAAACCGATCATTTGAATGGAATTCTGTTTATTGATCGCATGTCCTCGGCCACCAAAGCCTCCCTGGCGGGCAAGTTGAAGCGGCTTGCTGCAGCATCAAAAGAGTGAATTCGATTTCATTCACTGCATGGTTGATCGTCTGTTGCGAATGTGGGGCACTTTTGGCGTCCGTCGGCGGGTTGCGACTTGGACATTTGAGATTTCTTCATCCGGTGGCGCAGCGGCTGATGCGAGGCCTGCCAGGGCAATTCGCAGCACAGGGCATAGCCTGGAGCCTTCGCTTACCCGTGAGAGAGTGCCTGTTTCCTGGATTTTCGCCTTTGCGGTGTTGTTAGTTGTGTATCTCGCCACTTGCGGAGTCCCAAGGCGATATCCGGACTTTTTGAGAGACCATTTTTTTAACGAGCAGATTGGCTCACCATTGGGCCGCCGATGGCCCCCGGACAGTGATCGCGTCCCTTTGTGGCAGGAGTTCAGGAGTTGCAGAATGAGACGGCGGCTTTGCAATCTGGGGCATGGTGACTAATCGGCCCCGCGTAAGCGAAGGCTCCAGCCTTTGCCCCCCGTGGTGCGCTGTGTGCGGAAAAGGCTGGAGCCTTCGCTTACGCTGGCTCTTGCCCTCCCTGGAGCATCCTGAACTCCTGCAACTCCTGAACTCCTGACTTCTTGACTATTTAGACATGCTCGGAAAGAACATCGCACAACGAGCGTTCTCGCATCTCTGCCGCTGGCTGGTTCGAGGGATCTTCTTCCTGGTCTGTCGGACGAAGATTGCTTACTATGGAGAAGTTCCGGTCGGAACAGGGTACATCCTAGCCAGCAATCATATCAGTCATTTCGATCCTCCACTTCTGGGCTCGCGGTTTCGGCGGTACATTGATTGGATGGCAATGGAAGAGTTGTTTCTTAATCCCGCGAGTGCAGCGCTTATGGATGGGCTTTGTGCCTTTAAAGTACGTCGCGACGGGACCGACCGGACGGGGATTCGCACCGCGCTGAGACGGCTGGAAGAGGGGCGAGTCGTTGGCGTGTTCCCCGAAGGCGGAATCCGAGCGGGAAAAGGGTCCGTACTGGAGGGGGCCCCGATGTGGCCGGGAGTGAGCGCTCTTTGTGTGCTTTCGGGCAAGCCGATCGTTCCGAGCGTGATTCTCGGGACAGATCGATTGTACAATAAACGGAACTGGCTTCCGTTTCGGCGCGTTGCGGTTTGGATCGGGTTCGGCGAAGCGATCTTCCCTCGTGCCGATGTTCCAAGGGGCCGAGCGCGGGAACTGCTTCAAGAATCGCTTGCTAAGGCATTCATTTCCCTGAAAGAGAGATTGATTTTGGAGTTTCGGCTGGTCGAAGCAGATCTGCCGACCGCGCCGCAGGCAAGGAAGTGAGAAGTGAGAAGTGAGAAGTAAGAAGTAAGAAGTAAGATGTGAACGGGGAGTCAAGTTGGAACTAAGAAGAACCAAAAATTGCACAGAAATAACCTGCGTCATGGGCGTAATCTGTGGTTAAAAACTCCGGTCGCGGCTGCGCCGCCTAAGGAATCTGCGGTTTCAATTTCGGCAGTTAGCTTGAAAGACGGGAGAACCAGTCAAATCCGGACCCTGCTGCGATTGAAAACGGCGGCGAGTGTGGATGCGATGATGTGCGCGCTAATCAACGGGATCCAATGGCAATTACGGTATCTTGTTTGCACTCCGGAAGAGCTCGACGTCTACCTTTCAGCTTGCGAGCAGGTCTCACGGGGCCTTTTTTATGAGGTTATCGAGAAGCCGGACGTACTCCAGATCGG
>DASXBV010000017.1:0-4659 GCA_036491515.1 Chthoniobacterales bacterium
TCCGGGATTTACCGACACTCCGATGGTGCGGGTGCTGGGGGAAGAGTTCATCCGGACCAAAGTGCTTCCGCAAACGCAGTTGAAACGGCTGATCAAGCCGGAGGAAATCGCGGATGCCATTTGCTTTATGATAACGAACGCTGCCGTGAGTGGCGAACTTTGGGTCGATGCCGGGTGGCGCCCGGCCACCTGACCAAAGGGATTGCGATGATTCAACCGCGAAGCGGCGTTTCAAGATAGCCTAGCGCAACGCGCTAGGAATAAATGTCCCCCCAAAATAAGCGCGTGACAACTCGGCGTGATTTCGATCAGCACCGCCGTCGAAACCCGATTAAAGTGTTGCTCGGTCCTGGATATTGTTTGACATTTGCTTTGAGAAGCTTGCATCCGACAAAGCCGAAGGTCGTGAGACTCGGAAGTAAGCGAACCCCATCATTTACTGGAGCAATTATGTCTACCAGCCAGTCCCCGATCCTGGTGATCAACAGCGGGAGTTCCTCCCTGAAGTTCGCGGTTTTGGATCCGAAATCCGACACGGCCTTGGCCTCCGGGCTTGCAGAACGCATCGGTACGGAGCAAGGCCTCCTGAAACTAATCGACCTGGAAAAAGTGAAGCACGAGGAGAAGTTGCCGCTCGCCGATCATCGATCGGCCCTTCTTCGAGTGATCGAGATCTTGTCGAAGAGCGGGCGATTCGATTGCAAAGCAATTGGTCATCGCGTGGTTCACGGCGGAGAGTACTTCCGCGAGCCCGAAGTAGTTACCGAGGCCGTTACTCAGAAAATCGAGGAACTCGCGGGTCTGGCACCTCTCCACAATCCGGCTAACGCGCTCGGCATTCGCGTGGCCGCGGACCTTTTCCCGGGCAAACCGCAAGTTGCCGTGTTCGATACCGCCTTTCACCAGACGTTGCCGGCATACGCTTTTCATTATGCCATTCCCTACGAATATTACGAAAAGTACCGGATCCGCAGGTACGGATTCCACGGCACTAGTCATCATTACGTAACGTTAGAAGCCGCCAGGCGATTGGGCAAGCCGTATGACCGGCTGCAGTTTATTTCAGCCCATCTCGGAAACGGGTGCAGCGCAACGGCAGTCAAGAACGGCCATAGCGTAGACACAACCATGGGGCTCACGCCTTTGGAAGGCTTGGTAATGGGTACTCGTAGTGGCGACGTGGATCCAAGTCTGCTTTTGTTTCTCCAGGAGCGCGAGGGACTCAGACTTGTGGAAATAATTGAGACCCTCACGAGGAAGAGCGGTCTGCTGGGTATCTCGGGAGTAAGCCACGACATGCGCTCGGTTATTACAGCAGCAGACGATGGAAATTCTCGAGCCCAATTGGCGATCGATCTTTTCTGTCACCGCTTAGGACGAGCCATTCTCGGTTTGGCAGCTTCACTCACTTCGATCGATGCACTGATTTTTACCGGTGGTATCGGGGAGAATAACGCCTTCATTCGAGGTAAGGTACTCGGCCACCTGGCCATCCTCCATCCGGAAATCGATCCAAAACTTAACGAACAGAACGGCAAACAGAGTAACGGCCGAATTAGCTCCGGTTCGGGCCTGCTCTGCTTGGTCATACCAACCAACGAAGAGCTCATGATCGCACGCGAAACAGACCGCCTAACCCCATGAAACACACATTCTTTCTCGCTCCTGCGGGTACCGGTGTTGGATTGACAACGGTTTCACTTGGCCTGGTTAACGCACTCGATCGCCGCGGTGTGCGCGTCGCCTTTTTTAAGCCAATCAGTCAGCGTACGGACGGCGCTTCCGGACTGGAACGATCGACTCACTTCATTCGGGCCACTACCACCTTGGAACCGGCCGACCCAATCCCGGTCACAACCGCCATCAGGATGATCTCGGAGGGACGGCTGGACGAGCTATTGGGCCAGGTGATCGCTGCCTTCCATGGTTCGACCGCGACCGCTGATGTAGTGGTGATCGAAGGTCTGCGTTCTGCTCGGGGTGATCCAAACCTCGGAAGCCTCAACCAGGAATTAGTTAAGACGCTTAACGCCGAGGTGATGCTGGTTGCATCTGGCGCTGATAAAGCGGCGGATCAGCTCGATGACCAAATCGAGTATAGTGCCAAAATATTTGGCGGCATCCAGAAGCTTCTTGGAGTCATCGTCAATCACTATCCGATCAGTGACGACGTTACCCTGCCGAGCCCGGCCGACCGCTTCCGATCAGAGAGCCAACTCTTTCGACGTGGGAAAGTGCAGCTCATTGGCGTCGTTCCGCACAGCGATAGCTTAACCTATCCTCGGACACTCGACATCCAACGACACCTCGGGGCGGAAGTGTTGCACGCCGGAGAGATGGAGCATAGGCGCGTAAAGCAAAGGTTTCTCATGGGGCGCACGGTTCCCAACAGTTTTCATACGCTGGTGCCTGGAGCGATCCTCGTAACAGCGACCGACCGGGATGATATCATCATCGCAGCAGCGATGGCGACACTCAGCAAAGTCCCTCTCGCCGGTTTGATTTTGACGGGCGATATGCCAGTCGATGAGCGCGTTATCGAATTTTGCAGACCGGCTCTGGATACAGGATTGCCGCTGCTACGCGTTAGAACGGGCAGTTACGAGGCAGCGACGCAGCTTTTCCAACTCAGCTCGGCGGTCCCAGCAGATGACCTTGAGCGCACTCGAGCTGCTGTCGACCACGTGGCACAAAGCTTGAATGTCGAGTGGTTAATCTCTGAGTCAAAAAAAGAGCTCGAATTCAGGCTCTCTCCAGCCGCATTTCTATATCAGCTGACCGAAAAGGCGCGGGCGGCAAAAAAGCGAATCGTCCTACCGGAAGGTTCGGAACCGCGCACCGTCACAGCCGCCGCCATTTGCGGCCGCCGGGGAATTGCCCGTTGCGTGCTCTTGGGCAAGCCCTCAGAAGTCCAGGCGGTAGCAAAAAGCCAGGACGTCGAGCTCCCAGACAACTTGGAGATCTTGGACCCGGCGCTGGTCCGCGCAAACTACGTGAATCCCTTGTTCGAAGCGCGGAAGCACAAAGGACTTTCGATGGAAATGGCCGCAAGCCAACTGGAAGACAGCGTCGTTTTGGGGACGATGATGCTGGCCCTCGGCGAAGTGGACGGCCTCGTATCCGGAGCGGTTCACTCGACTGCAAATACCATCCGGCCCGCACTGCAGGTCATCAAGACCAAGCCAAATGCGCATGCTGTTTCCTCGATCTTCTTTATGTGTTTGCCGGAGCAAGTTTTAGTGTACGGCGATTGTGCGGTGATCCCGGATCCCGACGTCGAGACGCTCGCCGATATTGCGATCCAAAGCGCCGACTCGGCAAAGGCGTTTGGTATCCCACCGAGGGTCGCAATGATTAGCTACTCTACCGGTGAATCGGGATCGGGAGCCCACGTGGATAAAGTTCGCGATGCCACCAAGCTTGCGCAATCGAAACGGCCCGATCTGCTGATCGACGGTCCGCTGCAATACGATGCCGCGTTTATGCCCGACGTTGCGAAAACGAAAGCGCCGAATAGCCCGGTAGCCGGCCGCGCAACCGTATTCATCTTTCCCGACTTGAATACTGGGAATACCACTTACAAGGCGGTTCAACGCAGCGCAAACGTGATCAGCGTCGGACCCATGCTCCAAGGGTTGAGACGCCCGGTAAACGACCTCTCCAGAGGAGCCTTGGTCGATGACATTGTCTATACCATCGCCCTGACCGCGATCCAGGCGACTCAAGTGTGAATGATAGTGACTAACCCCGCCAGTGCCATCGATCCAACGTCCCGGGCACTATTAACCGAACTGCAACTGCGAAGGCGATCGCAGATGGCGATGCAGACCGCGCGGGCCGAGCGCTCGACAGGTTGCTGGACAACATTGAGGCATTCACCCGCGCGACGATCACGGAGCTTTGATCCGGTAGGGTGCTTTCACACTCGCGCGCATATCAAGCGCGCACTCGCGATGCAACGCGCCAAGGATACGCTCCCCTATCAACCGCGCTTTCCGTCTGCTTCGAGCGCTGGCTGATCAGGCACGATCCTGCGGTTTTGCCGAAGTGTCGGTACCGGCTTAGCCACGGCCCGCGTGTCATAAAGCGAAAAAAATTTTGACGGGTATAAATATTCACCTAATATATCAGTAGTTGAAAGGACAAGATCGATGAAAACAAATATTACTCTTGATCCTCAGGAAGAGATGAAGGCGCTGCGCGAAGGAATCGACGCGAAGCACAAGGAGACGGTCGCAGCGCTCGAAATCGATCAGGGTAAGGCGTACGCGGAAATCCAGATGCTGCGTCAGTACATCCAGGATCTCGAGGATGAGAAGGAACACTTCCTTAAGACAGGGGAGTGGCTGCAATGAGCGACCCGCGCGTAATGGCATCGGGTGACGCCGCTGAATCGGTGTTAGCGTCCTTATACAATAAATATATTTTAAGTACAGGAGTTGCTCGATGCGTGGCCGCGCCGCCCACAAGTCCAAGCCCACCGCGAAGGTTGTCCGTGCCGGTGCGTTGACGCCGACTCGCGCGCCGCGCGCCGGCCACAAACCGGCCCGCAAGGAGAGCCTGACGGAACAAGCGTATGCACAAATCGAAGAAGCAATCGTCACGTTGCAGATTCCGCCCGGTTCGACCGTCTCTGAACTTGCGTTGAGCGAGATGACC
>DASXBV010000018.1:0-8767 GCA_036491515.1 Chthoniobacterales bacterium
GGGGCGAAGTACCCGGCGATCTCTTTGGCGGCTCGAACGGCGATTCAGCGCGCTCTCACGGGTCAGGCTAGCGTCGAAGAGGCATTGAAGGATGCGGCCGCAAAGATTAAGACGATTCTAGCCACTAAATAGGCCACCACCCGGAGGCGTAGGCGAGGCGTCTCGCTTTGCCCTCTCGGGAAGAAGCAAAGCGAGGACGCTTCGCCTACATCGCGCAGCCGCCGACCCAGTTTCAACGCCACTACCTTCGCTGTAGGACCATTTGCACCAGGTTAAGCAAGAGCACAAGCAGGACCATGAGGGTCGCGATCGCGGCCGCCTCCCCGAAGTTCAGGAGCGAGAACCCCACTTGGTAAGCGTATGTGGACAAGAGGTGGGTTCCGTTCGCGGGACCGCCGCCGGTCATTACCCACACCAGGTCAAAGACCTTCACGGTGTAGATGGTGCCAAGCATCAGGACCGCCGCGGAGACCGGCTTCAGCATCGGTAACGTGATGTGGACCATCCGCTGCCAGGAATTTGCGCCGTCAATTTTCGCCGCCTCATAGACCTCGACTGGGATGCTGCGCATCCCTGCGTACAAGAGGATGAAATTGAAGGGAAAACCGATCCAGATGTTCGCCACGATCGTGGCCGGAAATGCATAGCCGGGCTCCGCCAGCCACGGGAACGGACCTAAGGCAACCAGATGGAAGATCTGATTAATCGGACCGATGTCATTGAATAGCCCTTTGAAAATGTTCGCAGCCGTCAACACCGGCAAGACCCACGGAATAAGCAGCACTGCCAGGCAAAAGTTTTTGAAGGGGAAATTTACCTGGAAGAGCAGCGCCAAGAAAAAACCAATGGTGAATTGAAACAGGATGCTGAAAAACGCGAATAGGACGGTGTTAACGACCGCCCTCCAGAAGACCGGATCGGCAACGGCAGCCTGGTAATTCGTGAGCGCATTGAATGGCATGTCTCCGCTGACAAACGTTTCGACGGTGGCTTGCCGAAAGCTCAACGTCAAGCTGTACACGACGGGGTAAAGCATCAGCAGCAGGCAGAAAAGGACGAAGGGCAGAATGAACAGATAGGGAGAGGTGTCGAAACGGGCTCTCCGGGCCATCGGCCGAGATCGTTCCGCGACCACAGCTTTCGTATCCTTGCCTGCTGGCGTTTTAGCGTTGGCTCTCATCTTCGTCTCAGAATCATTTGATGGCGCCACGGGTCACGCCCGCCACGATGAATCGACTGGCCGCGATGACGAAAATCACGGCCGGGACGGCCGTCAGAACGCTTCCTGGCAGTAAGAACCCCCAATCAATTCCGTATTGACCCATCGCTTTGTAAAGCTGGAGCGTGAGTGGTTGCAAGCTGTCGTCGGTGATAAGGCTCAAGGCAAAAATGAGGTCACCCCAAGGAATCAGGAAGCTGAAAACGCCAACGGTAATGAGGCCGGGGAGCGTCATCGGCAGGACGATCATGAGAAACGCCCGCAACTGGCCCGCCCCGTCCACCAAAGCAGCCTCGACCAGTTCGTAAGGCAGATCCTTCATATATGCGGACAACATTATCAGGGCGAATGGAATCGTAAAAGTCATGTCGGCCAGAGTCAGCCCAGGCAGCGTATTCACGAGGTTAATCTTGGTGAACAAAATGAACAACGGGATCACAAAGACGATCGCCGGCAGCATCTGGGTCATCAGCGTGAACGCAAAAAGCGTGTGGCGTCCCCGTGGTTTCCGCCACACAAGCCCATAAGCGGCCGGCGCGGTGATCAGGAGCGTGCCGATGGATGCCGCCGCGCTTACAAAAAGGCTGTTTTGGATGTGCGGCCATAGGCGGTTAAAGGCTAGGGACCAGTTCTCGACCGCAAAGTGCTTTGGCCAAAGAGACATCTGGCCGCCGAAAAGCTCTGCCGGGGTCATGAAGCTACCGACCAGCACCCAGTAGAAAGGAGATAGCAGGACCGCCGTAACGGTGAGGGCAGCGACCGTAATCCACCAACGGGGCAGGATTGCAAATGTAGTTCGCATGAAATTTTCGGACGTTAACCCTTCCCGTGAACCTTTGCGGCAACCTTTAAACGAAGGCCGCTCAGAGCAATAAAGCCAGTCGCGTCCGACTGATTGTACGCCTCCGAAGGATCAGCCTCCATGGTGGCGATATCAGGCCTATAAAGGCTCACGGAGCTCTTGCGTCCGGCCGCGATGATATTGCCTTTGTAGAGTTTGACTCGCACTATCCCGGCAACGTTCTTTTGCGATTCGTTCACGAGTGCCTGGATGGCTTCGCGCTCGGGCGCGAACCAGAATCCATTGTAAACCAGCTCGGCATACTTTGGTCCAAGTGCGTCGCGGAGGTGCATCACTTCGCGATCCACCGTCAGGGACTCGATCTGTCGATGAGCAAAGAACAAAATAGCCCCTCCGGGTGTTTCATAAACGCCGCGGCTTTTCATGCCGACGAACCGATTTTCGACCATATCAACCCGCCCGATACCGTTACGGCCACCAAGGAGATTCAGCACTTTCATTGCCCAAAGCGGTGACAATCGAATACGTCCTTCCTGGGTCTTCACGAGATCGCCATGGAAGCCAAGCTGACCCAATATCGCTTGCAAATTTTTGTGTCCCAAAGCGACGCAAAGGCCTCGCTCAAATTCCAGCTCCAGATATTCGGAAAAGTCCGGAGCGTCTTCCGGAGAGACGCTCAGCTTATACATGTCGGTCAGCTCAGGACTGCTCGCGTCGACCCAAGGATCTTCGAGCACGCCGCTTTCGAAACTGATGTGCAGCAGGTTACGATCCATCGAATACGGCTTCTTAGCACTAGCGGCCACCGGGATGCCCTGGCTTTCCGCATACCGGATCATCTCGGCACGGCCGGGGAATTGTTCGCGAAACTCTTCCAGGCGCCAAGGAGCAATCACCTGAATTTCCGGCGCCAAGGCGGCTACTGTTAACTCGAACCGAACCTGATCGTTGCCTTTACCGGTCGCGCCATGTGCGACCGCGGCGGCTTTTTCCGCGCGAGCGATTTCCACCATCCTCTTCGCGATCAGCGGTCGCGCGATGCTCGTCCCCAGAAAATATTGGTTTTCGTAGAGGGCAGATGCCTGGAACATTGGAAAAATAAAATCGCGGGCGAACTCCTCTCGCAGATCATCCAAATAGCACTTCGAAGCCCCTGTTCTTAGAGCTTTCTCTTCGAGCCCCTCAAGTTCTTCTTCCTGACCGATATCCGCGCAGAATGCCACAACGTCAGCTGCGTAGGTCTCCTTAATCCACTTCAGGATCACCGAAGTATCGAGTCCTCCGGAATAAGCGACGACGATTTTCATTGCGCCTGCATCAATACACGGCCAATCGCGCTTCGTCGAGCCTGGAGAAATAGTGGCTAGTGGCTAGAGTTGGCGGCCAGTGGCTGGTGGCGACGAGCGGAGAGCGCCTAAATCAGTAACCCCGCACGCAATGAGTGGTCTGCACTAACCATCTCCGACTAGCCACTAGCCACCAGCCACTAGCCACTATTTCCGCCCTAATGTGATATGCGGCTCCTTTAGATAAATTGGCTCGAGCGCAGGACGAAAACTGTCCCGGCGCCGAAGAAGGTGTTCCGCTCTCGGAGCAAGGACCGGCAAATAGGCATGGCTCGGAATTGGTCCAACGGAGAAAATGGGCCTGCTACCCAGCAGCGGCAGCAACGATTCAAACTCTGCTATCGACAACAGTTCGGGGTTCCGGGTCAGCTGTTTATCTTCAACAGTGGCCAGGAAAATCGAACCGAGCCTGGCGTCGCCGACTACGTGGTACGATACAGCTTCATAACCGAGAACCGACGGACAGCCGAAGGCAGGACATCGCAACGCCAATTGAAGCCCGATCGCGGTAGCCGCCGCCACCCGCAGACCGGTGTAAGAACCGGGTCCGATTCCGATAATTATTTCGTCGGGAGCACCTGCTTCCAGGAAAATCTGCTGCACCGCCGATGAGAGCTTTCCAGCCTTTGAAAATTCCAGACGTATGACGACTTCACCTTCGTCGATGACTGCGACACTTCCACTCTCCGTTGAGTTCTCAATAAGCAGGCTCTTCACCAAACGATCGTTCTTTTGTTGTTGCCATGAATGGCAATCCGGATTGCCAGAGAGTCCGGCGGCAGGCGGCTTGGAAACTTGTCCCCCCATTCAATTGCGCAGACGCCGCCGGCCATCAAATAATCGTCAAAACCCACCTCATCCAGTTCCCGCTCCTCATTGAGGCGATAAAAGTCCATATGAAAAAGGGCCAACCGGCCCCCTCGATACTCGTGCACAATTGTGAAGGTCGGACTTGTGACCTCATTGCCGGCTCCAAGCCCGATCGCAAGTCCCTTCACGAACTCTGTCTTTCCGGCGCCGAGATCGCCAATCAGGCTCAGGGTCGTCCCAGCCGGCAGATTCCGCGCAAACTCCGAAGCAATCAACCGAGTCTCGTCGGGGCTCTCAGACTCGCAACTTCTTGTCGGGCCTATATTCATCGGGCAAAATGGTCGTAGCCCTTTCCCATAAGCTGACTTCGCTCATTTTCTACGAGCCGGCCAATTGCGGTTAAGCGAAGTTTCGGGAACGTCGTTCGCCATTCCGCCTCCAGCTGTTTTTTCGTGCTGGGAGGCACAGCGAAGAGCAACTCGTAATCTTCGCCGTCTTGCAAACCGTTTTCACGGCTGCAACCTGGATTGAGGGGAAGCTTAGCAGTGTCTACTTCAAAACCGACTCGGCTTGCCCGCGCTAAGCGGGGAAGATCGCTGGCGAGCCCATCGCTCAAATCCATCATCGCATGCACTGGGAATCGCTGAACCAGCCACCGAGCTTCAGCAACACGGGGCCGGAATCGCAAGTGCCTGCCGGCGATAGATCCGCCTAACCTTCCCGTAACGTACAACCAATCGCCCTTTCGGCCGCCGGAACGGCTGGCATATCTAGTACCTTCGACCGTTCCGGTCACAGCGACCGACAAAAAAAAAGGCCCGGGCGACTTCACGGTTTCGCCGCCCACCACGTTGACGTCGTAAGCCTGGGCAGCTGTCCTTAAGCCGACATAGACCCGCTTTAACCAGGCAAATTCCGTATCCGGACGAACCGCCACCGTTACCAATGCGTCCAATGGTTTACCCCCCATTGCGGCGATGTCGCTTATCGAACGGCACATCGCCTTCCAGCCGACCCACTTCGGGTTGGCATCGGGCAGAAAGTGCACCCCCTCAATGACACAATCAGACTTAAAAAGCTGCAGGCGACCGCTGACTTCCACTACCGCGCAATCATCCCCTGCGCCCAGCTTTACCCGGCTATCGAGGCGCAACGACCTGGTCAATCGGGCAACGACCGCGTCTTCCCCGAGTTCGTTCAGCTTCATGTAGCCGAGAAAAAAACCCCTACGAGAGTGACACTGTTGAAGAGCGCATGCATGGCCATCGGCACGAGCAGCGACCCGGACAGTTCGTAAGCGAGTGTCAGCACGCAAGCCAGTAAAAAGAGCGGCAGCAAAGAGGGCACATGAAGGTGAATTAGCGCAAAAGAAATCCCCGTGAATATCAGCGCCGGCACCGCTCCGGTGTAACGCTTTAGCACTCCATACAAAAAACCGCGAAAAACGAACTCTTCTGCCAAGGGCGCTACGACCACGGCCAACAATATAATTGGGATCTTTTTGCTTGGCTCCGCCGCATGCTCAAACAGTTGCATAATCGGCTGAGAATCCTTTTGCGGATCGGTGTGCATGAGGGTCGAAACCACTGCACTACTGGCCAGAATCAACGGAAATGCGGCGAGTAACAACCCTCCGCCCCAGAGGAAAACCTTCAAAAAACCCAGGCAATCGAACCCAAAAAGCTCACTCGGGTTGATGCCGCGAAACAAGAAAGATAATAGAATCGTTCCAATGATAAACGTCCAAAATCCAACCTGCACAACAACCAATAAATTCGTATCAATAGTCGTGGGCAAAGCGCGATCTTTCGTCTGCAGACTTTGTAGACACTGAAGGGCGAATATAGTCACGCAGCCAAACGCCAAGTAGACATCAGCTCGGGTGAACCTGTCCGCGGCGACTTTGCCGCCACCTGAGACATAGATAAATTTGAAAATCCGAAGGTAAATCGCGACACTTGCGCCCACCAACAAAGCGAGAATCAAAACGGTAATGAAATCCATCAATGAGTACGCACAACCTACACGGGAACGGCCAAGGTTCAAAATGCGTGAGAAGCCAAGAATTCGAGAACTCAAGAACTCAAGAGCTCAGGGATTCAAGGACTCAGGGACTCGAGAATCGCACGGGAGCTCGGTCTACAGCGCCTCCGGCGACTTCTTGAGTACTCGAGTTCTTGAGTTCTCGAGTTCTTGATTTGCAATGCGCGCAGTTATCCAACGCGTCGAGCGAGCCTCTGTTGAGGTGGAACAAAAGATTATTAGCCGAATCGATCAAGGGCTCCTGGTCTTCCTTGGCATTGAATCGACCGATCTCCGGGAAGACGTCGATTGGTTAGCGGCTAAGACTGCCCGGCTGCGCATCTTTCAGGATGAAAACGGCGCTATGAATCGTTCCGTGCAGGATATCGCAGGGGAGCTCCTGGTCGTCAGTCAATTCACATTGTTAGCCAGCACTCGAAAAGGCAACCGCCCATCGTTTATCTCCGCGGCTGCTCCCGAGTTGGCGGTCCGGCTTTATCAAGAATTCTGCCAACAACTCGAGATAGAATCAGCCAAACCGGTGCGTCGCGGCATTTTCGGTGCGCACATGAAAATTGGCCTTGTCAATGATGGGCCGGTCACCATCTTCATCGACACAAGAAGAAGGTAATAGCCTGGCGCGACCGGATTGTTCCTTCGTAAGTAAAGTGTCCCGCTTTACCTTCTTCGTAAGCAAAGCGTCCCGCTTTGCCTTCTCGGTGAACGAACCTCCTCGATTTGGCTCTTCCGGTATAAACGCAATCCGGCACGCTAGGCCTCCTTCGCTACGCTACGGCGCGCCCTCGTCTTGCGGTCAGCATAGTCGGACAACTCGGCCGCGACGTAGGCCTTGCGGAGTCGGGCTTACCGCGGATAAAGCGGGACGCTTTACTTACTCCGCGGGCACCCGGCGGAGGAATGGCCGGTACGAGGCTCCGTAAGCGTTAACTTAAATGGCTGCGGACCTAAGCGCCCCTGGTGAAATTCTCCTCTTAATTTTTCGCGTCTTTTCGCGTGTTTCGCGGGCCAAATTCAAGAGGCAGCTTACCGCGTTTCCGCCAGTTCCATAGTACCCTTGAATTTGGGTGGCTCGTCATCCTGGATGCCGAAATTGGCGTTATACAGCACAGCAATCCTTTCCATCTCTTTGTCGCTGAGCTGTGGGCACTCCGAACTAGCCGCGAATTCGGTGAGCTGCTTATCATCGTAAATGTTCGGGAGCGTTGATGCGATCCGTTGATCCCTTAGCAACCAAAGCAAAGCCGCCTGGCCCAAGGTCCGGTCCGACCTTTCCAGAAACCGGAGTTGTTCCACTTTTCTAACACCATTGAGCAGCCAGGCGCGAGGACGATGACTTCGATGATCGTTCGGCGGAAACTTGGTATCTGCGGTGTAATGCCCTTCCAGCATTCCGGACGAATGCGGGACCCGGATCAGGAACATCGTATCCTTCCCGGACTCCGTCGCAGAGTTCTGAATAGCCGCGCCCGGATGTTGCTCAAGCAAGTTGTAGATGTGTTGGACGCTCGTCACAGTCCGATCCTTGATGCAGTTGATCCCTTCGTATTGCCATCCGATTGCCGGTCCGAGCGCGATTCCGTAGTAGCGCACCAAGCCTCGCTCACGCAGCTTTTCGAGCGTTTCCCAGACCATGTCATCTCGCACCTGCTCCATCCGGACATTGTGAAGTTGCAAAAGGTCGATCTGATCTGTGTTAAGTCGTTTCAGCGCAGACTCGGTGGCACGCACCATTGCCTCCGACGAAAAATCCTGTGGTATTTCTCGTTGCCCGCGTCGTTCGTTCCCGTGATGGACAAAATCGTATCCAATCTTTGTCGCTATCACGATTTGATCACGCTGGTGCAAAAAAGCCTTACCGATCAACTCCTCGCTCAGGCCGTTCCCGTAGGTGTCGGCTGCATCGTAGAGTGTTATGCCGAGATCAAAGGCTTTCCGCATCAGATTGACGGCTTCTTGCTCAGTGAAGCTGCCCCACCATCCCGTAGACACTGTCCACATGCCAAATCCAACCTCGCTCACCGTGAGATCGGTGTTTCGATAAGTGCGATATTTCATTGCGTATCCAGCACTATGTAGCGAGAAAAACCGGAGGTCAACGAGGCGCCGCCGAACACTCTCCGTTCTATAGGCTGGAAGCCTATGGAAGGATCGAGCGTTTCTCCCCTGAAAGGGGACAATGTCCCAGCCCAGGGTTTCAACCTGGGCATCCGCCATCCAAGAATGCGCCCCGAAAGTGGCGCGAGAACGACGGAGCGCTCAGGGTTTCTTCTCGTTAAAGGCTTGAAACTCTGGTAAGCACAGGTTGTGCTATTAAAGGCCCCGTCGTCAGAAGAGGAGGTTTGAAGCAAAGAATTCAAGAAAGAACACCATGCAACCCGTACTAACGTTTAACATATCCCCTCGATTACCGGAGATGCTCGAACCGCTCCGTGAAATGGCTCATAATCTGTGGTGGACATGGGAGCCCGATGCGCGCCACCTTTTTCGGCATTTAGACCCGGCACTTTGGGACAGAACCAACCACAATCCGATCCGAATGTTGCAACT
>DASXBV010000019.1:0-4842 GCA_036491515.1 Chthoniobacterales bacterium
CTATCACAATGCTGGGCCTGGCTTCAGGAATATTCTTAGCCAGATAATTTCTGACATAGTTGGCAAGACCCTGGGTCGCTCGGCTGATGTTATAAAAATTCATCGCGTTGGTTCCTACGCAGGGAAACTCAGGACAGACGCTCCCTGCTTGGCTTCCAGCTTCCGCTCGAGTCACGATTTTTCCGATAGTTCTGCCCCGCAGTCCGCCAGTACCGAACGCTAGCGATTTAAAAAAGCGGTCGTTCAATTCAGTCCAAGCTCCGTTGTCTACCAATTCGCCGATCGCAGCCCGATAAACCGGATTGTTTCCACCGGAAAGCAAATGCAAAATATTGGCGACAGTACTTGCTAAGAGTCGGTCTTCCTGAACCGCGTGCTCCAGAGTTTCGCGCAGATCGCTCATTGGCTTAGCCTGTAACGATCAGTTCCGACGCGCAAACCTTTATGATTCCGAAAGAAAAGATTGTGGCTGCGATTGAGAAGCGGCGCACAATCCGTACTGAGCAAACAAACGCAGTACGCCTGGTTGATGGCTCTGGCGATGAGCTGGCCGGTCTGGTCATCGATGATTTTGCCGGTCGTTGGATCGTCCAGACTGTGGACGAAAGCGAACCGACTCTCGATCCCTCTTTGGGATATCGCTCGCTCTATTGGAAACCTCTCCTGAAAAAAGGTAAAACTGTCCCCCAACACTTGGCTGGAGAAACGGCCGACGAACCTTTCTGTGCTCTGGAGTCCGGACTGAGGTTCGAGATTGATTTCCGAGCAGGATATTCTCCGGGTCTTTTCCTCGACCAGCGCATCAATCGCGGCAAGGTTCGCAGTCTCGCCCGTGGCGGAATGCTCCTAAATACATTCGCCTACACCTGTGCCTTCGGAGTGGCCGCAGCCATGGGCGGAGCCGCAACGGTAAACCTCGATCTGTCGCGGAATTACCTGCATTGGGGAAAACGGAATTACGAACTCAATCAAATCGATTCAAGGAATCACGAATTTCTTTATGGCGATGTCTTCGATTGGCTGCGGCGTTTCAAACGACGCGGGAGAAAATTTGACCTGATCATTCTCGATCCACCGACCTTCTCGCGGGACCGCAGGTCAGGTGTCTTTAGGGTTCAAGACGACTTCGGTGACTTAGCTGATCGCGCGGCCGCGTGTCTGAACCGAAATGGGTTGCTGCTCTGTTCCACAAATTTTCGCGGCATTACGTTCAATGAATTCCTCCGAATCCTCAGAGCCGGCGTCCAGCGCCCTTTTCAAACCGTCCCCGGTTCGATGCCCGCCGATTTTACCGGAGAGCAGTATTTAAAATCCGTTTGGCTGCAATTCTAAAGCTATCCCTCCCTTGCCTTTTTACCCATTTATGTTCACCTTCTGCCCTGTCAGTTTCCTGTAATCCTCGCATCACCTATGAGTCGTCTGATTGTTGCCGCTTTTTGCTTAGCTGCATTTGCTTTGTGTGGTTGCGATAACCGAACCCGCGACGATGATCGATGGGATCAGATCGCTGAAACGCTCAAGAAAGATAAGAACGTTCAACCCTGGTCCGATGCCGAATCGCCTTGGGGGGATGCAGAGCACCACACCGGAACCGTCTGGTAAGGTTCCGGTTTTGGGTTTTGAGTTTTGGGTCGGCCCAGAGGCATGCATCACGAACCGCGCGAACATCTCACTCCAAACCCAAAACACTAAACTCAAAACCCAAAACTCAAGGTCCTCCCTCCCGACGCCGATAGTAAAGAATGTCGTAATCGGGCGTTTCGCGAATCCTTTCGAAGATTTCGAACCCGGATTCAAACTCTGGAAAGTAAGCATCTCCCTCGTATTCTTTCTTAACGACGGTCACGTAAATTGTTTCACAGAGACTTAGCAACTCATTATAAATCTCCGCGCCGCCAATAACGAAAATCTCTTTTCCGCCCACTTCATACAACCTCGGATCGAAGCCGGTTAAGTCATGGATCACGTCGACGCCCGCGAATTTTCCAGCGCGGGTGACAACCAGATTGCGACGACCAAGTAGCGGCCGGCCGATGGATTCAAACGTCTTGCGGCCCATCAAGATCGGATGCCCCATGGTCACCTCTTTGAACCACTTTTGTTCACCAGAAAGACGCCAAGGGATTTTATTGTTCTTTCCAATTACCCGGTCCCGCGTCATTGCAACGATTGCTTTCATTTGTGTTTCTGCTCTCCTGCCTAACCTGCTCTCAAGAGCACTCCGCCTCAAACTGAAGCACTCAAGCACGTAAGGACTTAAGAATGCAAGAATGCTGCAATGCCGACCTCGGTAGGGCGAAGCTCCGGGTAGAGGCTCCGGGTAGGGCGAGGCTCCGGGTAGGGCGAGGCTCCGTCCGAGCCGAGGACGACGCGCCAACCTCGGCGCGAGAGCGCCGGTCCTTCTCGGGTGCTTGGCTTTTGCTCGTTTCCCATAGCTCCGCCGCACTGTGAATCTCTTTCTCAAATTGCGCTGGTGATCCAATCATTTTTGTCGTTGGATAAACTGTTCGTCGGCTTAACCTCGACTTCTATGGCAACAACTGTCGAACCCCCACACAAAGCAAGGGGAGCAGAAATCCTCCTCGAAATTTTACGATCCGAGGGCGCTCAATTCATTTTTGGGAATCCCGGCACAACGGAGCTTCCTCTGATCGACGCATTGATAGTCAACCGTGATCTTCGCTACGTTTGGGGCCTTCAAGAAGCGACCGCCGTGAGCATGGCTGATGGTTATGCTCAGGCATCGGGGAAACCTGCTTTTGTGAACCTGCACACATCAGGCGGGCTGGGTCACGGAATGGGGGCCATCATGAACGCTAAGATTGCCAGGGTGCCAATGGTGATCACCGCGGGTCAACAGGATCTCAGGCATATTCTTGCCGATCCGCTGCTCGCTGCCGATCTCGTGGGAATGGCCGGCCCTGTAGCCAAATGGTGTTTCGAACCGAATTCATTAGACGATTTACCCCTGATCCTTCGCCGGGCCTTTCATAGTTCCATGTCTCCGCCACGCGCGCCGGTCTTTTTGTCCCTGCCTATGAATATCTTGGATGAAGTCGGCTCGCCTCCGCTCCTTCCGCCAAGCCGCATTGAACTCTCAAGCGTCGGGAGCGGAGTCAGGGAACTTGCCTCCGGACTTCTGCGATTTGACCGTTGTCGGACCGTTATTGTAGCAGGAAACGATATCGCCGAACCCGGCTTGGGAAAAGCAATTGCCCGAGTGGCACAACTAATCGGTGCACCTGTTTACGGTGCTTCCTGGCCATCGGTCAATAACTACCCTTCAATTGATCCTTTCTGGCGAGGCTCACTTCCAACTACCGCCAAGGGCATTTCAGAAACTCTGGGTCATTACGACTGTCTGCTCGGATTGGGAGGGAAAAGCTTGGTCTCGATCGTTTATACAATGCGCGATCCAATCCCTGACTCGATCGAGTTTTACCATATCTCGGAGGATGCAAACGATTTGGGGTATAACGATGCTCCCAAGCTCGGAATTTTCGGCAATGTCCGGGCGACACTGGAAGCATTGGCGAAAGAACTGGAGCCCAAGGTCTCGCCTGCCACCGTTAAACAAAACATCGAATACGCGCAGCAGCAAAAAGACATGCTCTGGCGTGGACTTATGGAGCGGGCTGATGCGGCGATCCGCGACGATGAAAAGATCGAGCCGATCATTGCTGCCAGGGAAGTTTTGCGTCCGCTTCCCAATGGTTTCTTACTGGTGGATGAAGCGCCCTGCGCAAACCTCTTTACGCAGCCGATGCATCGGTCGACTGAAGGGCGCCAATATTTTCATAATAGAGGGGGAGCATTGGGTTGGGGAATGCCAGCGGCAATCGGCGTTTCGTTGGCACACGATCGTGCACCGGTACTTTGCATCGTAGGCGACGGCTCAGCGATGTACTCTCCTCAAGCGCTCTGGAGCGCCGTTCACGAAGAAGTGCCGGTGGTTTTCGTCGTTTTCAATAACCTTGAATACGGAATTCTAAAAAACTTCATGTTAAGCCAGCCTCAATACAACGCGAAAGAGCACGGTTTTCTTGCGATGGATATCTGCCGCCCGAGAGTTGACTTCCAATCGCTGGCTAGATCGATGGGCGTCGAGCCGACCTTTATAAACTCCTACCGGAAGATCAGCGAGGCGGTTGAGACCGCACTCAATACCGGAAAACCGCACTTGATAGAGATCCCCGTCACCGGCGTTGCTGTACCGCCGGTATAAATCCCACCCAACGCGGCGGCGTAGCCGCAACCAGAAATGACGCGGTGTCGGCGGATCGGCGTGTCGGCGACCCTCGTGAGGCACATGCTGAAAAACAATGTTCCCGCCCCGAGTTGCATCCCGCCTGCGGGATTGGAGGTGCTCACAAGGCGCTGCTCCATGGTGCCTAAAGAGAAAAACACCCGGCCCGCCGGGTTGGGATGCTGAAGGACAAGACTACTCGTGGGGGCAGGCCAAATATCGCGACCGCGCGACCGCGCGTAGGGCGACCGCGCGTAGGGACCGACCGCGCGTAGGGACAGGTCAAATATCGGAGGGGGAGCGCATTTTTATCTACACTTTTATATTTTGTTCTGTATAGTCTGCCCCACACCTATGAGATTCCCGCGCGTCAAGGCCGAGGGGCAGAGTTTTTACCACTGCGTTTCCAGAGTGGTCGACGGTTTATTCATTTTCCAGACCACCGGCCACGGTTCCCCCGAGGCGGAAAGATTTGTGCTACTGATGCGCCTGCTGGAGGCCTTTAGCGGCGTACTGGTTTTGGACTACGTGCTGATGTCTAACCACTTCCATCTCCTGTGCGAAGTGCCTCAAGCCCAAGAGCTCTCTGAGGCAGA
>DASXBV010000020.1:0-2769 GCA_036491515.1 Chthoniobacterales bacterium
ATAGATCTGCTGGATCCATGGCTCCAGAATTTGCGCCACTTCAGTGCTGCCTCGTTCCGACCAGTGACCGTCGCAAAGCGAATACGCGAGGAAGTCGCCGCCCGACGCCGCATCCATTTCCGGCAGGAGATCCTTTACCGCCACGCCGTGCTCTGCTCCCCACTTCTCGACAAGCGGACTCAGAGGGTTTGTCCCCGTCTTGTGCACACGTTGGAAATCGATCGCGTGCGGAATCAAAAAGACGCCCACCTTTGCTCCGTGCGCGTCCGCGGTTGACTTGATGTCCCCCAGGGACTTTTCAAGCCGCGCGATGTCAACACTGTTGTAATCGTGGTAGCCAGAATAGGGGCTCAGCCGCCACCAATACAACCGCGAATTTACAAAGAGGCCCACATGATAGGAAGCCAGATAAGCTCTGAGAAATGCCTCAACACGGTCCCAAAAACCTTCCCCTGCATTCGGATCGAAATGGCCGGAATAGAAGACCGATAGATCATCCGAGTAAAACGGCCGGTACTCGCCGCTTCGTCCGTTGGCCTTTCGGTACGCGTAATCCATGTCATGGAAATCATTGTCCGGCACCACGCCGACGAGAACGAGATCATGGTCAAACTTCGACGCCATCGTCTTGTACATGAGATCGTATTGCAAAGGCCCAAAACTCGAGCTGGCGAAGTTGAGGTACTCGCGGCCCGTGTCTCTCTCCAGGATGTTCGTCAAGCGTTTATCAACAGGCTGACCCACGCCTTCGATCATCGAATCTCCAAGAGCGATCACCCGCGGGGCCAATGAATGTACGCTTCGCTCTACGTCGCGCGCGCCATAGCTGTTTGTGTCGTACTCCACGCTGTAGCACCCGGATTTGTGTACAAAATGGCCGTTTGGCCTGTGCCAGGCGCCGAATGCGGGATTAATGTCGGCCGAAAAATCGTTGTATCCCACCTGATAGCTCGGCTTGCTTCCGGGCCACTTCGTTACGTTGATGTAAATCAGAGACGCCAATTCGACGAGAACCGCGAAAATCAAGAAATTGATCGCGAAGATTCGCAGCGCCGATAAGATCTTCTTTATAAAAGGACGCTGCTGGGAAGCAACAGCAGCCGAGGGAATCGCTTCAATCGTTCGCGGATAGGCTTCCAGACCCGGCTGTGGCGTGGCAGATGTGTCTGTCTTGCCCATTGCACCTCGGTCTTAAAGGAAGTTTAGGCTCGGAACAATATCAGAATTGTATCGCATTTTGTTAACCCCTTTGTGAGGCTGCGCTCAAGGCCATTTCGAGAATCGCAAACACTGAACGTGGCGATTAGCCTGTTCGTTGACTCGCTTCCGAACGGCTGGTACCCTCAAATATTTGCTGTCTACGGGGGATAAGTCTCTGTTCGAAGAGCGGCCGATTCAAGCGGCGCAAAGGTATGGAACGATTCTGCCTTCCACCGCCTCTCTTGCCCTCGCTGCAACCGGTTGGCTGTTCGTTTCCGGCTGCTCGGTAAGCCACAGGACGGCCGTCAAGCCCTCCCAGGCCCCAGCCGCCCTACAAACCGCCACCAAGGCTCAACTCCTCGATAAATATTACCGCCAGGCCGACTCAATTCGCTCCGTGAACCTCTCCGTGAAAATGAAACTCATCGGCGGCTCGAACTATTCCGGCGTAATCGAGCAATATCATGAAGTCAGCGGTTTCATGCTGGCTGCGAAACCCGCGAATATCCGTGTAATCGGGCAGGCCCCCGTGGTGGGAAAGAACATCTTCGACATGGTCAGCAACGGCGAAGAGTTTCATGTATTTATTCCGTCGAAAAATGACTTCATCGTAGGCCCCACCAAACTGCAACGTCCGTCAAAAAAGCCGGTCGAAAATCTGCGGCCACAGCATCTAGTAGACGCGCTCCTCTGGACCCCGGTTTCCGATCGCGCTCCCGTGCTTTTCGAGCAGGCAAACGAAACCCAGGCGCGATTCTACGTGCTCACCGTGCTGCGTCGCGCGTCACCCTCGAACGCCGATGCTCCAAACTCGAACCCGTCTCCAGCCGACGAATTCGAAATCGCCCAGAAAATCTGGTTCAATCGCGCCGATCTGGATGTCTCCCGAATCGAAACGTACGCTCCCGATGGCGTGCTGGCCTCCGATGACCGCTACAGCAATTGGGACGCGTTCGGCGAGATTCACTACGCCAGGCAGATTGACGTCGCCCGCCCCGGCGACGACTATCAATTGCAGATTACGATCGTCAAAGCCACCTTCAATGAACCGATTGCCCCGGATCACTTTATACTTGCTCAGCCGCCCGGCACGCAGCTGATCCGCGTCGGCGAGGAATCCAAGGAGTCCCAGCCCTGATCGGCTACATGATTTCGCAGAACGTGCTCCACCGGCCGCTCCGCACATTTATCACCGTGCTCGCGGTCGCCGTCGAAGTCACCCTCGTGATCATCGTCGTCGGGTTGACGAGCGGCTTGCTCCTCGAATCCGCCAAGCGTACCGAAGGTGTTGGCGCCGATATCATGGTCCAGCCTCCTTCCGCTTCCGTTTTCATGGCCTTCGGCGGCGCACCGATGCCGATCGCCATCGCTGACAAACTGCGCCAGCTCGAATACGTGCAGGCCGTTGCGCCTGTGCTCGTTCAATTCAATTCCGTAAACGGCCTCGACATCGTATACGGAATCGATCCCGAAACTTTCCGCGCCGTCTCAGGCGGATTCGTTTTTCATTCCGGTCATGACTTGCAGGAACCCAACGACATCCTGATCGACGACGTCTATTCCCGCTCC
>DASXBV010000021.1:0-16026 GCA_036491515.1 Chthoniobacterales bacterium
AGATGGAAGTGGTTAGACATCAGCACGTAGTCCAAAACCCGTACGCCGCTAAAGGCCTCCAGCAGGCGCATCAGTAGCACAAATCTTTCCGCCTCGGGGGAACCGTGGCCGGTGGTCTGGAAAATGAATAAACCGTCGACCGGTCTGGAAACGCAGTGGTAAAAACTCTGACCCTCAGCCTTGACGCGCGGAAATCTCATAGGTGTGGGGCAGACTGTACAGAACAAAATATAAAAGTGTAGATAAAAATGCGCTCCCCCTCCGATATTTGACCTGTCCCTACATATTCGACCGAGAAGCCGTATTGGCCCGCTCGTCAGCTGGGGCTTCTGAATGCTGCGGACACGCAACGCAACCAAATTTCCAAACACCAAGCCATGCCGGCGAAACGATGCCCGCGCGACGACACCGACACGACGCGGGCGTTGCCGGCCTTGCGCTCATTGGACATGTTGAACTCCTAGGCCAGAACGCTAGTTGCGAATGCAAGAGCCATCAAAATGAAGAGAGCAACAATGACGAAGGCGAGCACTACCCAGCGCAACGCATGGATCCGAGCGATAAGCTGCATTAAGACCGCCAAACCTAGACTGAACAAGGTGAGAGCTTCGTACGGTGAAGCTGAAGAACCGATGGCTGCCTGTCTTATCCAGATGGTCCCAAAGACAAAAAAGCAGCTGAGCAAAAGAACAAAGAGGATCGTTGGCATCGATTCCGCCGACAATCTCCGCCGCTCGTTTCTGAGGTACTTAAGCACGCGTTCCTTCCTTCGGTGACGAATTCTTTCGCTCCGGTTTCATGGTTCTGGTTTTGAGATTGGTTCTGCTTTGAAAACGTGGAGTAGATTTCGTTGGGCTTTTTTAAAATAAAAGATAGCTCAATTTTCAGAGAGCGATTCTTTTTTGTTCAGTCGCCGTAACCGTTGTCCCAACCGTCATGCCACCCCATCCGACCGGAATCGTTCTGGAGGACGAGGTCAGCGGGGTCCCGCTTTTGTCGTACTCGTACTCGTCCTCGGTCTTCGGAGCGGGTGCTCTCGGTTGGTTGGTCGTATTCTCGCACAGCAACCGGTTGTTGGGGTGACGGTCAAAGATCGAGGGTACCCACGGTTGAAACCTGGTTGAAACCCTGGGCTTCTGTGGCCCCTTCGGCTTCGGGGCGTAGACCTTGTACCCTTCCCTTGTTTTGTGCGTTCGGTCTCGTCAATCCAGTTCTCGATCAAACTGGCAGTGGCGACGTCGTTATGCTGTCACAAACCTCGTGGACTGAGCACAGGAATCGCGTTAACTGCTGGTTATCAGCAGAAAGTTCTCCCAGCATTTCCCCGGGAGTGACGAACTCGGTATTGCTGTCTTTGAGACGCTGATGTCGGGAGATATCGCTGGTGGAGCGCAGCGTGGTTCCGCCAATCTTGCGCGCGCGTTATGCGATATCGTCTGTCATAGCGAAAACCGATTCCTTTCCAAGAAATTCTCCAAGTGGCGCAGTGCGATATCCGCCTTAGCTGACATGGCTTCAGCGGTCTCGAAACCAATGTGCGGCAGAAGCAAGGTGTTCGGTGCCTTGAAAATCGGATGGTCGGCCGGCAGCGGGGGCTCCGTGTCAAACACATCGATACCTGCACCGGCAAGGCGATTCTGACCTAACGCTTCTACCAGGGCCAATTGGTCAGCGACCGGTCCGCGCGCCGTATTTATCAGGATGGCCGAACGCTTCATTCTGGCTAGCTGCTCGCGTCCAATAAAGCCCCGGGTCTCGGTGGTCAACGCTAGATGTAGGGTGACGATGTCGCTTCGGCTCAACAGTTCGTCGATCTCGACCTGCTCGATAGCCACATCATCACTCCGGAGCACGTGAGGTTCGAAACCGAGCACATGGCAACCAAAGGCGTTTCCGAGACGAGCGACCTGCAACCCGATATGCCCACATCCAATCACCCCCAGGGTCTTGCCGAATAATTCGTTGCCGACCAGGTCGCAGTTATCGCCCCCGGCGCGGACGATCGCGTCCGCAGAGACAATCCGCCGCAAGAGCGCGATCGCCAAGCCAAACACCAACTCGCTTACCGCATGGATAGCGTAACCTGCCGCATTGTGGACAATGATACCGCGAGCCTTGCACGCTTCTTGGTCCACGTGATCGATGCCGGTAAATGCCACGCAGATCAGCTTGAGCTTGGGGCAGGCTTCGATCACTACTCTTGAAAGAGGCCGGTTGCTCAGCAGGAGGACGTCAGCGTCACTAACATTTTTGATCAACTCGGTATCAGTCATTCCACGTGTATCGGAGATGAAAAGGCGATGACCGTCCTCTTCCAGGAGATCAGCGAGCCGAGACCGAATCGCTTCTTCAGATTGACCGATCGGTTCAATTACTTTGATGTTCATGGTAACTTTAGCGCCCCCCACGGATGCAAAGGCTTGAGCCTCATCATAGCGTTTCACCTTTTCTAAACTATTCCGCCTCAAAGACGGATCTTAGTTCTCCAACCAATTTATGACGAGCCGTTCCCTGCGCACGCCGTGTGCCACACGCAGCCCACCCTGTCCGCACCGCACCCGCCCATGATCTGCATGCAGATGGGCCCGCGGAGGAAGCGGCCAAGCATAACGCTGAAGAGCATGGCTCGCAGTAAAAAAAAGAGTAGATTTCTGTTTGCACGTTGACTGCAGACCAGAAAGAAAAACGCAGACGGCGACCCCGTAGTTTTAACCCTGAATTCGTCATCGGTAAGTTTCGGCGTCAGGTCGTTTTTGGAAGCGACCGAAGCCGAGTGGAGTCCATAGCCGGTTGGCCGGAAGGTAGTGACGCACAACCGGCTCTTCGTCGCCTGCGTGCATCGCATATACTCGCTCGACTAGCTCGGCTTCGGGTTTCGTCATGCGTGCAAACTGCCTCAGATGCTCCGCCCAAGAGCTCACGAGCATTTCTGTCCGGAAAGTGCCGGGATGTTCGAGGTTCTCGTCGACGCGGAAAAGAAAAGCGCCGTTGCGCAAAAAGATCAATCGGACCTGTTCGACCAACGCAATGAATTCTTCTCGGTCTTCCGGACGAATGGTTAGCTCCCGCGTGACCGTAACGGGTCCGTCCTCCGGTTTTGGGGTCAACGGAAATTCGTGCGTGGCCTTTAAGGGCGCCGGGTCAAGGTTGAGAGAGTTGGCGAAGTTTATCGAGAGCGGGATGGTCAACGTCAGACTCGCCGTCAGGAGCAGGGCGCCGCCCACAAGCGTTGGACCGAGGCCTACGGAGGTCGCTGCCCCACCCCAAAGGACGCCGCCGAGCGCCACCCCGCCTTGTGAGGCCATCATGTGCACAGCGTTCATTCGTCCTCGGGCCCAATCGGGCATTGCCCGTTGTCCGGCGATCCAGAGCTCGGAAGCCGACACCGTCCAACTGACGCCGGCCAAGGCAGTAACGGGCAAAAACGTCCAGAGGTTTGGAACGATGGACATCAAGACAAGAACCACGACTAGCATGACGCCGGCCAAAATCGTTAGCGCGTTCGGGCTGGCCTTGGCGCGAGCGTAAGGAAGCATCAAGGCGGCGCCCAGCAGGGATCCGATTCCCATGCTGGTGAACACCAGCCCGAGATGGCTCGCCGGGAGCTGCAAATGCTGCAAGGCCACGACCGGCACCAGGGCCGGGACTACCGCAATAAAAAGACCGAATAAAAAGTCGCGCGTCAGGATGACTTGCATTCCCGGCGTGTACCGCACGTAGCGTGCTGCACTGGCAAACGACTCTAGAAAGTTTTCCAGATGCGGCTGAGGTCGCCGCCGGCGGTGGTAATGTTGCGAAATCACCCACACCATGGTCAGAAAGGCCAGGGAGTTTAGGGAAAAGAGCATCGCCGGGCCCATGATTGGTAAAAGAAGGCCACCTAAGGCCGGACCCACGATTCCGCCCAGGTTCATCTGCACCCCGCCAAGGGTGATTGCGGACGCGAGTTCTTCTTTTTGCACAATTTCGGGAACGACGGACGCCCAGACCGGGGCGTTAAAGGCAAAGCCGATCCCCAGCAAAAAGACCGTGGTTAGGATGACATACGGGTGCACCCAATGCAGCCAAGTACAAACCGCCAGCAGGCCTGCCGCGGCGGCTAACCAGAGGTAGACCGCAATAAGAATGGCCCGTCGGTTGCTCAAGTCGGCGAGGGCCCCGGCCGGCAAGGTAAAAAGAAAGAACGGCAGTGAAGCGGCGGTGGCAATCAGCGAAAGCAACAACGGTGAAGCGCCCAATGCATTCATCAGCCACGTGGCCGTCGTGTCGTGGGCAGCCACGCAGACGCCAGAAACCACGCTGGGTAACCACAGCGCGACAAAGGTCGGGTTTCTGAGCGCCAGCCAGATGGAGGTATTTTGTTTTGGTTCGCTACTCACGCGCAACACTTAAGATGACCCCTCCCCAATGCGTTGCAACGAGCTGATCTCTCGACCGCTTTCGAGGATCGCTCGCTCGCTGGGACGATTACGCCGGCTCGTCTTAATAAACTGATCAGCCTGCCTCTTCCTATCAGCCGAACTGATAGAGGATCAAAAGGCCTGGGCAATAGCGTGTCGGCATTTGCCGAACGGCCCGGTTCAATCTTATGGTGCCTGACGGACCCGGTAATTAGCCGGTCTCAGCCAACCTATAAATGTGAGGACAAGACGATATGGATATCTCTCGCAGAAGCTTCATTAGGACCACATCCGGTGCGCTTGCGCTCGCCGCGGGTAGCTCAGCCCTACAACTCAGTGCTGCCGCCCAACAAACAGCTAACTTAACATCCGCCCAACCCGAAGAACAGCGACGAGGAGACATGATCTTTCGGCGCCTAGGTAGAACCGGGGACTGGGTTTCGCTCGTGGGATTGGGAGGCTATCACATCGGTAAACAGGCGAATGAGAATGACAGTATCGACCTGATTCGCCGTGCGATCGATAACGGCATTACCTTTATGGATAACTGTTGGGACTACAACGGCGGAACAAGCGAAATTCGAATGGGAAAAGCCTTGCGCGACGGCTATCGGGAAAAAGTTTTTCTGATGACAAAGCTTGATGGTCGTACCAAAGAGGAGGCTAGTCGACAAATCAGTGAATCGTTGCAAAGGTTGCAAACCGATCACATCGATCTAATGCAGCACCATGAATGTATCCGACTGGATGATCCGGATCGGATTTTTGCTGAGGGAGGTGCTCAAGAAGCAATGTTGGAGGCCCGGAAAGCCGGTAAAATACGGTATATTGGATTCACGGGCCACAAAGATCCGGTGGTGCACCTCAGGATGTTACAGACGGCCTCGGAGCATGGCTTCCATTTCGACGCAGTCCAGATGCCGCTCAACGTGATGGATGCACACTTCCGCAGTTTTCAGCATGAGGTCCTGCCGGTCCTGGTAAAAGAAGGCATCGGCGTCGAAGGGATGAAGACCTTCGGAGATCATTTCATTCTAAATAGCGACACGGTCGAACCCAATGAGGCGCTGCACTACTCAATGAGTTTGCCAACATCGGTCGTCATCACGGGTATCGACAGACCTGAAATCTTAGATCAAGCTCTTCAGGCGGCTCGGACGTATCGAAGGTTGGATGAGAGCCAGGTTACCGCATTGCTCGCACGCACGAGAGTTGCGGCCGCCAAGGGACACTTTGAGTTATACAAAACCAGCACCCACTTTGATGGCACCATCCGAAATCCGGAGTGGCTGGGTTAGCTCCTTAGAAAAGGCTAGGCTACTCCGGCCAATTCCTCGGCCTGTACATCGAACTGCAGGTCGTAAAGCTTCCTGTAAATCGTGGAGCTTTCCAGCAGTTCGCGATGCGTGCCGATCTCCCGAACTTCTCCTCGATCCATCACCACAATTTGATCGGCCTTAAGAACCGTAGACAACCGGTGGGCTATAGCAATGACGGTACGGCCCTCAGACAAGCGATCTAGAGCCGCTTGAATCTCGCGTTCAGCCTCCGAATCGAGCGCAGACATCGCCTCGTCCAAAAGCAAAACCGGGGCGTTCTTGAGAAGCGCCCGGGCGATCGAAACGCGTTGCTGTTGCCCTCCGGATAACAGGCAACCCTTATCGCCAATAACGGTCTCGTACCCATTCGGTTGATGCATAATGAAGTCGTGCGCATATGCCCGCTTAGCCGCATCAATCACTTCTTCTTTGCCCGCGTTCAAACGACCGTACCGGATGTTGTTGAGTATCGAATCGTGAAATAAGAAGGTTTCCTGAGAGACCATGCCGATTTGTTCGCGCAATGAAATCTGCTTGATTGTATTGATGTCGCGACCATCCAGCCGGATAACACCTGCTTCCGGTTCATAAAAGCGCAGGAGCAGAGACAGAATCGTGCTTTTCCCGGCGCCGCTCGAACCGACCAGGGCGTAGTATTTCCCAGGCGCAATGTGCAGGCTCAAGTCGCGGATGGCCGGTTGCAACCCGGGGCGGTAACGGAAAGTCACGCTCTCGATCCGGAGATCGCCATTGCTGCCGGTGATTTCCTCTGCCCCTGGCCTGTCCTTGATCGCAGGCTCCCGGTTCATTATCTCGAAGATATTACTAGTCGCGTTAAAGCATTGCTGCATCACCAGATGAATTCGGCTGAGCTTTTTGATCGGATCGTACAGCATGAAAATACCGGCCAGGAGCGCCAGAAATTTCGCGGCACTCAGGTGAGTATACCAAACGTAAAAAAGCGCCAGACCGACGCCTATCGCCGCAACCGCTTCCACCATGGGGCTTACGATCTGGATCGCTTTTTGAACGCGGACGCCGCTTCTGAATTGTTCGAGACTGAGCCGTTCGAAGTACTCCGACTCGCGTTTCTCCCGGGCGAATGCTTTGATCACACGGATCCCGGCAAAGCTCTCCTGCAAGACCGACATCATCGAACCTACTTTCTCTTCCTCGAGTTTCCCCTGTCGCCGGACCTTCTTGCCGTAATGAACGATCGGCACCATGCACACCGGGAAGAGGAATAGACTCACGATAGTGAATTTCCAGTCCAGATGAATCAAGACCGCGAAAGCGCTGATAACGGTCAAAGGCTGTTTGATCAGGTCACTACTAATACTGGTCAATGCAGTCTGCGCCATGCGAGTGTCGTTCGCGACCCTTGAGATCAGATTCCCGGACCGTTCACGATTGAAGAACTCCAGCGATTGACCCAGTATGTGCGAGTAGAGCTTACAGCGAATGTCTGCCAAAACGCGTAAGGCTACCCAAGACATGTAGTAACTATTTAAATAGTCGCACAGGCTACGCAGGACGAAAATCAAGGGTATAATCGAACAAACTAAGAGCACGGAATTGATCCCCGCCCCCGTACCGTTCAGAGCGTCTCCCAACATATCGGTCTTGTTTTTCCCTTGCGGAAAAACCTGAGAATTCACGTAGTTCAATACGAGCGGCAAAAGTCCGGAGACGACGCCGAAAACAGCTCCGAAGACCAACGCTAAGATGAACCGACCGAGGTGCGGCTTGAGAAAAGGAAATAGATCGCGGTACGGGCCAATGAGCATCCGCAGATATTCGCGTGGTGCAGGTCTTTTATTTGCCATTGTCGCTATTTCAATTCCTTCAAAAGCAAGTCCATACCACGAATTACCGTTCCGGTCGACAACTCGCTCATGGGAAGCCCCTTCTGGCGCGCCTCGAAATGGTCGAGAGGGTCCTCAAACCCTGCACGCACCACGGCAGCGTGCGGATGCAGGGGATGCCAGTGAAATGGGTTAGTCGGTCCGAACAGAACTAGTTCAGGACGCCGAAACGTCGAAGCCAGGTGCGCAGCCGCGGTATCGACACCGACAAACAAGACCCCTTCCCGGATCATCGCGGCACTCAAAAGAAAATCTAGCTTACCTGCCAGATTGAAGATCCTCGATTGGTGACACGTTCCCGTAAGGATCTCGCGGATATGCTGCAATTCTGCCGGATTTCGGCCGCCAGTGATCAGACATGGAATCCCGAGCCGCCTTTGTGCATGCCCGATCACGGCTTTCCAGCGATCGGCCAGCCAATATTTATCCGGCCGCGCTGAGCCAGGATGAACGACGAAATAACGTGCTGGCAAATTGATCTCTCGCCTTAGCGTTTCGGCTGAGCGCTCCACGCCATCCGGCAAACGCAGCGAAACGTGCCCGACTGAGCCGGAATCCCCCAGGGATCGTACCAAGTCCAGGTAATGATCCACTGTGTGCTTCTCCCGCACAGCAGACTGCACCAGATGCGTGTAGACCCAAGATCGGATGGCTTGTTTAGCAACAAAACTGAATCCGACGCGTTGCGCTGCTTTGGAAAGAAACGACACAAGTGCCGAGCGATCATTCCCGGTAAAATCGAGGCAAAGGTCGAATCCGCGCCGGACCAGATCAAACCAAAGCTTGAACGAGGCGTTTCGATGATAGATCAAAACTTGGTTTACGTCCGCGATAGCTGGCGCAAGCTCGGCTGAATGATGGTCTATTAGTAAGGTGATTTGAGCTTCCGGGTATATTTTCCGCAACGCGCTGAGCGCCGGCGTAGTTAAAATGACGTCGCCCAGCCGTTTCAGTTGGACTACCAGGATGGAATTCATTAGACGAGTTTTGCCCGGCGAGTCGCCAGGAGAACAGACTCACACAAAGGTCACAAAGGGTCACGAAGGTTTTTTAGGTTATCGGGTGTAAATGGGAGTCGCCGGTTTGGACAACTTTTATTATTTTGCCTCGTGATCTTTGTGACCTTTGCGTGAATCCTCCCTCATCTAATGAAGATTGGTCTGGTTCGCCGCGGATTTTCTCGCACGGGTGGGGCTGAAAATTATTTGAAACGGTTCGGACGTGCACTCGCAGATCGCGGCTATCGAGCGACCCTTTATTCGACACGAGATTGGCCCCAAGCCGAATGGCTATATGGTAATCTGGTTCGCCTGAAGCCGTCGAGCCCCCTACGCTTCGCGCAAGCCGTTCAAGAATGCCGACAACCGGATGAAATTCTGTTCAGCCTGGACCGCGTGCTGCAGTGTGACTGCTATCGAGCCGGCGATGGACTCCACAAACTCTGGCTCGATCGCAGGGTCCGGCATGAACCCCCTTGGCGCGCACGTTTTCGTTTCCTGAACCGCAAACACCGTGAACTACTCGAACTGGAGCGAACCTTATTCCAGCGTGGCGGCGCAAGACATGTAATCGCGAATTCGCGATTGGTAAAAAGGGAAATCATCAGCGAGTTCGCTTACCCGCAGGACCAAATTACGGTGATCTACAATGGACTGCCCGATGTCCATTTCAAAAAGAGGCCCGGGACTCGTCGCGACATGCGGCATGACTGGGGTCTGCGCGAGAACGACATTGCCGTGCTATTCGCCGGTTCCGGTTGGGAGCGCAAAGGTCTGAAGTACGCCATTCGGGCGATCAGTCGCATTGCGAATCGAGATGTGCGCCTCCTCGTGGCGGGCACTGGAAAAAAACCAACCTTCAGTCCGAGCAATGTAAAATTCCTTGGACCGGTCTCCGATATGCAGTCGCTTTACGTGGCAACGGATTTGCTTGTTTTGCCTACGGTATACGACCCGTTTTCAAACGCGTGCCTGGAGGCTCTTTCCTGCGGAATGCCTGTCATCACCACCACAACGAATGGGTTTGCAGAGATCATTGAGCCCAAGGTTCATGGCGAGGTGATCGGTCGACCGGATGACATCGAAGCTCTTCAAGAGGCGATCGAGAAATGGCTCGACCCGGAACGACGAGAGTCCGCGAGAGAAGAGTGCGCTAAGCGAGCTCGAAGCTATTCAATGGACCGAAACCTGGCCGAGACACTGGCCGTACTGAAAAGGCTTCGGGGAGAGGCGTAACTGCGATAAGAGAATCACACAAAGGGCACGAAGGTCAGAAAAGGTCACGAAGGTTTCGGTGAGTCGCGGCCGGTAGGGCGAGGCTCCGTCCGAGCCGCGAACCAAAGGCAGGTAAGGGCACGCTTAAGGAATCGGGGAAAAAGCAGGAGCTTTCTCTTACTCCTCTTAAACCGCCTTCATGACCTTCTCTGACCTTCGTGCCCTTTGTGTGATTCTCCGCTGTGTCGATACGCCGGTCACCTCGTCCATCCGGTGTACTCGTTGACATTGTCGCGAGTAACCAACCTCACTGGGATGAGAATGGTATCTTTCTGAGGCTTCTTGCCTTGCATGATATCGTAGCCGACCTCGACCGCTTTCTGAGCCATCGCATATGGATCCTGAGCGGCGGTCGCGTCTAACAGGCTCTCCTTGCTCTTAAGAGCCGCGACCGCTTCGGGAGATCCGTCCACTCCGACAATGAAGAAATCGTGACGGCCCGCCCGCCTGGCGGCGAGATCGCAGCCAAGCGCAGTCGGGTCATTAATCGCAAAGACTGCGTCCAAATGCGAATAACTTGTCTGGAGATCGGTCATTATTCGCAGACCGCCCTCCGGAGTGCCTAGAGCGTTCTGGTCCTGAGACAAAATCTTTATATCCGGATATTTCTTAAACACGGATAGCGCACCCGCGACCCGATCCTGGACGGAGGTTACCGGGGGGCCATTGACAATGACGACCCGCCCCTTTCCTTTGAGTTTGTCGCAAATGTATTGGCCAGCCTCTTCACCAGCCTGTTTATTATCAGACATTACGGTAGCGCCCACTCCTCCCTCAGCACCAACGTCGACGGCCACCACAACGATACCGGCAGCCTTGGCACGTTTAACCGCCGGAGCAACCCCCTTGCTGTCTGCGGCACCGAGAATGATCAAATCGACGCCAGAGGAAATGAAATTAGCCATCTGGTCGATCTGGTTCTTCAAGTCGTAATTGCTGGAAAGCGAAGTGAACTTGACGTCCGGATTATAGGTTCTCGCTTGGGCTGCGGCTCCGTGTGCAATCTGGACGAAAAACGGGTTACCAAGGTCACCGACTGTCAGGCCTACAGACTTCAATTCCTTGTCAGCGGCAAACAATTGCCCCGTCAGACAAACGGCGACGAACAGAGATACCATCGTCCTTATAGTCGGTCGGCGGACGGTAAGGATGAATGAGCTCGGCGCGGCGCTGCAAACTTCGTGTGAGTCTTTCATATGTGTCAGGCCCTTATCCGTTCATTTTGTGTGAGAAACTTCCCGGCGTCCACGGCGTTTTCCCCCTGTGCGCGCCGACTTCCGGTGCTTCGGGGTTTACCCCAGGCCCAAAGTATCGCAATACGACCAGGTCTTCGACCTCGCTGGTGTTTTCGAAGACCACACCCGATTTCGCAGCCGATTCCGTACAGAAAACTTCGTCTTCCGTAAGTTCGGTAAAGCGGATGAGTTTAGGGCAATCCAGATTGAGTTCGTTCATTCTTCCGCTGCCCTGGACCACGATCAAGCCATATGCACCATTGTCGCGGATCGTGCATTTCGTGCCCGGTTCCAACGTTAGCTCCTTGGCCGTAAAGAGCTGTTCGCCATGGATTTTTCCGTAAACAATCCAGCGATCCATATATCCTGCAGACCAGGTTTCTGCAACGGGCACAGGCTCAAGGTAATGGTTATCCTTGAAAAGCGGATCCACATTGGATTCCCAGTCGAGCTCGCTCACAATAAAATCCAAATCGAAATGCTTTTCAGGCGGGATATTTTTTACCAGGAGCGCTCTCGGAATTTCCCGCCCCTCAACTAACGATTGAAACATGGAAAATACGTCTGAGCCCCATTGCGGTTCATAGGTACAAAGAGATCCCGGCGCATGGAGGATCCCCGGCCCAATTAACCATCCGCTCCCAGGTTTCAGACGGTAAGCCTTGGAAAGATCCAGAATTCCGTTGTCTCCCTTATTCCAGTTCTCCAGGCAGAGTTTGACTTCATCTTTCGTTGTGCCGGGCTCGAGTCCCATGAACGTGTATGGGAAGTTGTTCCCCACGGTGTTGTGCTGCGGAGGAAAATAGTAGCTCTCGGGTTTCCCTTCCTGCCCGACGAGACTGGCGTATTTCTCCGACTGATGCATGTGGTGCGGGATCGGTCCCATGTTGTCGAAAAACTTCGAGTAGACCGGCCAACGACGAAATTTGTTCCAGATCGATTCGCCAACAATTTCCGCTCCACATTCCTGTATTGCGTTCGCCAACGTAAACCGCGCATCGCCAAAAATGCAGTAACTCAACCCCTCATCCGGGGTTCGATTTTCATTAGCTGCCGGAGTCGTAGATCCAAACCAACGCTCGTCGATTCCGCCGCGATCCAACCCATAGGAGTACAGATCGTCGGTATGCAGTTTGAGCCTGCGGCCCGGTTGCAGGAATGATCGGGGAACCCAGCACGGCGCCAACCGAAGCAGCCCGCCACCTTTTTCCAGCGCTGCATCGACTAGAGAACGAAGGTTCGTTTCTACTGTCTTGAGAGAAGTCACGGTTTTCATCGATTAGTTGGGGGGAGGAGCGATGTGAGAAGTCAGAAGTGAAAAGACCAAACGGTGTATCGAGTGAGCAAGAATATATGAAAAGTTATGCAAACGAGACAATTCCCAATTCCTTGCCGACCGCCCCCCTCTCACCCTCTCACCGTTCAGCGCTGCTCACCTCTCGCCCCTGACCCCTCCCTCCCTTCCCCCTCTTCTGCCTTCTGCCTTCTGCCTTCTCACTTCTCCTCCCCTAGCTGCTCCAGAGTTGTTCGGCAATCTTCAGTGCTCCCAGATAAGTCTTGTGTTCCCCTCCTCTGATGAGTTCCTCGTGAACCAGGGCTGCCAGCGACGTCTTACCCGCCGGAAGCATCTGTTTTAGCTGAAAAGCGTTCGAGAGCGTCGTCTCCAGAAAATCACCCGACCATTCCACCTCCAGGTTGCCATCGTCGAATCGTATTTTGACGTGCCCGATCCACGGACCGGGCAACGCGATTAGCCTTACCCGAACATGCCCGGCTTTGGCCGATTTAAATCCATAGTCAAAGTCACCCTTTTCCTCCAATTCCCAGCCAAGTTGGCATGCAACCCACGAGATCAGGAGCACCGCGGTGGTCCAATTCTCGGGGTTATGGGTCACCTCCAGGTCCCGAATCAGGTGGGCATCCTGCAGTGCCCAGGGATGATCAAAGAGCTGCGCCAGCGCCAGCCTGACATAGATTAATCGGCGCCAATTCAGGTCGCAAAGCACGCAACGCGAGTTCGCGGACCCCACCGAGGCGCGCAGTATTTTCATTTGTTGAGCAGGTTCCCGCCACGAATGGCTGTCGAACAAGAACCTGTCTACCAAACTCCAAAGCTGCTGATCGAGCCGGTCGGATAATTGGCCCTGCCACCACAAAAAGAGAGGAAGATCAGAATCCAGATGGCTGAATAGAATGTTTCGCATGACGTCGGGGTCCCCCCCATCCAGGAGGAACGCGATTTGTTCACTGCAGACCTGTCTCGCGCCGGCTCTCGTGACGTGACAATGCGCGCTTATCCATGCTTGCACCCTTTGTTTGGAAGCGGCGGGGTTTGCCGCCAAAAGAATAACGCGACAAGCGTGCTCGCGCGTTATCTGTTCCATGAGCTGGGTATTCACGGTGAGCGCATCCGGGGCCTCGCTGTACACGGCCAGATTGATCAACGAGGCCTTTGTCAAGACGTGCCCCTCCTGTTCCCAGAGCGCTTTCAAACTCCGGTTGATCTGGGCGACTTCAACCGGCATGCCGCGAGTTAGATCTTGTATTTGAGCCATATCGAAGGGGAAAAGAACTCGAGAACTCGAGAACTCGAGAACTCAAGGACTCAAGAAGAACAACGGTCTTGGCACCGATTTTCGCATCGCACCATTCTTGAGTTCTTGAGTGCTCGAGTTCTTGAGTTCTCTTCCTTTAAAGTCTGCGCCACGCTCGTCCATCATTCTCGATCAGTTGATCGGCTTCGGTTGGTCCCCAGCTGCCTGAAGGATAAAAGCTGAGCTCAGGTGCATTGTCACCCGCATGCCATGCCTCCTCGATCTCATCGATGAACCGCCACGCCTCCTCGACCTCGTCTCTGCGGGCAAAGAGCGTCGCGTCACCGGCCATCGCATCAAGCAGTAACCGTTCGTAGGCTTCCGGACTCGCTTTCCCAAAAGATGTACCATAGTTAAAATCCATTTTGACTGGCTGAATCCGTACGCTAGCTCCCGGAACTTTCGACTGCATCCGCAACGAGACGCCCTCGTCCGGCTGAATCCGAATCACCAGAACATTTTGAGAACCGTCACGTACCCCGCTTTTGTCGCGATTAAATAGTACACCGGGGGCGTTCTTGAAATGGATACCGATTTCTGTGCCCCCTTTCGGTAATCGCTTACCGACTCGCACATAAAACGGTACGTTGGCCCAGCGCCAGTTATCGATAAGAACTCGCAGCGCGACATAGGTTTCCGTCATTGACTCCGGCTTCACGTTTTTCTCTTCCCGGTAACCGACAACCGCCCTGCCGTTGATCGAGCCGGCCGCGTATTGGCCCCGGACCACGCTCCGAGCTACGTCATCGCTCTGTATCCTGCGAAGTGAATGGAGCACCTTTACCTTCTCATCCCGAATCGAGTCGGCGCGGAGGTCTGTTGGAGGCTCCATTGCAATCAGGCATAGGAGTTGCATCAAATGATTCTGAACCATGTCACGAAGAGCACCTGCGCCCTCATAATAGCCCGCGCGATTCTCAATGCCGAGCTGCTCGCTGGCGGTAATTTGCACATGATCGATGTAACGCTCGTTCCAGAGATGCTCGAAGAGCGAATTGGCAAAACGCAATACCATGATGTTCTGGGCCGTCTCCTTACCCAGAAAGTGGTCAATTCGGAACGTGCACGACTCGTCAAAGGAATTGTGTACAACTTCATTCAAATGCTGTGCAGTGGATAGATCGGTCCCGAACGGCTTTTCCACAATGGCCCGCGTCCAGCCACCTTCAGGTGCCTCAGCCAGGCTTGAGTTCCTGAGATTTGCCAGAATATTCTCAAATTGATCTGGCCCAGCCGACAAATAGAAGAGCCGATTCCCGCGGGTTCCCCGATCTTTATCGAGCTGGTCCAGCCGTTCCCTGAGCCTGCGATATCCCTCGACGTCTCCGAATTCACTTCGGTGATAATGGATCGAGCTCGCGAAAATCTTCCACAGATCGTCGTTGATGGTTTGGCGGGAAAACTTTCGTGCCGCTTCCTCGATCTCAATTCGAAAAACCTCGTCCGTTTTGTCCCGGCGAGCGAACCCGACGACACTCAGCCCAGGCGGCAGATCGCCGTCAGCGGCCAGATTGTACAAAGCCGGAATGAGTTTTCGATGCGTCAGATCCCCGGTTGCACCGAAGATCACAACGGTACAAGGCTCAGCCATAGCGCGACTGGCGAGCCCCTCACGCAACGGATTAACAGGCAATTTGTCGGTCATAATCTTCGCCTCCAAAGCTCAGTGGCGAAGAACACTTACGTATCGACGCGAGCAGCGGTCAACTCGGGTTAGGCATTTGTTTGCGAAGCCTGGCGGCTGAGCGATGTAAGCGAAGCGTCCCGCTTTGCCCCTCCGGAAAGAAGCAAAGCGAGGACGCTTCGCCTACGCGCCACAGTTGCAAATCTGGTTTTAAGTTGCCTTCTGGAAGTTAGGTTTTAGAGTATTCTCTTCTCCCCGTGGCAGCGAGGGGAGCCTTTGCTTTAAACCCCCAGCGTTCAACCTGTTCGTATGCTCACAAAACTCCTTTCTGGACTTTTTGTACTCCTTTCTGCGGGCCAGGCATTTGCCTGGACAGATGGCGAACTACTTGTTTGGATCAATGGCGATAAGGGCTATCGCGGCCTGGCAGATGTAGGCAAAAAATTTGAGAAGGATCTCGGCATCCCGGTTAAAGTCGAAGCACCGGAAGGGCTGACTGACAAATTCCAGGCGGCCGCACAGGGCGGCAAAGGGCCTGATATCGTTTTTTGGGCGCATGATCGCCTCGGGGAGTGGGCAGACGCGGGTTTATTAAAGCCATTGGAAATCAAGGATGCCTTTAAGGCAAATTTTATCCCAATGTCCTGGGACGCGGTAACGCACAACAAGCAGATTTGGGGATACCCTCTTGCGCTTGAGGCAATCTCGCTCATCTA
>DASXBV010000022.1:0-1859 GCA_036491515.1 Chthoniobacterales bacterium
ATGAGAATTCTTCCCAACAAGTTATTGAGTTCGGGCCGCGGTGACAGGACACTAGGAAACGTGGTCGTATGAAGCTCCTGGTTCGTGTGATGATGAATATCGTTTTCCTGGCCTGGGCCGCGAGCGCACAAGAGGCGCAACGGGCGCAACCGAGCCCGAGTGTACCCCTGCCGGCCCCGATAAATGTTGAACTTCCCACACCGTCAGGGACACCTGAACCACAATTCCGACCTGATCTGCTCCCCGAATCAACCGCCCTTCCTGCTCAGCCACCTGACCTGCGGTTGCCATCGCCATCACCGCCTTCAGGAACGAATGCCGACCCAACCGAGCACGCGGTGGATCAGTTGTCGGCCGAGGAGCAACAGAAAAACAGGGTCAGGCTGAGCGAAATTCGGGCCATAGCGTTGCGTAATCCGCGCGTGATCGAAATTCTACATGAGGCCAACGGCGCGTTGACCGACGAAGCCAAGCGCATGTTTATGCGGGCATACTATCACACATTGTGCACCCAGATGCGCAAGTTGGGGCCCGGCTTGACGGCAGTCATCAGTGACTACGAACACGTACAGATTCGCCAACTGGCTCAGGGTCCCTCTCGTATCGCGATAGTGTCACGGGAACCTCAGCGCCGGGACCGGCAGCGGCACGCACGGCGTCCGGAGCGGTAGGGACGCGCTCCTGCGCGATCCGGCGTTTCGCTTAAACCCAAAAGCCGAAGATAAAAGGAGAACCGCAGATTTCGCAGATTCCACAGATGATTGAAGCCAAATAGTTTGGCGCTAACCGCCGTAAGAATTCATCCGGAACAAAAAAGTTGATGGCAGAAACCCTGTACCTCCTTCTCTAATCTGCGAAATCTGTGGTTTCAAATTCGGAATTTCGGTTTAATCCTCGGATTCCTGTGGCTGAGACGGCCCGTAGACGATCGCGTTGAGCAATAGCCGAACGGTGGAGGTCCAGATCATCCGAAAACCGGGCTCAACATTAAAGAGGACTACATTGCCGGCCTCGATCGGCTCGTCGATCAATGCGGAGGTGCCGCGGAGCAATTCTTCGGTGTCCCCCTTCCAGAGAAATCCGCTGAGCTTTAGCTTTTCGCCCTCAAAGGTCAGAACGTTTGCGCCAGTTTCGCTCGGCTTGAAGAACGCATCGCCTTGGACGAAGAGCGGAAGAGTGTCAAAGTCGTAACCAATTGTTAGAAAATGGTCTCGATTTATGGTGGCTCGAACAATTGCGCCGGGGACCTCGATCGGTTTGCGATTTGCCGTTTCCGATTTCGCGGAGGACTGTTGCGCGGGCTTTTGTCGCGCCTTTGGCGGAGCCTTATCGGGTGGGTTGTCGGCCTTGTCTTCGCTGCCGATTATACGAGACGAGGTAAGTTTGGTGTCGGGATCAGCCGCGAATTCGCTGGCGCCTCCGATGCAAACAAGGATGCCTCCACGGCTAATCCAGTCCCGAAGTTCATCGAGTTGCCAATCTGCAAACGCTTTCTTGTAGTGTGAGGCTTGCCCATCAGGCAGAATCAATACGTTAATCTGGTCAAGCACGTCTGTCGTCAGACTCTGAAGCGAAACGGGAACGGCGTTGACGCCGCCCTCATGCTCCAGCAGGAACCGCAATAGTCCGTAGCTGGTCTGGGCGACCGGTTCATCAGCCAGGATCGCTACTTTGGGAGTTTTGAGTGAATACACTCCCTCCGATCCGATTCCGTGCTGGCCGTTATCTGGAAATGCTGAATGGATCGATTGAACGGCCACTCCATACTTCTCCGATAGGTCGCTGAGGATATGCCGGAGATTGGCCGGGTTTCGCTCATCTCGCAGGATGAAACTACCGCGAGGAAAGATTTTACCGGC
>DASXBV010000023.1:0-14767 GCA_036491515.1 Chthoniobacterales bacterium
TGATTATTTGCGAATTCTGATAAATTTGCAGAACGAAATTTCCAGGGCCCAGCAGGGATCAAACGCCGGGCGAGATCGGTTAAACGACTGTAAAAATCGTCTCCGCGAACTCGAATTTAAGCTCTGGCTAAAACCTGACGAAATCGCCCACCAGCATTACGATTTGAAAGATTGGCTCAAAAGGGCGCTCCGGGCAAAAACCGAGATGGTCGAGGCCAATCTCCGGCTGGTGATTTCGATTGCGAAGAAATACACGAATCGCGGTCTATCGTTTCTCGATTTGATCCAGGAAGGTAACATGGGCCTGATGAAAGCCGTCGAGAAATTTGAGTATAGGCGCGGTTACAAATTTTCTACTTACGCCACTTGGTGGATTCGCCAGGCGATCACCCGATCGATCGCGGATCAAGCCCGTACGATCCGTATTCCGGTGCACATGATCGAGACGATCAACAAACTAATGCGGGTGCAGAAGCAGCTAGTGCAGGAATATGGGCGGGAACCTACTCCGGAGGAGGTAGCCGAAGAGGTCCAGTTACCCGTCGAACGAGTCCGTGCCGTTCTCAAGATGGCACAGCAGCCCATTTCTCTCCAGAGTCCGGTTGGCGACAGCGACGACACGAGTTTCGGCGATTTCATCGAGGATAAGGGAGCTGAAAATCCAAGTGACATGACGGCGATCGTTCTCCTGCGAGAGAAGATCAGGGACGTTCTGGATACTCTGACCGAACGTGAACGGCAGGTCCTGGAACAGCGGTTCGGGCTCGTGGACGGATACAGCAGGACTCTCGAAGAGGTGGGACGCCAATTCCGCGTTACGCGCGAGCGGATCCGGCAAATCGAAGCCAAGGCGTTACGTAAGATGCGCCACCCGACCAGGATCCGGCAGCTCGAAGGGTTCCTCGAAGCCGGGGAGTAGGGGATTTCAAGTTTTGGGTTTTGGGTCCCGCACCAGTTTTATCCCGGGCGGCAAAGTTTAGCACGGGTATGAAACTGGTGCGGGACGCAAAACGCAACAGCCAAAACCTGAAATCTGGGTCGAGTGAAACTTTAGATAAACTTTGGTGTTCAATTCAACGGGATGGACGATCCAGAACGCGATCAACTTTGGAGCTTGCTCGGGAGCGCGAAGAGGGCCGAGCCTTCCCCCTTTTTCGCTGCCAAGGTGGTTGCTTCTGTCCGAAAGGTGAAAGAGGAACGCCGGGTATTCTGGGTGAACTGGCTGCGATTTGGTCTGCCCGGAGCGGTAGCAGGTGCTCTGACCGTATTTTTTACACTTATCAGCGTTCGAGTGGAGCACAAGACTGAGTCTAAACCGGTGATTATCACGCAGAATGAGCCAAGTGACCTCGAGTTGATAGCCGAACTGGATTCTGCGCTTTCTTCCGAGGAATCTTCCGTATGGTTAGATTCTTCGCCTCACTGATTCTATTGTGTTTCGCGGTCGCGGAGAGTCAGGCTCAACTTGCATCCTCCTCACCAACTTCCTCCGCAGCAGCGCAGTCATCCCCCTCAGGTTCGAGCAGCCCAACTCGATTTGACCTGTTGCGAAAAGCCTTCGACCAGCTTTCACCGGAGCAGCAGGAGAAGGTCCTCCTGAATCTCCTGCGCTGGCAGGATCTGAGCCAAGACGAGCGAGAAGTATTGCGCCAAAGGGAGCGCGTGCAGCGGCAGAAACAGGAGGCCTCTATCAATGAAGCGTATCAGAAATCCGGACTACAGCTAAACGAGGAACAACGTGCGCTATTTCGAAAGCGCTACCTGCAGGAACGACGCCATTTGGAAGAGCAACTCGTGCATGAGATCCAGGAAAAACGCCAAGCCGGCATAACAGCCATTGTCGATCTGCTAAAAAAGGAGTTCTCCAGCGCCAAGCCGGCGGCCACTCCTGCCGCTCACTGAGCTTGCCTTCCGCAACTCAAGACCGTTGAACCCAGATACCGAAGATGAAGTGATCCGCAGATTACGCAGATTCCACAGATTCAATTGGTTGCCCGTGAGAAGCATGCCTGAAATTTGGCACCGGAAGTTCAAAACCCATACCCTGTTCCCAACCCTCTTTTAATCTGCGTAATCTGAGTAATCTGCGGATCTTATTTTCGGATTGGGTTGAAACCCGAAGTAGAGTAAGTGACGAACCGCTCCGCCGGTCGCACGTCAAGATAGGGAAGGGTAGGTACGATCCTGACAGCACTGCGAACTTACTCCACAAGTCGCGCTGGATTCCGCTCCGAGGGCAAATTCAGCCGCTTCACTTGGGTGCCGTCAGGCCGGCGCCAGTAGTCGCGCTGTTTGCGGAATGGCATAAGCAGGGCGTTCCAGAAACTGTTGTCCTCACGCAGGGCATAACCCGGAATGCCGACGACAACCTCTTCTTGCGGGATGTTGACGCCCAGCGTGCGATGGAGCCGGTCCCACCACGGAAACACGGTGCCGAAGTTCGAGTTGTTCTCCCGTTGGACTTGCGAGTGGTGGATCCCATGCATGCGGGGGGTGACGAGCACTTTATTTAGCAAGCGTTCAACACGGACCGGCAGCCGCACGTTGCTGTGGTGAAACAGCACTTCAGCCTGAAAAACCAGCTGATAGACGGCAAATGCCCAAGCCGAAGGGCCGATCAGGCTTACCTGAAGGAGACTGAAAACGGCCGAGAGCATGATCTCGCCGAAATGGAATCGGAAGGCGGTGGAAACATCCAGGTCCGGATCGATGTGGTGGACATTGTGAAAGCGCCAGAGAAATGGCAGTCGGTGGTTAGCCAGGTGCCAGTAATAGAACGTAAGATCCATTAGCAAAAAGCTAAGCACGAATAGTAACGGCGACGGTAGCGAAACGAGATGGATAAATCCAAATGGCTTACCCGCAGCCCATCGCAATGCCGATTGCACCGCCGGTTGCAGCAAGCCGACGGCTGCAATGAAGGTGAATACCGAAATTGCCAGGTTCACGAAGAGCCGCGCGAGGAGCGATCGCGTGGCTTTGCGCAGCGGGAAAAAGCGCTCAAGGACGAACAATAGCACAAAGACTGCAATAGCGATGAGCGGCGTCCGAAGAGTTTGCATCTCGAAGTACCTAGACGAGCGCGCCGCCGCAGGAGGAGCCGGAGCCTGCAGTGCAGCCGAAGCAGTGATCGTCCATCGCGATTGGGCGGCCTTCGAGCCGTTCGGGATCAAGATCCCAAATGAAGAGCGGCGCTGCGTTTTTCCACCGCATGCCGAGCTGCTGGTTAAAGTCGCAGTCATAGACTTCGCCTCGCCAACCGACGCTCAGGGTATTTCGGCACATGAGACCGGTGACTGACGCGGGATTGAACGCTTCGATCAAGAGTTGCATGTAAGCATCCAGCTTCCCGCTATGTTTGAGCCAGGAGGCAAAGCGCCCGATAGGCATATTGGTGAGAGTGTAGAGCCGGTGGAAATCGATATCGAAGTTCTTCTTCAGCTCCCGCTTATAATCCGCTTCAAGTTCTGTCTGGTCAGGCGGAAGAAAGTCACCGACGGGATTGTAAACAAGGTCGAGAGGAAGGTCAGACCCGCGGCCGTAACCGAGGCGGTTCAGGAGTTGAAGGGCGCGTATGCTGGAATCAAAGACGCCGTCGCCCCGTTGGGCGTCGACGTTCTTCAGCTCGTAACACGGCATCGAGGCAACGATTTTCACGTGGTGGACTGCGAGAAAGTCGGCCAGCCACTCATAGCCTGGTTCAAGGAGAATCGTGAGATTACAGCGGTCAATGATCGTTTCGACCTGGGGCATTTTCCGCAAAATCCCGACCAGATACCGGAATTCAGGCATCATCTCGGGCGCGCCACCGGTTAGATCCACTGTGTGGATTTCGGTGTCCGCGAGCCACCCGAGGATCCGGTCGATCGTCTCCCGAGTGATGATCTCCCTGCGCTTCGGGCCTGCGTTAACGTGGCAATGGACGCATGTGAGGTTGCAAAGCTTGCCCAGATTAAGCTGGAGGATATCTGTGCGTTTGCGATTACAAGACAGGTTGTGATCGGCCAGGGTCCGAGGAAAAAGCTGACCGCCTGGCCGATCAAGTTTCGAGGTGGGTAGCATTTTTTAAAACATCGACCAAAGGAATTTATTCAGCCTTTCGCGATGGCGCGTCGACGCCAGTGGCGCGATCTGAGGATCTCCAAAAGCGGCGATAATACCATCGATGCAGTGTAAAAGGACCGACGCCAAGGTAAAACAGACTGATGAATGTACCGTTAAGCAGCGTGGTACGCCAATTGCCCAGGCGACGAAATCGCCGTGGCGATGACCTCAGCGGGGGATTCAGCAGGACGATGCGGCCGAGCCGCCGGAGCCTGCGGGAAAATTCGATGTCTTCCATCAGGGGTATGTCGGCGAAACCGCCCAATCTTTCAAAAACAGATGCTCGAACGAAGATGGACTGGTCGCCGAACAGCGGTCCAGCCAACGAATTTATGCGTCGAACGACCCCTGCCCACAAGACGACAACGGCGCGCGGATCCTCGAAACGGCGGTAGAACGCACCACCAAAGATCGCATCGTTCCTTGCGGCTTGTTCCAGTGCATTTAGGTGCTCCGGACGCAACTCGGAGTCGGCATGATGAAAGCACAGCAGCAACCCGCGCGCTTCTGCGGCTCCGGCGTTCATTTGTCTGCCGCGTGAGGGTTTGTCACAGGAAATCAGCCGGATGACACCCTGACGGTGCAACCCGCGCAGGGCTTCTCCGGGCCGAACAGCGGCCACCACCCACTCGGCAAGCTCAGCGCTGACTTGCAAACCATTCACGAGATCAACAACGAGCTCGTCATCATTCCAGGCAGGAACGATCAAGCTGATCAATGGACGCGTCATCTGGCCAGAGTAGCATAGCATAGGCTTCCAGCCTCTGTCCTGCACCGATGAGCAACGGCTTTTGAGCCGCTCCCACTTCGTTGCTCGTGAAAATCTCTTCCCTCGTGAGGCACATGCTGAAAAACAATGTTCCCGCCCCGAGTTGCATCCCGCCTGCGGGATTGGAGGTGCTCACAAGGCGCTACCCCATAGTGCCTTTTAAAAGGCACCCCCGGGGCGGGCACGGACTCGCCGGGCAGAAACGAAATGGCTTCGAGACCTGCAACGCCGGATCGCGCAGGAGCGCGTCCCTTGGTCAAACGCGGACCGCCGTCTACAAGCATCCCCGCGCAGCAACCGAACAGGGGACAGGTCAAACACCGAGACGGCTGGCGCGAGGTTCTACAGGTCAAACACCGAGACGGCTGGCGCGAGGTTCTACACCGTTTCGTTTTGTTGTGTACATTCCGGCGGCCCACGCCTAGACCAAAATAGATGGAATCCTTTACCAAATTTGCCGGGCTCGAAGGCGCGGTGGCACTGGTGACGGGTGGTGCGACGGGAATTGGGTCCGCGATTGTCGAGAATTTCATTCGCCAAGGCAGTCGTGTCGTCTTCTTGGATAAGAACGCGGATGCCGCCAGGGAACTGATCGCTGGATTGGCACCAGGTGCAAAAATAGTCCCCGAATCAGACGTTCGTTATCGATGCGGGATGGTTGTAAGTTCGCTGAACGTAACGACAACATCATTATATGCGAGACAGCACCCAAGATTGGCAAACCTTATCAAACCGCCTGGGAAAATGTTATACAGGCGCTGTTTACGACGTGATGCGGGATTTCGGGTTGAAAAACTGCGTGTTACCGCACGCAATTCGCGCGCTTGATTTGGAAACTCGCGTAGCGGGGTGTGTTTTCACGATGCTAGGGCGACCGGATCCAACAAGCACTGTGCATGACAGCAGATAGGAGTTCTAGCAGGTAGGGCGAGACTCCGTCCGAGCCGGGGTTGGCGCGTCGTCCTCGGCTCGGACGGAGCCTCGCCCTACCCGGAGCCGCTTCGCGGGTCATACGGATTTAGTCGGACCGAGTTTGGACAGGCGGTCCGTCTCGCCTCTAAAAAGGAGAAACTGCTGCGTCAGCTCATCAGTGGTTCGTGCTCGCTCGAGAAAACGCCCAACGTCATGGAGCGCATGGCTCGAGGGGAACTCCATGCTTTGAAAATGGTGATTCGAGGTCGCGGTGATTTTGCTCGATAGGAGCCCGCGATAGAAGAGCCCGCGAAACACGCGAAAAGACGCGAAAATGAGAACTTAAGAACTCAAGAAGATGAGAAATCCCCTGCGGCAGACAATGGAAGAAGTGTCGGCGTCTTCGCAATCCTTTTCTCCTCTTCTTTTTTTCGCGTCTTTTCGCGTGTTTCGCGGGCTATTTCCGGAGCTAAAGCGGGAGGCTGGTTTACCGCGAACGACGTCGAGTCGGATGGTAGTCAGCCGCGTGGTAAGAGCTCCGAACCAACGGGCCGGAGGCCACGTACTCAAACCCCTTTTGCTCGGCGACCTCTTTATAAAACTCGAATGCCTCCGGCCGGATATACTCGACCACGGGCAGATGATTCGGGCTCGGCCTGAGATACTGACCGAGAGTCAAAACCTGAACATCGGATTCGCGCAAATCGTCCATCGCCTGAAACAGTTCTGTTTCAGTCTCTCCTAATCCAAGCATCAACCCGCTTTTGGTCACTGCACCCGGATCCAAACACTTCGCTTGTCTCAGCACGTGCAGGGACAAGCGGTATTTTGCTCGAGAGCGTACGACGGGAGTAAGGCGCTCTACAGTTTCCAAATTGTGATTAAATATGTCAGGCCGCGCCTCTAAAACGAGCCGGAAAGAGTGCTCTTTCCCATTAAAATCTGGCGTAAGCACTTCGATCACAATTTCCGCATCAGTTCCCCGGATCGCTCGGATGGTTTCCGCAAAGTGATTCGCCCCGCCCTCAGCGAGATCGTCGCGTGCCACCGCAGTGATGACCACATGCTTCAATTTCATTCGGCGAACCGCTTCGGCAACGCGTGCGGGCTCGTCGGGGTCCAAGGCAAAAGGTTTAGCGGTCTGAACCGCACAAAACCCGCAGGCCCGCGTACACCTTTCACCAGCGATCATGAACGTGGCCGTTCCCTGACTCCAGCATTCCCAGCGATTCGGACATTGGGCAGATTCACAGACAGTGTGTAACCGCAGGTCTGAAATCAGCGCCTTGGTGGAAAAAAAGATTGGACTCGAAGGCAGCCGAACCTTGATCCACTCAGGTTTCTTAGCCTGGTGCAATGACGGATCTAATTTAGAACAAGGCATTGATGTGCATAAGCTACCGGCTCGGAAGCCGGAACGCAAACTGCAGAGACCAAAGCCGGTTGAATTACCGCTTCGAGAACTGGAACCGCTTACGCGCGCCAGGTTGGCCGGATTTCTTCCGTTCCCTCATTCTCGGATCGCGCGTGAGAAGACCTTCTTCCTTCAATGTTGGCCGCATTGCCACATCCTGTTGCAGCAACGCCCGTGCGATGGCCAATCGAACTGCACCAGCCTGCCCCGCAATTCCCCCACCCGTCGTCTTTACCTTAACGTCAAACGAGTTGGTCGTTTTTGTCACCTCAAACGGCTTCAGCACAGTGGATTGCAGTGACGGAGTTGCAAAATACTCTTCCAACGGTCGCCCGTTCACTTCTATCTTACCAGAGCCGCGAGAAATCCGAACTTGAGCGACTGCTGTTTTACGACGACCGGTGGCGGCAAATACCTCTGACATTTTGGAATAATGTTACTGAACGGGAACCGGTTGCTGTGCCTCGTGCGGATGCTGGTCGCCCTTGTAAACTTTGAGCTTGGTGAAAAGCGCTCGACCTAGACGATTGTGTGGAATCATACCTTTTACAGCATGTTCAATCAACAGTTCCGGCCTGCGTTGCCGACGCTGTTCCGCGGTCTCTGTTTTGTGGCCACCAACATATCCGGAGAAACTCATAAATTTCTTTTGGACTTCCTTTTTGCCGGTCAGACGCACTTTTTCAGCATTGATCACCACTACAAAGTCGCCGGTATCGACGTGCGGAGTAAATATTGGCTTTCCTTTGCCACGAAGAAGATTTGCCGCCGTTACGGCGACATGACCAAGCGATTGGTCCTTCGCATCAACGATGTACCATTTTCGCTTCACCTCGCTCGCCTTGGCTGAAAGTGTCTTCATGAAAGTCCTTAAAAAAAGGAGTCGCAAATTTAGGGTTAAGCCTGCGCCCTGTCAATGGGATTCTCCGCACCATCACCTTGCAAAAGACCATCCGCCTCCGATGCTAAATGATGATGCAAAAGAACGCTTTGACCTTTCAACCTTTCCGAACTCTCTTCGCAGGCGTCGCAATGGTCGCAGTGTCCTTGACTCTTTTCACCCCGACGGGACAAGGCCAAGATGTTTCAACGCTCATCCGTAAAGCTGATCAACTCGATGCAGAAGAACAGGCGGGTGCCGCCATCGATGTCCTCAAACAGGCGGAAAAAATTAGCCCGAATAATCCGGACGTGCTCATTAAATTGTCCCAGGATTATTCGGACAAAATCGACGCGGTAAGACAGCGGTCGGAGAAGTTACATTTCGCGAACCTATGCATGGAATATGCGAAAAAGGCGGTTCGTGAGGCGCCTGATAACTCTGACGCGCACGTCTGTCTCTCGATCGCTTACGGAAAGATGACTGACTTCACAGATAACAAAACGAAGATAGAATATTCAAAGGTTGTGAAATCAGAGGCGGAAAGGGCTGTCGAACTGAATCCGAAAAATGATTTGGCTTTGTTCATCCTCGGCCGCTGGAATTTCGACATGGCTACGTTGAATCCTTTCCTTAAGGGCGTCGCGCAAGCGTTGTATGGTCAGCTTCCGCCAGCTTCGAAAGAAAAAGCCGTCGAGTATTTCCAGAGGGCCATCGCTGCTGCGCCTCGGCGCATTATGTATCACGGCGCTTACGCCGAAGCACTGGAATCGATGGGGAGAACGCAGGAAGCGAAAGCTGAATGGTTAAAGGTCCAACAACTCAAACCGACCGATCGAGAGGATCGGAAGTATCTGGCCGAGGCGGAAGCGAAGCTGAAGTGAGGCAGGAATTCGAGAATTGAAGAACTCGAGAATCCAAGAACCCATGAATAATCAATCGGCGCACAAGACTGCGGCAATTTTTGGGTTTTTCGGAGTCTTGTTCGGTGCGTTTGGGGCGCACGTTCTTCGGGGTTTACTAGAACAATCGGGCACGGTCCAAATCTGGCAGACTGCAGTGCTTTATCATCTTGTGCACGCCGTGGTGCTTCTGGTCTTGAGCGGATGGCGACCTATTCCGCGACTTGCCTATTACCTGATTCTAATTGGAGTGATGGTTTTCAGTGGTTCCCTGTACGCCTTGGCATTGACCAATTTCAAATGGTTTGGCGCGATCACACCGCTCGGAGGTATTGGTATGCTGTCCGGCTGGCTGGCCCTAGCTCTGGCGAGAGGGGATGGAAAGGAGTAGGCGGAAGGGGAGAACTCGAGAACTCAAGGAGTCAGCAGTTCAGGAACTGCAGAACGGGCGGTCGGCTTTGCATTCTGTGGATGGTGATCAATCGGCCTCCATGCGATGAAGATTTACGGTAGGGCGAGGCTCCGTCCGAGCCGCGGACGACGCGCCAATCCCGGCTCGGACGGAGCCTCGCCCTACCTGAAGCCTCCGGACTCCTGCAACTCCCGAATCCTTGGGTTCTTGGTATGGTCATTTTGCTCGTCGCTCACCAAAAATCGCCGTACCCACACGCACATAAGTTGCGCCCTCCTCAACTGCCACACGGTAATCGCTACTCATACCCATCGACAAATGCGGAAGAGGAAGCCGGAACTCAGTCTCCAACCGGTCACGCAGCTGCCGCAACTGAACAAAGTATCTCCTGGAATCTTCCGCGTTGGGCGCTAGCGGTGGAATGGTCATAAGCCCCTCGATCTGAACTCGATCAGCTCGGGAAATCTGTTCGACCTCCGACAATAACCTTTGAGGCGAAAACCCGTATTTGGAAGATTCACCCGCCACATTGACCTGCAACAGGACCCTGGGATAGAGACCGAGATCTCCGGCAATACGTTGAATCTCATGCAGAAGTTCGACTGAATCCACGCCGTGAATCACCTCAAAGAGTGGCAATGTCTGCCGGATCTTGTTCGTCTGGAGGTGCCCGATCAAATGCCACCGCAGCTTTGCCGGCAGGCCAGGAATCTTCGCTTTCGCCTCTTGCACTCTATTCTCACCAAAGAGCAACTGACCCGCGTCAACAGCCTGTCGGACTATCTCAGGAGGATGAGTTTTACTGACGGCTATCAATTCAACACTTCCAGCAAGCCTCCCAGATCTCCGTACCGATTCGGCGATATCTGCTCGAACCGTTTCAAGATTTTCCGCAATGTTGCGCTCCATCGATTAACCCATTAGCTAGTGCCCCAGCAAACCCATCGCGACAGCGCCGCCCGAAATAAGCGCAAACGCATCATACGCCGTTATCGGTCCTACCGATTCGTCAACGACACCATGCGCCACCCGGTACTGAGAAAGCACAATTGGACTGCTCAGGTGTTTGCTGACTTCGCCAGTCTCCGGAAAGGTCATCGCATCAATATACTGATTGAGCGCTGGAATCAGCGCGACCCCGAAAACAAGCATCGGCCTGAACGCTTCATAGAGGCTGTCAAAGGCCGCCTTGGCGTCAAGGTAGACAACCAAGTCAGCTGGTTCGTGCACCAACTTCGTAATCCCCTTGAATTGAGCGTTGTTCTCCAGTCCCGCACTATGACTCTGTAACCGGTGTACGAGCTCTGCAAATTCCGATCTGGTCAGAGCCACCAAAAGTTGCCGCCCGACGAGACCGCAGATAAGGGGAGTGTTTCCGTTTAGCTGGATTACATATGCAGGGACAGAAGCGACTTCGATTCTTCTGGATCGATCAGGAAATTTCTCCATAACGATCTGATCGATAAAATGCTGAAACTTTTCCGGATCGGTAATCTCAGCTGAGAACGCGGCATTCAAAGAATCAGCCTGAGGATCGCGGTCAATAACGATTTCGATATAGGAAAGAAGCGCGTCTAGCTCGTGCATTTCGATGCCGAACGATTTGACCTCGCCCAGGTAATCTCGAATTGTCTTAGCAATCGGCCAATCCCTTGAGAGTTCATCACACCGCCGCCAGATCTCGGACAGATTAACGCGTGAAGCCAGATAACCGATCGTCGTTGGACTCGTCATCGCCAATCCTTTTCGATCGAGCGGAGCGACGGGAGCAGGTTTATCGGTCAGGGTGAAGACCGTGTCCCGGAGCTGCGTTCCGTCGATCGCCGTCGTAGCGAGCATCGCACGCGGGGTGTCCTGAGACTCATCCTCACGGAAACGCCAACGCAACCCCCTCGACAAATCGATCGAAGGTCTACCTCGGACGAAACAGAGGATATCGTAGCCCTCTTTAACGTTTGCTCTGCACTCCTGAAACAAATTCACTGACTGCAATCCGCCGGATGCTGCCTTCGCATTGCGACTTGCTTCCATTAGCAAATCGGCAGTCCGACTCAGCAAGATCCAGGAGCCGAACTGGGCGCAATAAGTAAACGCTCCATTTCTCCCGCCCTCGCTTTGGCGGGGCCCGGGTTGCTGATAGTCGGCGGGCTCCATTACATGGACCGCCTGCCCGAAGAGAACGGCAGAAATATTGCTAATCTCCCTGCGCCAGACTCTTTGGTCCGCCGAAGTCTGAAAACCGCAGATCCAGCTCTGGCCATTGGGATCGGTAATGCCAAAGAAAAGGGCACTGCAGCGAAGCGTCTGCACTGACGCGCATACGCTCTGGTAGCTCTTTGGAATCTTCGAAACTGGCTGCCTCAGGAAACGTTGAACCGACGGTTCTCCAAGAATTTGGCAAAGGGCCGTCTCAGGCCAACGTTTCGCCGTCTGAATCAGATTCGGCAGCTCGATGTAGACCAGACAATCAGCAGGTGCAAGCTGGCTCGATGAAACTGGCATCTGATTCTGCCGCCACAAAAAGACAGCAATCGCTGCGATCAGTAGAAGTAGCCCTCCGGCGATGAGTCGTTTCATTGCAGGCGAAACCCCCGGTAGGGCGAGGCTCCGTCCGAGCCGGGGGCTCAGGCCGAGCTTCGCCCTACCGTGATTCTTCATCGCATGGAGGCTAATTAGTCACCTTCCGCAGACCGGATGGCCGCTGTCTCATTCTGCTACTCCTTATTATGCGGCAGCGGACCGCTCACTTGCCAGCCTCGCTTCGATTGCCTCGGGCTGAGGCAGGACACCCCGCCTTGAAGACCGATACTGCGCAAAGGCCTCCGCCCATTCGGGGCTCATCAATCCAGAAGGCGTCTTCCAGATCAGATTGTGCAGCCAAGCCAACGTCTGACCGTCACCAAGCAGTGCTCGTTTTTGCTGAGGTGTTAAACTACCTGGACCCTCTTTGAAAAGTCTGTTAGCCAAAGATACGATGTACCCATCATTGGCGGGAGTGCTCGTCTCGCGTCCCCGCTGAAGCGAAACGTGCACGGCATTATAAAAAGGATCGAGCAGAGCGTGAACGAACTGATCGCCATCGCGGAGCTGCAGCTTAAACGGGGCACAAAGTTCCTTTGGAGGTTGAAGTTCTTCAGGGGTCAAGAACAACTGACGAAACGAGTCAATGCGACCGCTGAATTGCGCGATCGGGATCGCCAGCAACAGCCCAAGCAGTATCGGAGAAACCCAAGCCAGATAACTAGGGGCAATCCACCAGGCCATAACTCCGAGCGCAGCTCCGACTGCCGGCAACGGCCAATACTCGCCGACGATATGCAGCCAGCGTGATCCAGCACCACCGCCGCGCGTCTGAGTATGCCAAGTAACTGTTTTTCCAGCAATGTTCCGGAGGACAAACCTGGTGTGGAACCAGATTAGGACCGGCGCCGTGAAGATCGAAAACAAAGTTTCTAAAATAACACCCAACAGCGCACGGACCGGGCCCCCAAACGCGGCAAGCTCCTTCGGGCGCGAAAAAAGGTGAAGCAAGCTAAGCACTTTTGGACCAAACAACAAGATCAAGGTCATCAGGAAAAGCACCCCCGCCGAAGCCGCTGGAAATACTCCAACCTTTTCGTGCAGATGGTCCAGTCCGGCCTGCAACGCGCCCAAAAGAAGGAACAGGACGAGAATTGGAGCAGATGAATACGCAAGAATCCCTTGGACCAAGTGTATCCGACTGATTGGCCGGATATTTTGGGCCAGTAGAAACCACATGTGCTGAAGGTTTCCTTGGCACCAACGCCGGTCGCGCTTCACGTACTCGGTCAGATTTGGCGGCAACCCTTCGTAGCTGCCATCCAGATCATAACCGAACCAGACTTCCCATCCCGCATTTCTCATGAGAGCCGCTTCGACAAAATCATGACTCAAGACTCTTCCGCCGAGCGGTTCCTTTCCGGGGAGCACCGGAAGTCCGCAGCTCGTTAAAAACGGTGAAACCCGAATAATCGCATTGTGCCCCCAATAGTTACCCGCGTCCTGCTGCCAAAAATTCAGTCCGGCCGCGAAAATCGGGCTGTAAAGGCGCGATGCAAACTGTTGAATACGGCCAAAGACGGTTTCAGCCTTCACCAGTCGCGGCATTGTTTGAATGATTCCGGCGCGCGGATTGGTCTCCATCAACCGAACCAAAGAAGAGACAGCCGCACCTGTCATCACACTGTCCGCATCGAGAACCACCATATAACGATGGCGGTGACCCCAACGACGGCAAAAATCTGCAACATTTCCGCTCTTTCGATTCACCGGTAGTTTGCGCCGGCGATAGTGGATCTTACCGAATCCACTCGTTTGACGGCAAATATCCGACCAGGCCAACTCCTCCTCGACCGCTTTGGCCGGGTCGGTCGAATCGCTCAAGATATAAAAATCGTACGAATCAAGCTCACCTCTCTCCCGTAGAGAATTGTATAACGCGCAAATGTTCCCAAAGACGGTTTCCGCATCCTCGTTGTAAACCGGCATTACCACTGCCGTTGACGCCAGAGGGGTGTCCTCTTTCAGCGTATTCGTGATCTTGAGCCTTTCTTGCCCCTCGGCTAGAACCAGATAGCCGAGAAATGCCTGAGCAAATCCGAACGCCAACGTGGTGAACAGAAGACCAAACAAACCCGTCTCCACTACCTCGATAGGCGTCCATCCCCTGGCTCCCACGATGTCAAACATCAACCACAAACCAAGCATCGAAATACCGACAGTGACCAGCGCAACCCCCCAGCGTCGCTGGCGGACCTTCCTTTGAAATGCCTCTTCAAAAGTTGCCGAACCGATCAGCTCAGCAAACTTCTTCGACCTGTCAATTCCACTCATAAACCTTACGAAAACTCACCTCCGCGCCCAATTGGCGCACGCCTTGTTCGCGCGCGGCACCGTGAACGGTTGTCGAAAAATCACTATCTGTAAAGGCTCCCTAATATAAGCAAACCGAGAATAGCCAGCCCGATTATCCAGCCTAAAACGCGATTCGCGCCGATCGGAGAAAGTTTAGCAGCGAGACTGACAAATCCCTTCCCGGACGACGACAATTCAAGAGGACGCGCCGTGATGCTCGCCACCTGCAGATTGGGCGCCGCCTGGAGCTTGACCTCGCGCAGCGCCTGGAGAACCTCCTCAGATAATTCCTCGGTCCGACCGAGGATATTTCCATCGACGTTCTCGGTCAGATAGAGCCGCACTCGTTCCTCGATGAAGCGACGATCGTTCGAAACGCCTTGATCGATCAAGTGGCTTAGAGAATGATCGAGATTCTTCTGAACCTCGTCGAAAGCAAGTTCGGTCGCTGGAATAAACGGCTCTTTACGTTTACGGGCAATCGCCCGTTCGAAACTCG
>DASXBV010000024.1:0-4096 GCA_036491515.1 Chthoniobacterales bacterium
TCCGGTCGCGCCGACTTGCTCTGGCCCGAAGCGGAAAGGCAAAATTTCGGAATATACCCGACTTTCGCGAACGCGCCGGCCGATCACCTGTGTGTACTGCGAGCCGAAATCGAGAATGACGACCTTCGAACCATGAAAAGCTGCGTCGCTACTCATTGGGAGAAGGCGGGAGTATCGCACAAACCATGGAAGTGACAAGGGCAGAAGGCAGAAGTGTAGTCACCTCGGATGTGAGTTTTGTGACTTCTGCCTTCTCACTTCTGCCTTCTCCCTCGATTGTCGGGACGAAATTCCCAGATATATTCAGTTCCAGGTGCGCGAGAGAAGTCGATCCAAAATCATCCCTGCGTCTCTCCTCCTGGAAGCCTATTGCACGGGGATATTTCCGATGGCGATGGAGAACGGAGATATCGCCTGGTTTTCACCTGATCCACGGGGAATCATTCCGCTCGATGCGTTTCACATCCCGCATGGATTGAAACGAAGCCTGAAAAAAGGGGGGTTTAGGATTCGGCTGAACACGGCTTTCGAGGCGGTGATACGGGCCTGTGGTGAACGCTCGGAAACCTGGATCAGTGAGGAGATCATCGAGAGCTACATCAATCTCCATAGACTCGGCTTCGCCCATTCGGTGGAAGCATGGCTGGAGAATGAGTTAGCAGGCGGTCTCTATGGGGTCAGCGTTTATGGAGCGTTTTTCGGAGAGTCGATGTTCCACAAAGTGCCGGATGCCTCGAAGGTTGCTCTGGTCGGTCTCGTCAATCGTCTGAACGAAAGAGGATTTCGGTTGCTGGATACACAATATGTAACCGGTCATCTTACAATGTTCGGGGCGGTAGAAATATCGCGGCCGAAATACATGCGTCTATTGAAGCAGGCCCTTGCGTTGGATTGTAAATTTGTTTGAATCCAAATGCCCATTATCTCGATTCACGACCTCCGCGTTGTCCGAGGTAGAACAGAAATTCTGAAAGGTATCCAATGGGAAGTTGATGCGAGAGAGAACTGGGTCATTCTTGGTGCAAACGGCTCGGGCAAGACGACTTTGCTTAGTTGCGTTACCGGTTACGTAACACCCTCCGCTGGAACAATTCACGTGCTAGGGAAGCAGTATGGGAAAGCGGATTGGCGCGAGCTACGGAAGGAAGTCGGTCTGGTAAGTTCCAGTATTCGCCATTGGATCGAAGATCACCAGACAGCGCTCGAGGTGGTCGCCAGTGGGCGCAATGCAGAAATTAACATGTGGCACTCGCCGCAGGGACAGTTGCTCAAGGAAGCACGCCAAAACTTGCGTCAGGTAGAGTGTGCCTATCTCGGCGATCGGAATTGGGCATTTCTCTCGCAAGGAGAACGACAACGCGTTTTAATCGGGCGATCGTTGATGGCTAAATATCGAATTTTGATTCTCGACGAACCGTGTGCGGGCCTGGACCCGGTGGCGCGCGAACGGTTTCTGCAGTTTTTGAATCGTCTTGCCGCGACGGAAAAAACGCCCAACCTTGTGTTCGTGACGCATCATGTGGAGGAGATTTTGCCCTGTTTTGACAAAGCATTGGTGCTCCGAGATGGCGAGATTCTCTCGCAAGGACCGATCGGAAAAGTGATTACTTCCACGACCATGAGTCAGGCATTTGGCGAAGAGATTGCAGTGCGAAAGGGCCAGGGGCGTTTTCAGCTACAGTTCAGGTAATGTAGGCAAAGCGTCCCCGCTTTGCGCGGTTGTCGGGAGCAACGCGGGGACGCTTCGCCTACGTCGCACGGTTGTCGGGGAGCAAAGCGAGACGCTTCGCCTACAGAATGAGCGTCCTTCTCCTTGGCACGGAAACGGCTAAAGTAAACGTACGGTTATTCAGTTTTTGTTAGGCGTGCCAAGCGCGTCGTAGCTCCTACCAGTCATCTTGACGACCTGAGCGCCCCTCGGAACGTTGAGGGACGAGCTTGGTACGCCGGACAAAACGCAAGGCCGATGACGCAAAAAGCACGACGAAGCAGCGCCAGCCACCCAGTTAACTAAGATGCCAAGGATTTACCCTCTGATCTTTCTTCTCTTACTTGCAATTGCGGGTTGCGGTCAGAAGCAAACCACGAACCCGCCGCCGGCGGCGAAGAATGTTCTGGTGACGCAGGTAAAGAAAATGGATGTACCCATCCAGATCCACGAGTTTGGGCGTACTTCGTCTCCTGCGAACGTGAATGTACAACCGCAGGTCAGTGGAAGGATTATGGAAGTCCACTTCGTCGAAGGAGAAGACGTGAAAAAGGGTGACCTCCTGTTTGTGATCGATCCACGACCTTTCCAGGCAAGCCTCGAGCAGTCGCAGGGTCAACTGAAGGCCGATCAGGCCCAGTTGGAGTTGGATCGAAGAAATTTGCAACGTGACGAACAGACCGGTGCGGGACGATTTGTCTCTGCACAGCAGATAGATACCGATCACGCCCAAGTTCAGATCTTTGAAGGAGCCGTCGTCAAAGATCAGGCGGCGATCGATCAGGCAAAGTTGAATCTGGAGTACTGCTATGTGCGCTCTCCCCTCGACGGGCGAACGGGACGACGGTTGGTCGATCCCGGTAACTATGTGAGTACCGGAGGATCGGCTCTGGTAAACATTCAGCTGCAAGATCCGGTTTACGTCGATTTCACCATTTCCGAGAACGATCTCGCGCGCCTTCGCCAGAGCATGGAGCGAGGGAACACGCTCAAGGTCGAAGTCATCGACCCATCCAGGCCCGATATTGTCAAGGCAGGTAAGCTTAGCATGTTAGACAATAGCGTCTCGACTCAGTCAGGAACAGCTATGCTCAGGGCAACGATTCCGAACCAGGACCGTTACTTGTGGCCGGGCCAGTACGTGAATGTAACGCTGACGCTGCAGATCTTGAAAGACGCGGCGGTTGTTCCGAGCCAAACGGTGCAAATCGGTGGAAAAGGTACCTACTTGTTTTCCGTGAAGCCGGACCATACGGTGGAACAGCGGCTTGTCACTCAGGGTGTGAGATACCAGGACCTCGTTGTCGTTTCAGAGGGAGTCAACCCGGGCGAAACCGTTGTCGTCGAAGGGCAACTCGCGCTCGGGAACGGGATGAAGGTGAATCCAAAAGAATATCCATCCGTTACTCCACCGCCTCAGCGAAGTGCTTTGACCGAGAGGGATTCCCCAAAGGACCAAAAGGATTCACCTCCAGGTGCTAAACAAGAAAGTTCGGCGGTGAAGCCGATGCCAGCGCTATGAACTTTTCTGAGCTTTTTATTCGGCGCCCGATCATGACGCTGCTGTTGACGATCACCGTCACGGCGTTTGGGATTCAGGTCTTCAGGCAATTGCCGGTCAATGACCTGCCCGCGGTCGACTACCCGGTGATCCAGGTCAACGTGACCTATCCGGGGGCAAGTCCGGAAACGATGGCAAACACTTGCGCGACGCCCCTCGAAAAGCAATTCCTCCAGATTCCCGGCCTGGACCTGGTGACTTCCACTAGTCAAACCGGGCAATCAACGCTGCTTCTGCAATTCTCTTTGGATAAAAGTCTGGGTGACGCGGCAACAGATGTCCAGGCGGCGATCTCCCGCGCGCAGGGCTTTTTGCCGACCGATCTGCCGCAACCGCCCTCGTTTCAGAAGACGAATCCGAACGACCAGCCGATCTTTTATATCGCATTGGTTAGCGATACAATGACGGAAGGGGATCTTTACGATTACGGGAATACTCAGCTGGGTCAGCAGATCGCAATCATTAATGGTGTGAGTCAGGTCCAGGTCTACGGCGCCAGGTCAGCCATTCGGATTAAGGTCCAAGTAAATAAACTCTCCTCGCTAGGCCTGACTATGACGGACGTGACCAACGCGGTCAGCCAGAGCACCGCTTACCTCGGCGCCGGACAAATGGACGGAAAAAATCGCACCTATCTCCTTTTCCCGAAAGGGCAGTTGTCGAGTCCACAGGAATACGAAAATGTCATCATCGCCCGGCCAAACGGGCAACCGGTGTATTTGAAGGATGTAGCGACAGCGGTTAAAAGCGTGGAGGATGAGCGGATCAGCCGCAATTTTTGGGCGCGCGATTACGGTGAGGCACCAGCGGAGGTGGTGTTGGCGGTA
>DASXBV010000025.1:0-3208 GCA_036491515.1 Chthoniobacterales bacterium
GCAAGCGGTCGAGAGCCAATCGCCGTAGTTCGGGTACATGCGATTCAGCCCTATAAAAGGCTCCTCTTTAAGGAGCGACAAAGGAATCTGCGGCTTGTCTGCATGAGCGTGGGATTTCGGCAGCGCGAGCCTCGCTGGGTACTTAATCAAAAGCCGAACGTGTAACAACTCCAACACTGGCCGATCGCTCGGCACAAGTATCCCCACGGAGATGCGCCCCTCGAGCAGCGCCCGCTCCTGCTGCGATACGGAGTCCATTTCGATGCAATCGACGACGATCCCCGGCGCAGTTTGCCGCCAGACTTCCAGCGCCTTGCCCAAAAAATCGTGCGTAAGTGCAGACATATAACCGATCGCCAATTCCCCAATCTCGCCCCGGCTGATCCGTTGGGCTTTTCTGATCGACGCATCGCAATCCTCGAGGATTCGCCGGGCATCGACCAAAAACGCTTTGCCTGCCGAGGTTAGCGCGACTCCTTTGCGCCGTCTGTCGAACAATTCTATCCCAAGCTCGCCTTCCAGGTCGTGAATTTGCTTACTGAACGGCGGTTGAGAAACGTGCAGCCGATCCGCGGCGTGGGTAAAGTTCAACTCCTCGGCGGCAGCGACGAAGTATTCAAGATGGCGGAACTTCATGGGCAGCTTTGATTGTAATCTGATCCATCTTTGCTCAACCCTCGGTTGATCTCACCGGGACAAAAGATCATTATCAGCACCATACCTCTGCTATAGGCCGAATGCAACGGAACTCCTCGGGATGAGTAATGGAGCGTTACCCATCCTTTTCGGTAGGATGAAAGTTGGTCGCCGGCTCCTGCAACTGCGAATGCCATCGCGAATGGCGGTGAGAGTCACCGGCAGCACACCAAACCTGGCTGGAGTCGAAGGGCGATCCCAGTTTGCCGCCGACAAGTGCCGCGCATTTGGGCTACTTCGGAGTATCTGTCAGGTGAGGAATTCCTTTAGTGACAGCTGCGATGTCACAGTTAAGACCGGCGCAGATCTGGCAAAGACTAGAAAAAGTCAGGTTGCGTTCGCCGCGTTCAACGCCACCGAAATAACTTCTGTCTAATCCGCACTCTGTAGAAAAGTCCTTCTGGTTCAGACCTAACATTCTCCGCGAAGCTCTTATCCGTAGGCCAAGTTTTAATAGTTCTACGTTCATCACTGGCATATTCGTAAGTTCCTTCACCGCCAACAGGACTAATGAAGAAATGAGTAAAATCGGCTGTGCCGGTAACACTGATCCAGGCAAGAGTCTCGTTCGTTTTCCCCATATTCTCCTATACTGTTCTCATCGAGTTACAGTTGCACTTGCGTATGCCCGGAGGTGGTCTTCGACGCAGTGGCTTACAATTTCCGTGACTCGTTTCGTTCTTCGTGTCAGCCATGGCCATACCCAAAGCCAACTATAAGCGGTCGAAACGAGTATGGGAGAAGCCGATGGACGTGGGCTAGATTCCAGAAGGAGTATTGCCATTCAGGAAAATCCCAATTGACGATCTTCCGTGCTACGAACAAAGAACAAACGAAACCCGAGCCTCGGGCTTGTCATCCGAAATAGCAAGCGAAAGTCTACGCGGATTCCCTTTTAACTCGCTGATAACTAGGTGACATTTGCAAATGGCCCAGGACGTTAAATCGTTGCTAAGAGTCATCGATTCGGCCTCTCAAGGCCAGGTCGAGGCCTATGCTTCGCTCGTACTTTCGTTGGAGAAACGCTTTATCTTTTTTTTCGGCTTCATGCGGCTCGAGAATGATAACCAATTGTTCAATGGTTTCCGTTGTCCGGACGACAGTGGAAAGGTTTTTCATTATCATTCTCTGAGCAACGCGGTTTGGAACGACGAGCCAGCAAACCCCTTCATAACGGGTAATATGCCTGGAAAGGGGACTCAAAAGATCGAAGTCGGTTTGAAACCGATTTCCGGTCGAATCGTTGGAACACTGCTGGATGCCGAGCTCGCGGATCATATTTCCCGAAATCTTTATGATCGTGACTACGCGACCGCCGAGTGGCTCGTTGAACAGGGCGTCCCCTTCTATAAGGAGATCACACGCGGAAGCATAAAAATTTTAATCCCTTCGCAACTTCCAGCTCTTCCGCCTGGCTGGAAGCGACCCAGTTGAAGACGAACAGTTGTCTTTTCGTGCAGTCGTTATCCGCTGTTCAGCCTAGATCCCGAATTTTAAACCGCAGATTCCGCCGATCTTGCAGATTAGAGGAGAATGGTACATGGTCGCTGCCGTCCACATTTTTGTTCCGGATGAATTCTTGCAGCAGTTAACGCCAATCTATTTGCTCAATCATCTGTGGAATCCGTGAAATCTGCGGTTCGTTGGAGTATCTTGGTCGATGTGGAGTATCTTGATTCGAGTTTGAGAGCTCGTGTATGGCAGAAGCTTTTTATTTTCACGTCGCTCTTGAGCCGCACAGGAAGCGATCGGGTTCGAAAACCGGAAGAAGGATTCTTTTCCTCGTCGAGGTGCCAATTGATGCGGCAAAAAAATCCGCAACGGATCCTCAGGACGAAAGCGCTCTATGCCAGGAAGCAGAACGTCTGAGCAGAGAACTGGCGCCCATTGCGATGACCGGTGAGCTCAGAGGTGGAGGAGAGGACTTAATGGAAGTTTCCTTTTGTTCGATCATCGAGCCATCGAATGATCTCCTCGAACGTACCGCGGATGCTGAAAAGAATGGTGTGCGCGTGTGGATACTCGGAGCGAACGTCGAATAATCCGCCGATAATCTCTCGGCCCGCAGGTGTCTAGCTTCGCGGGCAAGGAAAGGGTCTGCCTCCGCTCTAGGCTTCGGTCGGCCGGAGGTGGAAGCACTCCGGGCAAAGCTGCCGGGTCATAGTGGACGAGGCTTTACCGATGGGTTAGGGTCCGCTTCCACGGTTCCGCTTGTTGTGCGTTGTCCGGCGTGGGTTAGAGCAACTGATATTGATGATTGGGCAAAGACCACTGAGGCCAGATACCTTCTTCCGGATCTGATACGAAGGCTCGTCCTCGCCAGCATAGAGCGCGAGAATCTCCAGTTGATCAATTGCTATAGGCGAATGCAACGGAACTCCTCGAGATGAGTATTGGAGCGTTACCCATCCTTTTCGGTATGATGAAAGTTGGTCGCCGGCTCCTGCACCTGCGAATGCCATCGGGAATGGCGGTGAGAGTCACCGGCAGCACACAATATCTGTTTAGAGCC
>DASXBV010000026.1:0-12447 GCA_036491515.1 Chthoniobacterales bacterium
TCTCCGCTCAACGTGCTGCTGTGCTGCTTCAGCGTCTTAATTGGCGCCCGGATTTTCATGCTCGGATCGTGAATTCCGTGCAGGTTCTTGGATTGCACAGCCGTTTCCAGGTTGTTGACCAACTGCTGAATGCTGGACCAAGCTGCCTCAGGTGAACCAGCAGCTCCTTTATCTTGCTGAGCCCGCAGCGATGGCGCCAGGACGGCTAATCCAAACGCGACGAGCATCCCAAAAACAGATTCTCTACGCGCGATTAGACAGAATTTTTGCATGTCGAATGTTAGACTATTTGGTCGACTTACCTTCAATGGAATTTCTCTCCGCGCGTCAACATCTCGATGATCACCTGCATCCGCTTCTCCCTGGTTTCAGGCTTTTTCGCAGTCTGGAGTCGATAAGCTATGGAATACAGATTGGTTTTGTTGAGCGTTTCAAAGAAAGCTTTCGCCTTCTCATCTTTAGCAAGCTCTTTTAAGAAATCATCTGGCACAGCGGCGTTGCCAAATGAATCATAGGCAGCCTTCCAGCGACCATCGGCCTTTGCGGCTTCCACCTCTTTCAGTCCGGCGGGCGTCATTTTTCCGGACTTAATGAGGCGTTCGGCGTGCTGGGTATTATTCTTGGACCATCCGCTTTTAGGTCGCCTTGGCGTGAATTTCTGAAGCCAGGAACGGTCTTCATGCGCCTTCTTTTGGCCATCAATCCAGCCATAGCAGAGTGCTTGATCCAAGGCTTCTCCGTAAGTGATTGATTTTTCGTCGGAATCCTTTTTGAAAACGCGCAGCCAAATACCGTTCGAGGCGGCATGATTTTTTTCGAGCCAGTTTCGGAATGCCGGAGGCGATTTGAAGGTTAGTATTTTCAAGCTTTCCATACTTGGATTGACCGCGGATCGATGCTCAAGCGACAAGGCCCGGTGATCGGATCCGAGTTCCGGTGCGCCAAAACGTACAGCGGGTTGTCGCCGAGGCGCACCGAGAGCTGGAGCATAGTGCCAACTGACGCGACGTCCTGAATCGTTGCCTCGTAGCAGCCGTCGTCACCGAGCCGGATGTCCTCCGGTCTAACACTCCAGCCTACTCGCTCTCCATGCACCATTGGCGGGCCCGACACGGCAAGTCTCACACCATTCCCGATTTCGATCTTGTCCGTGCCGATAGCGGTTCCGAAGGCCACATTTTCCGCGCCGAGTAGGCGCGCTACGGTTTCGTTCGCGGGTCGCTTGAACACCGCTTCGGTCGTGCCTGTTTGCAGAACGCGGCCTTGATCGAGTACGAGGATCTCGTCACCGAGCAATGCTGCTTCGTCCGGATCGTGTGTGACGATTACCATTGTTGATTCAATTTCGCGTTGCAGCTGTCGCAGTTCGCCCCGAAGCCGGCGGCGTAGTGGAGCATCTACCGCAGAGAAAGGTTCATCGAGCAGCACCAGGCTCGCCGGCCGCACCAGCGCTCGCGCCAGCGCCACTCTCTGCTGCTGTCCAAGCGACAGCGCGGCGGGCAGTCTTTCCTCAAGACTAGAAAGGCCTAGCCGGTCGAGCCAGTGGCGTGCAACCAGCATTTCTGCGCCGGCCGGAAAGAGCAGTTGGCGGGCGACAGTCATATGCGGAAAGAGGGCGTAATTCTGTGGTACGTACGCGACGCCACGAGCTTCCGCCGGCCGGCTCGACAGGTCATTTTCGCCGAGTCGAAGGACGCAAGTCTCTGCCCGATCAAGGCCTGCGATCAAGCGCAGCGTTAGCGTCTTCCCCGATCCTGAGGGTCCAAGGATGGCGAGACGCCGAGCACGTGTCGTCCAACCCACATCAAGTTCAAAGGAACCGACGCGCCGCCGAAACTGGAAGGTCAGGCCGTTGCCAGATACCGGCCCCGGTCCGGGGCCAGGTATTGGTGCACTGGTATTACCTGTCGCAGCACTCGACAGACCGACCGTGATCCGCGCGCGTCGCGGTACCGGGCCGACATTAATAGTACTGAGCGCGAAAACGACGATCGCCGCTGCCAACGCCGGAAGCAGTATTGGCATCATTGCTGGCAGTCCCTGGGCTCCAAAGGCCACGTACATGTAGACCGGTAGCGAATAGGGGTGATAAGCGACCATGACGGTCGCGCCAAACTCACCAAAAGCGCGTAACCAGGCGAGGAGCAGGCCAGCGCGAATGGCAGGCCAGGCGAGCGGCAGGCTCACCTTCATGAACGTCGCTAACCTTCCCTGACCCAGCGTAGCGGCAACGTCTTCGAGTACCGGATCGACCGAGGCAAAGGCGGAGCGCGCGGCGACGATAAGAAAAGGGGCTGCCACGAAAGTCTCGGCCAGCACGATGCCCGCAAAGGAGTCGGTGAGTGCGCCGTGGCCGAGCAGACCGAGCGGCGCATATGGTCCAACCAGGAAGAGCAGAAGCACGCCGCTTGCCAGCGGCGGCATGGCCAGGGGCAGTTGGACGACGAAACCAAGCACCGCCATCCTACGCCCCGGAAGGCGCGCAAGACAGTAGCCTAGTGGGACACCGCCTATGAGGATTAACGCGACGGACAACGTGGCGCTGCTTAGTGAAACAGCGAGCGCCCGCCACAGCGCTGTCGCGTTTACCGACTGCCAATCTGCAAGCCCCGCTTGCTGAATAGCGGCTACGAAAGGAGCACACAGATAGATGGCTAACAATGCCCCCAGCCAGGGCAGCGGTGCGGGAAGACGCCTTCTCACTGGGCAGCGTCGACGAGCGATCTAATAGCAGCCGGCACTGCTTTCGCGTCGCCGCTCACATTCGACTTGAGTAGCTCAAGACCGTGTTGCTTGAGCAGATCGCGGCCCTCGGAGCTCAGCAGAAAGCTAATAAACCTCTCCGCACCCGCGGGGTTCGGCACGTCTCGCAAGATTGTGATCGTGTAGCGGGCCTTGGGCGCGATTTCGTCAGGAAGTTTGACGGCCGGAATTTTTGCGTCTGATGTCTCGGTCGAGTAGAAGAAGCCGACATCGAGCTGTCCAGATTGCAGACGCCCAACCAACGTTTCCTCCGGAAGTACCTGTGCCGGATTATCGGTTGCGCCGATGATTTGCTGGGAAAGGGTGGGCTTGCTATAAAACGCTTCCGCGCGCTTCAGGAGCTCGACCGTCAGCGCGCCCTTGGGGTCAAGTTTGGGATCGGTTCGTCCGAGCTTCAGCCCTGGCTCGGCCAGCACCTCATACCAGGATTTGCTCTTTAGGTCGTCCGCGAAACGGCTGGATGGATTGTAGCCGATGACGAGCGGCGACTCGGCGAAGGCGATGTACCATTGTACCCAATCGCCGTTAGCTTGCCCCATCAACTGGTCGTCGACCTTCGGATTGGCGCTGATAAATACGTCGCCGCGTCGCAGCTTGCCCTTGATCTCGTTCGCTACTTTGTTCGAACCGCCAGCGTAGCCCTGAAAGCGGTCGCCGCTCTTCTGCTCGAATGCCGGTCCTACGCTCCGCTCCATTAGATTCACCAGTGAGCCAGCGTAAAGCACATTAACGGTGCTGTCGGCGGCCCACGCCGATGCCGATGCAGTGATCATCAGAATAGCCGCCAGTTTTGCGGGGCTAACTTTGATTAACAATGTCATCGGTGTCTCCCTGCGTACGAACCAAAAGTCTGCATGCGAAAGGATAAAGTGCGACGATTGGAAGTCGAGCATCGCCCTACCTTATTTCCACTCGAGAGGCGTGCCGAATGGCAGATGACGCACGGCACGGGCGATGTCCCAATTTGTCAATCGGAACCCACCGATGCTCTCCTCGATGTTCATCTGGTCGGGAATGCTTGTTCCATGCAGGCCATAGGGCAGGGGTTCCGAACTGTTTGATTTTGCCAGATTGATCCACAAAATCCCCGCAGGGTTCCGAGGACCTGCGGCAAGGTATTGTTCTGACGGCAGCTGGATCTTTGACGGGGACGCGCTGGGCTCCGGGCTCGTGCTTGCATAAGAAGTAGCGACTTTCTGGGTCTGTTCTTTCCGCTCTTTTTGGAAGGTGGCCAGCCGGGGCCGTGGGATCACATCAAGAATCGTCCAGGAGTTACGGCCGTGCAAACCGGGACGGGCGGGAGACATAGGCAGGACTGCAACCAGTGCGCCGCCCTGATAAATATTCAATTGCGACAGACCAAACACAGCGGCCGTCACCGGGTTTTTGGGATCGGCTTGGGGTTGAAGCGGCTCATCGAATGCCTTCTCGATTTCAAAAGGAATCACGTTGGGGACTCGAAATTCTGTACCGATACCCGGTCTGGCCGGAAGTTTGTCGTTCAAAGTGCGCAAATAAGATTCCTGGCAATGAAAGCGCTCAGCAACGAATTCCCACGGGTTGCGGTAGGCCAGCATCGACATGGCAGTCAGTTGATTATAGGTCAGAGGTAATGCAGTGACGGGAGGAGAGCGGGACTTGAGCTTTCCCGAATGCGCATGGGGGGAGGCGGTTGGTTTTGCATCAACAGTCTCTGCTCGCGGCTGCGCAATAAATCGGAAATCTTCCGCTTTCAGCTTGTAATGCGTGAAGACATCGCCTACGACCGATTTGGCTTTGGCCCCAAGGGACGCGTCATCCTTTGCATCCTCATGGGTGCTTTCATAAAGAAGTATTATTTTCCTAAAATTCGAACCCGGTTCGCCGACAATTGGCCCGGCAGAGAACTGCTCACGGTCCAGGAAGATCTGAAGCCTGAGCTTATCGAACTCGTTTCCGGTCTCCGCCCCAGGTACGGGGGTTTTTGCCGGCTTGTGCTTGGTCTCGGGAGGAGGGGTCATCGTTTTCAGTTCAGCGAGAGTCGGTATCTTCAACATTTGGCCGACGCGGATCATGTCGTCTTTCAACCCGTTAAACGCTTTAATCTGGGGAACCGTCATGCCGAATTTTTTCCCAATCAGAATAAGGGCATCGCCCCGCTTCACCTCGTAAACAGCGGGCCGATTCTCCGGTTGGGAGAGCGCGGTGACGGGGGGCGTTGGTGTCGGGGTCGCGTCGGGCGATTGGAGCCCCCAATCTTTGTCATCAGATGGCGCCACATGCCATTCCCACTTAACGGCATCCTCCAATCCGGGTTCGATGCGTTTCAACGCGGCGGGCTTCCCGGGCATCGTCTGTGCGGACACGCTAATGGCAAAAATCCCAGACGGTACGAGGAACAGCAGTGACCTTGCGGCACCGGAAAGCATAGCGTTTAGTTTTAGCCTCATCCCCCCTCCCGAGGCAAAGCGCAAATAATCTATGGACGACACTTCCTTGCCAACTATTGGCATCACGATGGGTGGCGCCGCGGGCAAGAAGCAATGTAGAATAGGCTTGCCTCCTTCGTCCGCTGACGCGGAACTACGCTGGACACGCCAGGCTGTACCGAGCGATCACTGAGCATGGGCCTGTGAATTCGGCAACGACGTGAGAAAATAGGCAGTCAATTGTCCGGCCTTGGAGCGTATTTCGAGCGGAAGTTGCCTAGACGCTCTTCCTCAGTGGGGTGAACGCCGACGCTGACCCAGACGATGTGGTCCACGCTGGCCAGTTCAAAAGAGTCGCTGTGCAGGATACCTACCTTGGCCGTGCTGCCTTCGCCTGTCGCGACGCAGTATGGGTCATAAATTTGGATGACGCGACCGCTGCTTAGTTCCAGCGCAAAGTACTGAAACGGTCGGCGAGCCTGCAGTTCACGAATTTGGTTGATCATGGTCAGTTTTGGGCGTGGGGTCATAGACTGCGGCATTAGCGATCGAATCGATGGTCAGGTAATGGACCACGCCGTCGGTACCGTAGACGAGGATCGCCTCAAGGTTGGGCGGCGGCAGTTTGATGTGGTCGGCGGTTTCGACAATGACGTAGTTGCCGCCAGTGGTTTCCAAAGCAAAGCGTCTGAAGGGACGCATGCCGATAAATTCTTGGAGCTGTGCCGTAGTGATCATGCCAGCAATATAGTACGGCAGAACCATACCCGGTTATCTTCCGCAAGCGCAAGGTACTGCCGGACAGCCAGGAGAGCGAGTACGTCGCCAAGTACGTGCACCGGCAGGGACAGAAGGCGCTCCTGTTTATCCCAAATTCCGAAATTTGGGAATCGTTCTCGTCCTCGTCGTCGTGCTCGTCCTCGGTGCATTGGCGTTCTGTGCCGGGAAAGTCCCCCATTTGTGCTGCAATTATTTTGTTCCGTTAGCCCAATTGTAAAACATTCGGATTCTTAAGCACGAGGACGACGACGAGTACGAGGACGACTCCTCAACTTCGGAGTTTAGGTTTATCGGCGCCGAGCTGATCCAGAAGCAAGCAGACCTGCATTCCGACGCCGTTACGGATCAGGGCGAGGTTCCATCCGAGTCTGGGTCGGTGCGTCGTCCTCGCCTCGGACGCAGCCTCGCCCTACCCGGAGCCTCGCCCACCCGTTCTTACGTTTCGCTGTGAAGATTGCTGTGTTTTCCGAAGCTTTCCGCAATGCTTGGGCTTGACTGAGCTGTTCCGATGAGATCCGTCTCCGCAATCGAATTACCTCGCTGAGTAAGCTTGACGCCGACAAGCTTACTGATTCCGTGTTCCTCCATGGTGACGCCATACAGGATGTCCGCTTTGGCTATCGTCCGCTTATTATGGGTGATCACAACAAACTGGCTCTGGTGGACAAAGCGATCCACTATCTTGATGAATCGATTAATGTTCGACTCGTCGAGTGGAGCATCCATTTCGTCCAAGACACAGAATGGGCTTGGTTTGACCATGTAAATCGCGAACAGGAGCGCGACGGCGGTCATAGTCCGTTCGCCGCCGGATAAGAGCGAGATCGACTGGAGTTGTTTGCCCGGCGGTCTAGCGATGATTTCTATTCCGCTTTCGAGCGGATCGTCGTCATCCACCAGCAGGAGGTTCGCCTTTCCGCCTCCAAAGAGTTCGATGAACATTTCCTGAAAGTTCTTCCGCACCTGTTCGAAGGTATCTGCAAACAGTTCCTGGGTAGTGGCGTTGATCTTATTGATCACGTCGAGCAACTCATCCTTGGACTTCACCAGATCATTGTGCTGATCTTCGAGGAACCGTTGACGCTCCTCCAGTTCATCGTACTCCTGGATTGCTTCCAGATTTACCGGCCCCATCGCATCGAGTCGTTCCGTTAATTCCGCGATAGCCGTTTGGACAAAATCCCAATCGATCTCTTGAGTCGACGAAGAGCGTGATGCGAGCTGGGATGGGTCAATCTCCGCAGGCGATTTGTCGAGCCGTTTACGCTGTTCCCGTACCGAGACATGAAAAGAGTACCAGTCGGGTTGAAAATTAGTCAAATCAACCTGGTAACGTTGGGCAACATGTTCTCCGATATGCTCAAGCCGGAGATTGAGTTGTGTTGCCCTGACCTCGTGTTGACCTCGCATCTCCTGGCACTCCGATAGCTGCTTGCGCAGGTGCCGCAGATTTAGTTCTACCGCTTCGAGGGCAGCGACACTTTGCGCACGACCCTCGAGAAGCCGAGCCACGTCCGCTTCCGCCGCAAGCTGTTCCGTTTGAAGTCGTTCGATCCTGGCCTTTAGAGCAACGTTCTCGGCGGCCAATTGTTCCATGCGAGCGGTATAATTTCCGACGTCACCCCGGCGATTGGAAATCAGATCCTCCAGTTCAGCCAATCGAGCTGTCATCGGGTGCCGTTGACGCTCGAGGCTGTCCTTCAGTTGGCAACCGGTCGCTACTCGAACTTTAAGCTCATTCAGAATCTCAACAAGAGTCTCCTCGTCGCCGCGCAGGGAATCCACCTCCCGGAGCGCGGCTGCGAGACGCGCCTGCAATTCGCTAAACTGCCGGCTGTTGTCAGAGAGTTCCTGCTCTAACGACTCCACCTTGCCCGTCGCCGCGTTCAATCGCTGGCGAACGTTGTCACGTTCCCAATTCAGGCTTTTTACTTTCCCTTCTGCTTCGCGCAATTCGCGATCCAATAAGGAAAGCTGACCCTGCAAGGTCGAGGCATTGACCTGCACGCGCTGTAACGCTTCCCGATTCTCGCGCACGGTCCGCTGGTTCATCTCCACTTGAGTGAGATATCTTGCCTTTTCTTTCTCCAGGTTCTGAACAATCGAGCGGATGCTGAGCGATTCTCTTTCGAGTTGTTGAATCTGAATTTTGCGCTGGAGAACGGAATTGCCGTTGTCGTCGATGAAACCGGTGAAAACGACGCCGTCGCGAGAAATGTATTCGCCCACCGTTGTGGCAATTGCGAGGTCGGGAGCGTTCTGCTTGATTTCAAACGCTGTCCTCAAATCAACAGCGATCACGACGTTATCCAGCAAACGGTTGACGAGAGATGATACCTCCAGGCTGGGCTTGATTCGGTCGAGGGCCCAGGCAACCGCGCCATCCGGAAGAGCCTGCAGTTGCACCGCGCTTCGCTTCGGCAGAAACGGAATAGGGATCAGAGCCGCACGGCCGACTTTCCGTTCGGTAAGAGCACAGGCGATCGATTCTGCAATGGCAGGATCGTTGACGAAGACTGTTTGCAAGTGCTGCCCGAGAGCCGCCTCGATTGCCATGATGAACTCGCTATCCACCTCAATAAAATTGGCGAGTGCTCCGACGATTCCTGCGCGGTAGAGTTGCGGATTATCCAGCCCCTTCAGAACGGCTTGCGTGCCCGGGCCCAGCCCGGCGCCTTCCTCGTTCAATTGCTTCAGCACCTCCAGCTTTGACTCGCGCTCGGCCAGGGTTCGCTGATTCGCGCCGAGGTTAATGTCGACTTGCTGCATTTCTCTTTGCGTATTGGCCAGCTCATGCTCGCTATCGTTCAGTGCGTCGCGGCAACTTTGCACCTTTGTTTGTGCCAGCTCGAGTTCATTTCGCGTATGCGCGACCGCGGTTCCAATCTGCCCTTGGGTGGACTCAGTTTGCGCAAGGTCCCTCTCGAGAATTTCTAAACGCGTCTCGCCCGCTTCCCGCTGATTTATTGTGCTTGAGAGATCGCCACGGAGCGCCGCGATACGGCTTTCCCCCTGCTGAATCTGGCGTTGAAAATCTTGGACGGATCGCTCGACATCCTGCCGCTGCGATCGGCACTGATTTGCCTGTTGTTGGCGTGTTTGTAGCTGTTCTTCATCAACTCGAAGCGTTTCCGTTATTTCTCGCAACCGGCCGTCAGTTTCTTCCAGTTGGGATTGCTGGACCAAAATCTTTTCTTCAGCCGCAGCGATCTCGGCTTGGTACCGTGCCGATAATGCGGTCGATTCCCGGATACGCTCTTGGTTGAATTCGATTCGGTCGGACGCAGAGTCAGCTTGATTTTTCAGCTCCTGCACGCGTTGGCGCGCGCCGGAAATTTGTTCTTCCAAGGCTTCGAGTTGCTCGCGCTGTTCGGCGACTCCGAATTCCTGCGATTCAACCTGTTCCTCGAGAGATCGTTGCAGGTCGCGCAGCCGCTCAATTTCTTTTTCTGCTGCCGTTAGCGCCAGATGTATATCGTCATGAGACTTTCGACTGAAATGGGTGTCCAAATTCCGCAGATCGTCGAAGAGCGTCTTGTAACGGCGGGCCTTTCCGGCCTGACGCTGGAGTGAGCCGATTTGGCGTTTCACCTCTTTCATGATGTCTGAGAGGCGAATCAGGTTCGCGTCGGTGTATTCCAATTTTCGGAGAGCCTCTTTCTTCTGTGCCTTGTATTTGGTAATTCCTGCGGCTTCTTCGAAAATAGCCCTGCGGTCTTCCGGTCTGGAACTCAGGATGAGGTCAAGCTTGCCCTGTTCCATGATCGAGTACGCGGTGCGCCCTATTCCGGTGTCCATAAATAGCATCTGAATATCCCTGAGCCGGCACGCAGTATTGTTGAGCAGGTACTCAGAACCTCCGTCCCGAAACACCCGGCGGGTAATCCTGACCTCGTTGTATTCTGTACCGAGATCCTTCTCGCAATCTGCGAACGTGAGGGAAACTTCGGCCATTCCCACGGGCTGCTTGCTATCGGTACCGCTAAAAATAACATCGGCCATCTCTCCTCCCCGGAGCGCCTTGGCCGATTGTTCGCCCAGCACCCAACGGATGGCGTCCAACAGGTTCGATTTTCCGCAGCCGTTCGGCCCGACGATTGCGGTCACGCCGGGATGAAAGTTCAGTACCGTCTTATAGGCGAACGATTTGAAGCCGATCAACTCGAGCGATTGCAGGTACATGTCGCTGCAAGGCTAGTCGCGAAGGGTCAATGTGACAAGGCAAAAACGTACAATAGGTTGAGCAATACATAGGACGAACCTCAACATGTTGGGGTAGGGTGGGTTCGGTTTTGAGTTTTGGGTTTTGCGAGGCTCGCCCTACCGCAGTTGCTCAAAACTCAAACCCAAAATCGGTCGCGCCGCTCCAGCGCTTGTGGTTTCGTAGTCGCTAGCCTATGAACCCACTGGACGATCTATTCGAATTCTTGCGGTTTCCTTCCGTTTCTGCTGACAGCCGGTTCAAGAGCGACGTCGATGCCTGTGCCGAGTGGCTGACCGCCAGGTTCCTAAAAACGGGTCTTCAGGCGCAGAAATTCCCGACGCCAGGGCACCCGGTTGTGGTTGCGTGCAATGAACGGCGGCCGGGCCGAAAGACATTGCTCATTTATGGCCACTACGACGTTCAGCCGGCGGACCCATTGGAGCTCTGGGACTCACCCCCGTTCGAGCCGGTAATCAAAGGAGACAAGATTTTCGCCCGTGGATCGACCGACAATAAGGGGCAAATTCTAGCGCATATCCTCGGTATCGAATCCGTTCTGAGAGAGCGAGGGGACCTCCCGGTGAATCTCGTAGTTTTAGTCGAAGGCGAGGAGGAGATCGGTAGCCCGCATCTGGATACTTTTCTCAAAGAGCATAAATCGGCTTTGCAGGCCAATGTGGTGGCAATATCCGACACGGGAATGGCCGCTCCAGGCGTGCCAACCTTTACTTATGGACTTCGTGGAATCTTATGCCTGGAAATCCGGTTGCGCGGGCCGGCGGCAGATCTACACTCCGGGATCTTTGGTGGATCGGTGGCAAATCCTGCCACGGTATTAAGCCGAATCGTAGCAAAACTTCACGATGATCGCGGCCGGGTGGCCATTCCAGGGTTCTATGACCACGTCTTGCCGCTCGAAAACTGGGAACGCGACCTTTGGTCCAAGCTCCCGTACACAGAACAGAGTTGGCTGGCTACTACCGGTTCGCGACGACTTTGGGGCGAAGAGGGCTACACATTTCTGGAGCGAGTCTGGGCTCGGCCAACTGCGGAGGTCAACGGCTTTGGAAGCGGTTACCAAGGGGAAGGATCGAAGACCATCATACCTAGCAAGGCGATGGCCAAGCTGTCTTTTCGTTTGGTGCCAAATCAGGATCCCAGCGAATTACGGCCGCTCATCGCTAAATTTTTGACAGATCAGTGTCCTGATTCGGTGGAAATAGAGATGATTAATCAGCATGAGGGCAGGCCATATCTGGTAAGACCGGATTCGGTCTTTGGAAAAGCCGCTCAAAGGGCGCTCAGCCAAACATTCACACAACCGATAGCTTTTATCCGCGAGGGAGGGAGCGTCCCGATTACCCAGTCGTTCAAAGATGTCTTGGGTATCGACACGCTGTTTCTTGGCCTGGCATTGCCGGACTGCAAGGCTCATTCCCCGAACGAGAACTTCGCGATTGAAAACTTTCATGCGGGAATTCGTCTAAACAAGCATCTAATGGATCAAATTGCGGATGCATGATGAACCGCCCTCTCGTCATCGGTTGTCTTTTATTTCTGACCGTCCTAGCGGCTCGGGGAGATGGCGAGATCTGGAACAATATTTATCATTCGCTCAGCCGGTTTGGGGGCAACGTGAGGAACACGTTTACGGAAGACGCTGGTGATCGGCCAAGCCCGACGCCGAGGCGCCATCGCAAAGCAGATTCTAAGCGCTCATCCTCAAAGGAAGCTAAACCATCCGTTTCACCGGCTAAAGAATCCGACGCATCGGAAAGGGGCGCAGCGACGTCGAAGCCTTCTCCGAAACCCTCAGCGGCAGGGTCCGAGAAGCCAACCGCGGGCTCGAGTTCAACACCTGTACCCGAGGCAGCAGGCGGGTCGAAGAACAAGCCCGAAATCGCCGCCCCGATGGTCACTATCAAGCCGGGAGCGCTCCGCGAATTCGCAGCACAGCCTCCGCAGGTTCAAAAATTGATTGGCAACGCGCTCGCGCTTACTGAGCAGAACCTGGGCTACAAGTATGGGTCTGCGGATCCCGTAGCTGGCGGAATGGATTGTTCTGGGTTCATTTTTTTCGTATTGAGCAACGCCGGCTTCAAAGACGTGCCGAGAGATTCCAGCGGTCAATACGTCTGGGTACGCAAAAACAGCGATTTTCACGCGGTACTAAGCCGAAGTGGAAAATCGTTCGAACTCGACGAACTGAGGCCAGGTGACCTGATGTTCTGGTCTGGTACGTACAAGGTTGATCGGGATATCCCGATTACCCACGTGATGATCTACCTTGGG
>DASXBV010000027.1:0-26643 GCA_036491515.1 Chthoniobacterales bacterium
CCGACGCGCCTCGCGGCCACGTTGCGAGCGCGGGGAATTCGTGGCGTTCTGCTTGGATTTTCCCGCGAAGACAATCTGCAGATGCCGCTTCCCACCGAGGGCTTCGCTGTCGCCGGACTGAGTGCCTATTTTCGCTGGGCCTCGGTGGATCGTGCGAATTTTCACGGATTCTACAACGTACAGCTCGCGCTGGAGCAAATGTGGCGACTCGGCTACCGCCGGCCCGGGCTGGTGGTCCCGGAGTCGAATAACCAAATCTCAAACAACCTTTGGTCCGGGGCTTTTCTCGACTGGCAACGGAGGTTGCCAAAACGCGACCGTTGCGAGCCGTTTATTCCAGCTGAGGCCGAGGTTGCGAAGGAATTCAATGAATGGCTGGACTCGAATGAGCCGGATTCGTTGCTCGTTTATAAGGTGCCCGTGCGTCGGTTTCTAGCGAAGCGCGGGCGCATGGTTCCCCGCGATGTAGGGTTGGCGTACCTTTACCGCACTTCGGATGAAATGGGCGCCGCTGCCGGCATCGACGGCAATCTTTCCGCGGTCGGCGCAGCGGCGCTGGATCTGGTCGTGGAGAAGCTGAATGCGAATATCACCGGCGTGAGCGACCACCCAAAGGAAGTGCTCATTAAAGGCACGTGGCATGACGGTGCGACCCTTTGCTTGAGCCGTCGTCTTACAGAAGAAAGCGAAGAGAATTTCTACAGAAGGCCACGAAGGAAGACAAGGGATGGGTAGGGATTTGCACGGCTTCCATTATGTTGACGCTCATGGGCCTGTCTCCTTTTCTCCATTGCCAGCTCAAGATAAGATAAGGGGAAGGGTACAGGGGCTGCGGCCCGAACTGGCAAAGGGGCTTAGTTTAGCCCAGGGTTGAAACCCCACAAGCGCTAACTTAAACGAATCGGTGATCTTCAGCGCTGAAGGCGCGAGGAGATATGCTCTGCAACCCGCTGAACCCGCTGACTTCAATTGGCACCCACGAGATGGTCCGGATTAAGTCCCTGAATATCCTTAGGAACAAAAAGTCCGTCTTTCCGCACCAGCTTGTGATCGAAATAGATTTCGCCGCCGCCGTATTCCGGCCGTTGAATACAGACCAGGTCCCAGTGGACCTGACTCCGGTTGCCATTGTCCGCCCGTTCATAGGCCTGGCCCGGAGTGAAATGAAAAGAGCCCGCAATCTTTTCATCAAATAGAATGTCACGCATCGGTTCCTGGATGTATGGATTGAAGGCGAGCGCGAATTCGCCGATGTAGCGGGCGCCTTCGTCTGAATCGAGAATAGCGTTTAGCCGCCTGGTGTTGTTCGCGGAGGCTTCGACCACTTTGCCCTTCCTGAACGCGAGGCGCACCGAGTCGAAGGCGGTTCCTTGGTAAATGGTCGGGACATTGAATTGAACGTGACCCTCGACCGAATCTCGAACAGGACAAGAAAAAACCTCACCGTCCGGAATGTTATGCTGGCCGCCACAAGCAATGGAGGGAATGCCCTTGATGCTGAATGTCAGGTCCGTGCCCGGTCCCTTGATCTGTACGCGATCCGTATTTTCCATCAATGCCTGCAGAGCATTCATCCCAGTCTTCATCCTGGAGTAATCGAGCGTGCAGACTTTAAAATAATAATCTTCAAACGCTTCCGTGCTCATCCCCGCCATTTGGGCCATCGCCGGGGTAGGCCAACGCAGCACAACCCATTTCGTTTCGTTCACACGCCGCTCAAGCAACGGTTGGAGCAATTTCATCGCAAGCTGCATTCTACCCGGCTCTACGTCCGAGAATTCCGTGGCGTTATTGCTGCCCCGCAGCGCGATGTAAGCATCCATCACCGTCATCCTTGCTAACTCAAAGTCGCAAAGTGTCCGATACTGATCCTCTTCTGCGCCTCGAAGCAATTCGCGTACGATCGTGTTGGATTGCAGACTGACGAACGGAAAAGCCCCTTTGGAGCGTCCGCTGCGGATCAGCGCGATCACAATTTCGGTGGGTACATCATAGGCATCGATGAGGAACCGTTCTCCTCTTTGAAGATTGGTTGAGAAGCCGATCAATACCTCTGCAAGCGCGTCAAGACGAGGATCTAACATGGGAAATGAGTAGACTTAGTGGGATAACCTGCTACTGCAACTCAAAAAAGCCGAATGTGACGATGACTAAGATTCTGGATCGAGCCAGGGCCTCTGAATTGCGGGACAAGTACGGGGGCAAAACCATCGTCTTTACGAATGGTTGTTTCGACATTCTGCACGTCGGACATGTGCGATATCTGGCGGCCGCCAAACGGCTCGGAGACTTACTGGTGGTCGGTCTCAACAGTGATGAGTCCGTTCGCGAACTAAAGGGGGTCGGTCGCCCTTTGAATTCGCAAGAGGATCGTGCGGAAGTAATGGCTGCCCTCGAGGCGGTTGATCACGTGATCATCTTCACCGAAAAACGAGTCAGTCATCTTTTGCGGCAAATGCGCCCGCAGGTGTATACGAAGGGTGGAGATTACACGGTGGATAGATTGGATCCGGAAGAGGTCGCTGCGCTGAAGGAAATCAATGCGAGGATCGAAATTTTGCCTTTAGTACCTGGCAAATCGACTTCGAAACTCTTACAAACCATTCAGCACCTATGAGACGCCCGCTTCGCTTGGGAGTGCTCGGATCCGGAAAAGGATCAAATTTCCGGGCACTCATGGAACAGATCAACGACGGTCGATTGAATGCTGAGGTGCGCATCGTCATTTCGGACGTCGAGGACGCCGGCATTTTAAGTCTGGCCCGCGATTTTCAAATTCCCGGGCTCTATGTTCGACCGGGCCGGTTTCGAGCAAAGCTTGAGCCGGAAGTAGAGGAGGACGTCGTGCGTTTGTTACGCGAAGCGAGCGTGGAACTGGTTGTTTTCGCCGGTTTCATGCGGATAGCTAAGCAGCCGTTGCTCAGCGCCTTTCCGAGAAAGATTATTAATATTCACCCTTCGCTTCTGCCGAAGTTTCCTGGGTTAGAGGCGTGGAAGCAGGCGTTGGCGGCCGCGGAAACAATTACCGGGTGCACGGTGCACTATGTCGACGCCGGGGTAGATACAGGCGAGATTTTGGCCCAAAAAACCGTGCCGATATTGCCGGATGATACACCGGAGCGACTACACGCGCGGATTCAGCAGGCGGAACACGTATTGCTGCCGGCCGTAGTAGCGGATCTTACGGCCAGTTTTCGCGGACCGGCAGATGTGTAAGCGAAGGGTAGGTAAAGCGTCCCGCTTTACTTACGGACAGGGTAAAGCGGGACGCTTTACTTACCCCGCCGCCGCTCGACTGAGCTCGCCGAAGTCCTCGTACCCTTTGCCTACACATCTTCCGGTCCGTGAAAACTGGTCTGTTTCCTTGCCTTTTCGGCGCTGGTGTCTCAATCTTTGCTGGTTATGAAGAAAATCGAGGCGATCATTAAACCCTTTAAGATGGAGGACGTTAAGGAGGCATTGACGGAGATTGGGATTGAGGGGATGACCGTTAGCGAAGTGAAAGGTTTTGGACGTCAAAAAGGTCATACGGAAATTTACCGCGGTAGCGAGTACACAGTCGATTTTCTCCCAAAGGTAAAGTTTGAAATCGTAGTGCCGGACGACCGAGTTCGGAAAGCCGTCGAAGTCATTGTGGAGGCGGCTCGAACTGGAAAGATTGGCGACGGTAAGGTCTTTGTGGTGGCGATTGAAGAGGCGATTCGAATTCGGACCGAAGAACGGGGTGATGCCGCGATTTGAGCCGACCGCAGCGTTCATCGGGGATACGTCCTAACGTGATGCCGGGACGCTCCGCACGCTGAAAGAGATTAAATGGAAGCTAACAAGGTCCTTCCTGATCTCCAAGCTTCGATTTTGTGTGAGGATGTTCGGCAGGAGTTGAACGGTCTGCAAACGCTCGTCGGGGTGATAAACATACTGCCGACTCCGGTACTTCCGGTCGGCCTACTGAAGCTCTGCCTGTGGACGCGGTGGTGTGGCGGTTTTGGCAAATTTCGGCAAACCTCTCGGATTATCGGAGTCGAGGAAGTGCAGATCATCGCGGAATCAAATATCGACTTCGAGTTGAAAGAACTGGAGGGAAATGTGACTAACGTGAACATGTTTGCAGGTGTGCAATTCCAGCAGTTCGGCATACACCATGTTGAGATAATTTTGGATGGCGAGTTGATAATTCGTTACCCTTTGTTGGTCGTCAGGGTGTGAGTCGCGCCCGCCATTACCATACACCTTTGCTAAGCCCTCCTGATTAGATGAAAGACTCTAACAACGGACTATTCGTAATCCCCCATGAACACCAATATCGAATCGCACTTGGTTGAGAATCGGGTCTTTAAGCCGGCGAAATCGTTCTCGAGAAAAGCGCACGTCTCGAGCTTCGAGCAATACCAGGAATTGTATCGTAAATCGATAAAGAACCCGGAGAAATTCTTTGGCCAACAGGCCGCTGAGCTTCTCGTATGGCAGAAGAAGTGGAAAGTGGTTCTCGAATGGAAAGAGCCGTTCGCCAAGTGGTTCGTCGGTGGCAAACTGAACGTTTCCGAAAACTGCCTCGACCGGCACCTTACTGGCGCAAGGCGAAATAAGGCGGCGCTGATCTGGGAAGGCGAGCCGGGGGATAAAGTGACCCTTACTTACCAGCAACTCCACCGGGAAGTTTGCAAGTTCGCAAATGTTCTTAAGCGGAACCACATAAAAAAGGGTGACCGGATCATCATTTACCTGCCGATGTGTCCGGAGGCGGTTATCGCGATGCTGGCTTGCGCGAGACTCGGAGCGATTCATTCGGTCGTTTTCGGCGGATTTAGTTCTGAATCGGTTAAAGATCGAATCAAAGACAGCCAAGCCAGAATGGTGATCACCGCGGATGGGGGATACCGGCGCGGAGCAATTGTACCGCTAAAGAAGAACGTCGACGATGCATTAACAGACAATGAGCAGATCGAACGCGTGATCGTTTTTCGGCGAGCTCATAACGAAATTCACATTAAAGAAGGCCGGGATGCGTGGTGGCATCGGGAAATGGAATACGTCGACGGAAATTGCGCACCGAGGCCGATGGATTCTGAGGACCCGCTGTACATCCTATACACTAGCGGTTCGACAGGTAAGCCGAAGGGGATACTGCACACCAGCGCCGGATATCTGTTAGGAACGGCCCTCACCACAAAATACGTTTTTGATCTGAAAGAGGAGGATATCTATTGGTGCACAGCAGATATCGGCTGGGTCACGGGCCACAGCTATACGGTGTATGGCCCGCTGTGTATCGGTGCAACAGTTTTGATGTATGAAGGCGGTCCGGACTGGCCGGAACCGGATCGTTTCTGGGAGTTGATCGAGGAGTACGGGGTCACCGTCCTGTACACGGGGCCGACGGCGATTCGAGCTTTCATCCGCTGGGGCGACGACTACCCAAATCGGCATGATCTCTCTTCGCTCCGGTTGCTTGGCACGGTAGGAGAACCGATCAATCCAGAGGCGTGGTGGTGGTATCACACGGTTATCGGGGGCGGTCGCTGCCCGATCGTCGATACGTGGTGGCAGACTGAGACGGGAGCAATTATGATTACTCCGTTGCCGGGAGCCACCCCGTTGAAGCCCGGTTCGGCAACCTTGCCATTTTTCGGGATTGACGCCGCTGTCGTCGACGACCAGGGGGACGAAGTTCCGCCGAACGTAGGGGGTAAACTCGTGATCCGCAAACCATGGCCGTCGATGTTGCGAACGATCTGGGGCGACAAACAACGTTACAAGAAACAGTACTGGAGCGAGATCAAAGGATGCTATTTGACCGGGGACGGTGCGCGCAGAGACAAGAATGGCTACTTTTGGATTGTCGGCCGTATTGATGACGTTTTGAACGTTGCCGGGCACCGGCTAGGTACTACGGAAATCGAGAGTGCTTTGGTCAGTCATCCTTGTGTCGCCGAAGCCGCCGTAGTCGGATGTCCGGACGAGATAAAGGGTCAAGCCCTCGTTGCTTTCGTGACGTTAAAAGAAAAAGAGTACCCCACGCCGGAACTCCGTGAAAAATTGCGTCAACACGTTGGTGTCGCAATTGGATCGATCGCCAAACCAGATGATATTCGTTTCGCCGAGGCTTTGCCAAAGACTCGAAGCGGAAAAATTATGCGCCGGTTGCTCAAGGAAATTGCCGGCGGAGGCCAGGTCACCGGAGATACGACAACGCTTGAAGACTTCAACGTTTTGACGAAGCTCGGCGGCCAGGAAGAATAGTTACGGGGAGCCGCAAGCGGCTCCCCTCCAAATAGATCGAGGATCGAGGACGATTGAGGAAAGCTTATTGAGGCTTATGCCTTTAATTCCTGATTGTTCGCACCATCAAGTATCACGAATTTTTCGTTGTGATAAGTGGGGTCGGTACGGAAGGTCAGGCGGCCGGAATACTTGCGTTCAATATCGACCAGCAATTCCTCATCTTCGGTTCTCAGGCGGTTGAGCACTTCGGGATTTACGATGATTCGAACTTCGTGCACGTTCGGGTTCTGGCGCATCACGGCGTGCAATGCTCTTTGGATTTCTACGCTCATGGTCATCGGACTTTTCACAACCGCTCGACCGTTGCAGTAGGGGCAAGTGACGAACATTGACCCTGTCAAGCTTTCCTGCGCGCGTTGCCGGGTCATCTCCATCAATCCTAGCGCAGAGATCGGCAGGACATGGGTCTTTGCCTTGTCTCTTTTTAACCGTTCCTTCATCCGGTTGTAGACCAACTGCTGATCTTTCCGGTTTTTCATATCGATGAAGTCGCTGATAATCAGCCCACCGATATTGCGCAAGCGAAGCTGGCGCGCGATTTCATCCGCCGCTTCAAGATTGGTTTGAAGAATAGTCTTTTCTACGTCTCGCGCCCCCTTGTTGCGGCCGGTATTAACGTCGATGGCAATCAGCGCTTCTGTCTCGTCGATCACGATGTATCCGCCGCATTTCAGCCAGACCTGACGATGAAATGCGTCATCGATTTGTCTCTGGACATTGAACTTGTCGAATATCGGAACCGACTCGTTATACAAAAAGATGCGCTTCTTCGACCGTTTAGAGATTTGGCCGACCAGGTTTTGCATGCGCTCGACGGCCGCTTCATCGTCACAATAAACAACGGTTATTTCTTCTGTTAGAAAATCGCGCACAGTTCGGTCCACGAGGTCGGGCTCCTGAAACAGGACGGTCGGCGCTGGTTTGGTCTTGAATGCTTCTTCGATTTGGCGCCACTGTTCGATCAGCAAGCCGAGGTCTCGAACGAAGTAACGTGCGCGTTGACTTTCCCCGATTGTTCGAATGATGACGCCCATCCCTTCCGGTATATCGAGCCTTTGCAGGATCGACCGGAGACGCTCGCGCTCCTTCGGATCCTCAATCTTTCGCGAAATACCGCTCTGGTCGCTGTGCGGCATCAGGACCAGATAGCGCCCAGCCAAGCTGATGTTCGTCGTAATGCGAGGACCCTTATTGCTGATCGGGCCTTTGGTTACCTGCACCATGACTTCTGAGCCGACCGGATAGATCTCCGGCACATCTTTGGCCGTAATCTTCTTCTTCGACTTGCGTTCGCTTGCGCGGTTGACCTCCTCCACGCTGCTGTCGAGGCCCGGAAGCGCATCCCAGAAATGCAGGAACGCATTCTTCTCGAAACCGATGTCAACGAACATAGCCTTCAATCCATGCTCGATGTTTTTGACTTTTCCTTTGAAGATGCTTCCGACGATATTTCGGTCGGTATCTCTTTCGAGATTGTATTCTTCAAGTACACCATCTTCGAGGAGCGCGACGCGCCGCTCGAGCTTTTCACAACTAATGACTATTTGATTGCCAGTCTTTCGATTTGATAGGCCCAGAAATTGTTTAACTTTGTCGAGCATGTTGAAATTTTGAGAAAGTTGGAGCCGAGGGTTTAGAACCACAGAAAGTGATGTTTTTTCTGCTGTTGCTCCGCTGGCTGCTGACCCTGGGATTCTTCCTTTGGCTTTCTCCTGAAAAAATCGAAAAAGCTGTGCCGTTTCTCAGGGGTCGGCTCAGCCCGCGAAGCGACGCGGTGGTCTGCGTCTTGGCGAATGTCCGGCTCAGCGACATCAGCCCGTTTGCTCTTTGAGTGCTTTCGCTCTTCGTCGACTGGAGCGTTGTCGGAGGTTTCGTCGTCTGTCGACGAAACTTGCGCAGGGACAGTGCTGTTTTTAAAATCAACGCGATTAACTGCCTTAAAGTTACCAATAGCCGGGTCCATCGGCTTGATTTCGGGGTCGTAACCGTGTTCCAGAGCGAGGCTTTCCTCGATAATCTTCGCAGCAATCGGCGCCGCGACTTCGCCGCCCGCCTTACCATTTTGCACAAGCACGGCCAAGGCAAGTTTCGGGTGGTCGTACGGCGCGAAAGCAATGAACCAGGCGTTGTCGTCCTTCTCGCCGTCTGTCCAAGCCTGCGCGGTGCCAGTCTTGCCGGCTACAACCACTCCGGGCACTTTGGCGCGACCGCCGGTACCTGAATCGTTGACCACCCGCCACATCCCCTTTCGAACGAGCTCGATCTGGTCCGGAGTAAGGTTGTTCATTTTCGTAAGATTGCCCCGGATTTTTTCTGGACGTCGCACAGAAGTGCCGTCCTGCTCCTGAATCTGGTGGATCAAGTTCGGCTGATAGGCGATACCGCCGTTTGCAACGGTTGCGGCGACCATGGCCATCTGGAGGGGGGTCGTTAAGACATAGCCCTGGCCGATCGAGGAGTTTGCAGTCTGGCCCTGGCTCCACCGTTCGTCGTGCGTCGTCCGCAACCACGTAGGCGAAGGAAGAATACCGGAAGCTTCGTTGGTAAGTTCTATGCCGGAAGCTTCACCCAGACCCAAAGTCTTCCCGACCGCATCGATCGCATCGATGCCGGCTGCGTTCCCGTACTGATAAAAGAACGCATCGCAGGAATTCATGATCGCTTCAGTCAGCGTTTGACGGCCGTGCCTACCGCCATGCTCTGAAAAAATCCAGCAGCGCATGAAGGTGTTGCCGTATGAAACGCCGCCATCGCACGTAAAAACCGCTTTAGCCAGGCCTCTGGTGAGTCCTGCAAGCGCAGTTGCAATCTTGTACGTCGACCCTGGGGCAAATGCGCTGATTGCGCGGTTCGTTAGCGGATCCGCGTCGGTATCTTTAAGCGCTGCCCAGTCTCTCGCTGAGATCGCCGGGATGAACCTGTTTGGATCGTAGGATGGCACCGAAGCCATGGCGAGGATTTGTCCGTTATTTGGGTCGACCACGACCGCCGCTGCCCGGCCTACTGCCCGTAACGCTCGTTCGGTGATGTACTGGATGCGGGCATCAATGGTCAGGTAGACATTTGCACCGGGCGTAGGCTGTATTACCTCTTTTTCCCCTTCGAGTTGGTTCTTGGCGTCCTTCTTTAATATCCGTTTTCCAGGTTTTCCGCGGAGTGCGTCATCCAGGTAAAACTCCACATTTGTTTTCCCTTGAACGTCTGGTTCATAAAAATTGAAGTCTTTGATGTCGGGAAGCTTATTGATATCTCGAGCGGTTCCCACATAACCAAGGAGATGGGCTGCCATCGCGCTATACATATATTTTCGCACCGGTCTGACGTTGACTTGAACGCCAGGCAACCCGAGATCTTTCTCGGCGAATTTTGAAAACGTAGAAAAATCGAGATCTTCCCGGTAAGTAAATGGGACTAAAGTATTGTTACGGAAGTGCGTGCGGAGTCGCTCTGAATTGTAGGGTTCGGCAACCTTGAGCTGTTCGAGGCGCGGGATGATCGTTTTGTCGACGATTTGTACGATGTCGGCCTCTTTGCGATCGTGCAACATGCCGTTCGAGTCCTTCGCCCGAAACTCCACGACCGGCGGTTGACCATACTGTTTTCTGTACCCGCTGACTAAATCCGGCAGATAAAAGTCGACTTCATAGCTCGGCCGGTTCGTTACCAGCGCGACGCCGTTCCGATCCCGGATTTCTCCTCTGACGGAGGGGATGCGAACCGTCACCTCGGAGCTTCCCTGGATTCGTCCGCGATAATACTTCGCCATCTTAACCTGGACGAACCAAAGACGGACACCGATTGCGACCAGAGCGGCGAGGATGAGAGCAGCGAGACACAATATCCTAAAATCGAGAACAGACGATTTCTTGGGTCGAGCCATAGAGCTAACTCATCTCGCTAGAGGCAATCCTGGTCGATACCCTAGCATGTGCGATAATGGGGTGAGAATAAAGAAGACACATGGCGCAATCACAAGAGAAATCAAGCCGGGGCCAACGATCCGCCATACGATCACGTCACTGTAGAAGAATTGGGCACGTTCAATGCTCAAGATAGCGTATTGCGCCAACAAAAGAAATGGGGTTAAAGCCGCCCCGATTTCTGCAAGCAGCCAATGGAGTTCCCAACGGTGTCTTAGGAATAGGGGTTTCAATCCATGCATTATCAGTCCCGGTCCCAAATAGACCAGCACGGACACACCGGCCGGGTAATCTAACTGTTCTTTCACCTGGGGCACAAGAAGGAGATCGTTAAAGAGGCCGGTGACAAAGGTTAAGGCCAACATCAGCGGAAAGGGCAACGAGACACATCCGTAAAAATAAATGGCTGGGACGAAAAGAATTGCGGCTCCTTTTAGCAGGAGCACCGGGGGCAGAAAAAGCTGAAAGACAAACGCCCCGAAGATCAGGACTATCAGCGATAGGAAGAACGAGATCATTTTTGTCGAATTATGACGAAAACGTCATGAAGATTGGCCAGATCTACCGCCGGCCTCACCGAGGCAACGCCCTCTAACTCCCTTACGGAAAAATCTTTAACAGTGCCCAGCACGAGGCCTGAAGGGAAGACCCCGCCGGCTCCGGCCGTCAGGACTTTCATCCCGGGTTTCAGATTTGCCGTCTTGCTCAGAAAGCGAATTCTCAAATCAGGAGCGTAATTTGACGAGGCGCGCGTACCGCTCACAATGCCTTGTTCCTGCGTGCCTTCAATCGACACTGAGACGCGCAGACTCTCGTCAGACACGAGGAGAACGACGGCGACATCTTTCGCGACGGTGGTGATTTTGCCAACCAAGCCGTCCTCCGTTACCACCGCCATATCTGTTGCGATTCCTTCCTTTGAGCCGCGGTCGATCGTGCACGTGTTCCACCAGGTCGCGCTTTCCCTCGAGATGACGCGAGCAGGAAGCAACTTGAAGGGGGACTGCTCACGAAAACCAAGCGCGCGATTTAACCGATTCACTTCAGTCTCTAGATTATGCAAAAGCGAATTTGTCGCGCGCAGCTGTTCGTTCTCGAGTTTCAATTCCTGATTCTCACGCTCGAGTTCATCCAAGTGCTTCAGCCCGCCTCTGACGCCCCCGAGCTTCCGCTGGACCGATTCGCCCGTACGCAAGACTGGAGAGATCAATTGAAATAGAGCAGCCTGCAGTTGCTGCCTTGTTGACGGAGGCAACAAAAAGAGCAAGACGACGAAAACCGCGAAGATTCCGACGGCCGTTATGGTAGAGCTCTTCATGAGAGCCGTTAGCCTGCATCGCTCACAAATCCTTAGCGATGTGCGGGCTAGCGCGCGATCAACGTTATCGAGCAGGTCTGTCTGAGGAAGCCACTTGACGGAGGAACTTAAGTTCACTGAGCGCCCGGCCTGTGCCTTCCGCCACCGCGCTGAGAGGGTCCTCTGCGACGTGAACCGGGAGACCGGTTTCCTCTTGCAACAATTTGTCGAGCCCCCGTAGCAATGCTCCTCCACCGGCCAGCACCAGGCCGCGATCAACCAGGTCCGCAGAGAGTTCAGGAGGACACCGTTCCAGAGTCACCCGAACCGATTCAACGATGGTGGAGATCGGCTCCAGAAGAGCTTCTCTCACCTCCTGCGAGGTAATCGTTAGTGTCTTCGGAAGGCCTGCCACCAAATCACGGCCTTTGACTTCCATACTCGTTTCCTTTTCAACCGGGTAAGCGCTCCCGATCTTGATCTTGATTTCTTCGGCGGTCCGCTCTCCGATCATGAGGTTGTAAGCTCGTTTCATGTAGCCCGCGATCGCTTCGTCAAGTTCATCGCCGGCGACCCGAACGCTTCGGCTAAAGACGATCCCTGAAAGCGAAATCAGAGCGACCTCAGTTGTGCCTCCGCCAATGTCGATGATCATATTCCCGGCCGCGTCCTGGACGGGTAAACCGACGCCGATCGCAGCCGCCATCGGTTCCTCGATTAAATAAACTTCTCGCGCGCCGGCATGAGCCGCAGATTCTTTAACGGCACGTTTTTCGACCTCCGTAATTCCGGACGGTACGGCGATCACAACTCGAGGACGTACCCATTTTCGGTTGTGCACTTTTGTGATGAAGTGCCGAAGCATCGCCTCTGTCATTTCAAAGTCGGCAATAACCCCATCTTTCAGCGGTCTGACTGCCACAATATTGCCGGGCGTCCGCCCGAGCATCCGCTTTGCTTCGTCACCAACTGCGAGGACCTGGCTTGTACCGGACCTTACCGCGACCACCGATGGCTCACGCAGTACGATCCCTTGGTCTTTGACGTATACGAGAGTGTTGGCTGTACCCAGGTCGATGCCGATGTCGTTTGAGAATAATCCGAGGAGGCCGTTAAACATCAAAATCTACCTCTGTCTTGCTTCGGTTTTGATTCAGTCCTTGGCTTCTCGGGTGAGCTCATAAGAGATCATTATCCTCAGGTTCTTCGCTGACCTACCTCCCAGCAGCCAGCCTGTATCTAGGTACAGGCACCATGATCGTCAAGGAAACAATCTGATTTAAGAAGTCGTGCGAAATCGCAATTTGTCTCCGCATTTTACCCGTAACAGGGAGGCTCTGTCCATCTTCTTGATCGGACGCTCACAGACCTGGCCCTGATACCGTTCACTTAAGGTCTGGAAACTCGCCCGGCCGGGGTCGGCGAGGCCAAAAGGTATCGCCCCGAAAGCATTCGGGGCTCACGTCCCGAGCACGTGTTTACGGCACTAAACACGAACTCCAGCCTGTTTCCCCAAGGTAGCATAGGCTTCCAGCCTGTGTCCTGCACCGAGTTGAGCGACGAGTTTGAGACACGACCACGTCGCCGCTGGTTTCGCATGGGCCATGCGCAGTGACCTCTCGGTGAAGGCTAGAAGCCTATGCTACGTTGCTCACAAATCGCTAAGGATTTGTGAGCGATGTAAGCGAAGCGTCCTCGCTTTGCTTTCTTTCGAAGAGGGCAAAGCGAGGACGCTTACATCGAGGGCAAAGCGGGACGCTTTGCGTACGTCGGGCAAAATTTCTCTAGCACGAGGTTGGAATTCCTTGCGCAATTTTCACGCAATGCGGAACGGCCCCCGCAACGAATCCAAGACAATCCACAGCGCCCTGCGGTTTGCCGGGCAGGGCGATTACCAGGGATTGGTCAACAATAGCTCCCAGACATCGTGACAAAATCGCGTTTTGAGTAAGTTTCATCGATTCCCCGCGCATTATTTCGCCGAAACCCGGCAACTCGGCGCGCATAATCGCTCGGATGGCCTCTGGCGTCACGTCCCGGGGCGCGGCTCCCGTTCCCCCCGTAGTTAGAATGAGGCCGCAGCCTTGCGCTGAGAGCGAGCGGATCGCATCCTGAATCCGGGTGATATCGTCGGGCACGATTGCTTCAGCCAGAACTTCCCAGCCATACTGGGTGGCCGCGCTCTTTAAGGCGGGCCCGCCGAGGTCGTCGTACAGACCCTCTGCTGCGCGATCGGAAATTGTAATCACACCGACTGTTGTCTGATTCATAAAGCTTTCTTGGTTTTGGATGTGAGGCGAAGACCCGAGATCACCATCGATTTGTCGATCGCTTTGCACATATCGTAAATCGTTAGCGCAGCGATACTTGCTCCGGTCAGGGCTTCCATTTCGACGCCAGTCCGAGCGGTTGTGGTGACACGGCACTCGATCCGGATGCCGTCAGGCCGGTTCTCGAAATCGATCTGCGCGTGTTGCACAGGGAGTGCGTGACAGAGCGGAATCAACTCGTCCGTGCGCTTGACCGCTTGTATAGCCGCGATGCGAGCCGTAGCCAAAACATTCCCTTTAGCCACCTGGTTTGCTTCAATTTTCAAAACGGTTTCCGGCCGAAGCGCAATGGTAGCTTCGGCCGTTGCCCAGCGCCGGGATACCGGCTTGGCTGATATGTCGACCATTCTCGCAGAGCCGTCCTCGGCGATATGAGAAAGCTGGTCACCCATCCATCAACCCCCGATAGCGACCATCTTGCGGCCCGGCTGGTAATTGTATCGGAAGTCGTGTTGTTGAGGCTTGCGCTCTACCACCTGCAGGAAGAATCGACGGAGTTGCTCGTCGTCGGCCCCCTGACGCATCGGCGTTTTGATGTCGAACTCCAGATGGCTTCCCAGACACGGTCTAAGCATTCCGTCGCAAGTAAGCCTGAGCTTGTTGCAGCTCTCACAAAAGTGAAGATTCGTCATCGCGCCGATAAATCCAATACGTTGCTGACAGTCTTGAAATCTGTAATACACCGCGGGACCATTTGTTCGAAACTCCGGTTCGGGAATTAAGGGTCCGAATTCAGCCTCAATTTGGCGTCGTGCTTCACCAACCGATAAAAAGTTCTGTTCAGTCAAGACGTCCTGTGTGCTTACGGGCATCAGCTCAATAAACCGGAGCAGCAAATCTTCACCACGCGCGAATCGGATGAGGTCACCGATGTCTTCTTCGTTCCGTCCGCGCATCAAAACCGCGTTTAATTTCACTTTTTCAAAGCCGGCCGCTTTCGCTGCCGCGATACCATCGAGGGTTTGCTGAAGAAAATCCCGCCCGGTAATGGCGCAATATTTTTCCTTATCCAGTGTATCGAGTGAAATGTTCGCTGTTCTAACGCGGAATTTGACTAGGGCGCTTGCGACGGTCTGGCCGCCATCGACAGGTTTTGCCAGGAGGGAACCATTAGTCGAAAGTCCAATGTCGGTGATTCCGCGTAACTCGCTAAGTTGCTGGAACAGCTTCAAGACGTCACGACGGGTCAACGGCTCGCCGCCGGTGATGCGAATTTTACTAACTCCGAGGTCCGACGCAATCCGTACAAGACGGGTTATCTCGTCATAGTTCAAAACCTCTGAGCGTGGTAACCACTCCTGCAGCTCTTGCGGCATGCAGTAGAGACAGCGCTCGTTGCACCTGTCAGTGATCGATACCCTCAAATAACTAACTTGATGGCCAAATCGATCTTCCATTGAGGACAAGCTACGCATAGCGGCACTTCGCGCAAGGTGTTAGCTCCCTGAGACTTCCGGCGACAGGTGTAAGCGAGACTCATTGAAGAGAGCTGCCATCTTGCGTAACGTGCCGACAACGGAGGTATTTACGCATGTCTAGCAAACTGGGTTGGGGATTTGTGGCGCTTCTCGTAATTTTCCTGAGCGGCTGTTCCACTGTCGAGAGCCGCATTCAATCAAACCCACGAGTTTACGCTTTGCTTTCCCCCGCCGATCAGGCGTTCGTTCGCCAGGGCAGGATCAGGGAAGGTCTGCCGAAAGCCGCTGTATACCTCGCCTGGGGCAGGCCCGATCTGATTCGTTCAGGGGTCCGATCAGGCCAAACATTCGAAGCTTGGACCTACACCACATTGCGCAGCGAGTTTGTGCCGGATTATTATTACTTTCCAGGCTACTACGGAGGTTTTCGCGGCGGATTTTGGCGGCATAATCACTTTTTCTATTCGTTTGGTCCCTATCCGTACCCGTTCGATCCCTATCCCGACGTTATTTCATATGAGGTACCCTACAAGACTGTCTTTTTCGAAGGAGATCGTTGCACTGGATGGGAGTACCTGCGCTATTGAGAAAGGGCTCGCGCGCACCGATATTTCTTTGGTTTGACCTAACTATGGCATTTCGTGCATTTAGCGAATTCGTTCAGGCACTAGATCGGGCTGGTGAATTAATCCGCGTCAGCGAGCCGGTGGCGACAGAGTTGGAAATCACCGAATTGGCGGACCGCCAGATGAAGGCGCCGCGTGGTGGAAAGGCTCTCCTTTTCGAGAAGCCGACGATGAACGGGAAACCTTCTCAATTTCCACTGGCAATCAATACCATGGGATCCGAACGGCGGATGGCGCTTGCGATCGGGTGGGAATCAGTCGATGAGCTGGCCCATCAGATGCAGCTCATCCTGAAGGCCAAACCACCCAGGTCGATGCGCGAAGGCTGGACGCTCCTGAAACAAGGCGTCGATCTTCTTCACGCGCGTCCGAAACAGGTTTCGGATGGCCCGTGCAAGGAAGAGATTCACCGTTTCGAGGAGGGGGCTAATTTTTCGCTGGATGATCTTCCTGTTCTTTTCTGTTGGCCGAAAGATGGTGGACGTTTTATCACGTTGCCGATGGTTTACACGGCGGATCCCGATTCCGGTGAGCGAAACGTTGGAATGTATCGAATGCAGATTTTCGATGGCCGGACGACAGCAATGCACTGGCAGGTGCATAAGGTAGGCGCCCGGCATGGGCGCCGTTATTATGAGAAAAACGAGCGAATGCCGGTAGCGGTTTGTCTTGGAGGAGACCCGGCGTACACATTCGCGGCCACCGCACCGCTGCCCGACGGACTGGACGAGGTACTTTTCGCGGGTTTTGTGCGCAAGAAATCGGTCGAGCTCGTCCGATGCGAGACCATGGATTTGGCTGTGCCTGCCGACGTCGATTTCGTGCTGGAGGGATATGTACAGCCCGGTGAGCTTCGAGAGGAGGGACCGTTTGGTGATCATACGGGCTTCTACACGCCGGTTGATAAGTACCCGGTATTTCATCTTACCGCGATCACCCACCGCAAAGCGGCGATTTACCCCGCTACGATTGTTGGAATGCCGCCAATGGAGGATTTTTACCTGGGAGATGCGAGTGTCCGGATCTTTCTGCCCGTGTTTAAAATGAATTTTCCCGAAATCGTCGATATGGCGCTTCCGGCCGAGGGTGTTTTCCATAATCTCGTTTTTGTCAGCATCAGGAAACAATATCCCTACCAGGCATATAAGATAATGCACGGGCTATGGGGCATGGGACAGATGATGTTTTCCAAGTACATCGTAGTCGTGGATGCCGATTGCGATGTGCACAATACGAGCGAAGTATTGTTTCGACTCTGTGCCAATACGGACCCGCAGCGTGATACCACATTTATTAAGAATCCGTCCGATAGTTTGGATCATGCGCCCAGTATTCCGAACATCGGTTCGCACATGGGATTCGACGCGACCAGGAAACTGACGTCCGAAGGTTACCACCGCGGCTGGCCGGAGCTCGTCCGCATGGACGAGCGAGTGCGCGCAAAGATCGATGCGCTCGGGCTGAAATAGCTACGTGTCGGCGTATCGGCGTATCGGCGTGTCGGCGTGGTAAGCGAAGGCTTCGTACGTGTACAGCGAAGTCTTCGACCCCGACCCCGGTCTCTCCCGTGCCCAAAGCTGCCTAAAAAACCCGGCTCATTTGTCACACTTTTTGACCTAACGAACAGTTAGCACGGTTTAGGTACTCCCCCATTCCTCCTGGCTCGTTCTCGACTTCTTTGAACACAGGAAACGCGCCTCTGCATCCGTGGCGCACCACGGGAGGGCAACTTATGGAAGCAAGCGCTGTAGGCGCGTCTCAAATCACCGCAGGGGTGCAGATGCAAAGGCTGGAGCCTTCGCTTACAACGCCGTTACGCCGACACGTTCATTCCGTAACTCCTGAACTCCTGCAACTCCTGTCTTCTTGATCTTCGAGCACCGCGACTGCTTCGATCTCTGCTGTCTGCGGAAACATGTCGAAAGGCTGAACGGCGATTACCCGGAAACGTTTTTTCAGCCGAAATAGATCCCGGGCGAGCGTAGCCGGGTTACACGAAACATAGAGCAGCCGATTTGAAGGCGTCGTTACCAGCGCATCTGTCACGCGTCCCTCGATCCCATCCGCCGAAGGATCGAGAATGACCGTGTCGGGGTGATAGTTCTGAAGGACAGATTTAATGGCTTCTGAGACATCAGCGCAGACGTATTCCTCGTTTGGATTCGCAGCTTTTCGGGCCGCCACGATTGCTGGCTCGCTCCAATCAAGGCCAATGACATTGCGAAATCGATCAGCTAAAGCGTGTGCGAAAAAACCGGAACCGCAATAGGCGTCGACTAACACCTCCCCGGTCACCTGACCGGCGAGATATTCAAGTAGCGCCCCGGCGACAAATTCGTTGGTCTGAGTGAATGTTCGGGGAACGCCCACAGCGCGCAGCGTTCGGTGCTCACTGTCGCGAAGACCTTTTGCACGCAGTTTTTTCAACTCTTCGTTTACGGCAGGACTGGCGATGGCGCAGTATTCTACATCGACAACGTTGCGGCTATTCTTTTCAAAAAAACCAATTCGGCGTTGCATCGCGTGAACCGTGATCCGGTTTCGGAATGCGTATGGACTGGCACAAGGCAGGGTGGGTGATACTTCTACATCGGTAATTCGCCCAATCCTTTCCAAGAGCTGGGTCACTTGGCGGCGCTTCAATTCCAGCTGATGATCGTAGGCGATATGCTGGTAATCGCATCCCCCGCATCTGCCGAAGTAGGGACAGACCGGCTCGACGCGGTGGACCGACCGCAGGACAATTTTCTTGAGCTGCGCCCGGTCAAAGCCGCTCCTGCGCTCGATCAATTCAGCTTCGACCCGTTCACCGTCTATGGTGCCCTGTACAAAAACAATTTTTCCGTGGACCCGACCGACGCCGGCGCCGCCGAATGCGACGTCATGGATGTCCATTTGGGTTTTGCGTTTTGCGTGCGTCTAGGAACGTTCAGTTGCCAGACTCAAAACGCAAAACCCAAAACGCAAATCCCAAAACCCAAAAGTGGATGGTCCTTGAAAAAGTCTGGCTTCGTGCGAAACGGAAGGGTCAATTATGATCGAAACGACCCTAGTACTGCTTAAGCCGGATTGCCTTGCGGATCGCCATTGCGGCAATGTGATTAATCGATTTGAGGCAGCCGGCTTGGAGATTGTCGGCTGCAAAATGATGCTTCTTGAGGATGATGAACTCGCCGAACACTACGCCCATCTCCACGATAGGCCCTTTTATCCAGAGCTGAAATCTTTCATGCAATCCAGTCCGGTTATCGCCTTGGCATTGTCCGCTGAAAATGCCGTGACGCTCGTCCGCGAACTCATGGGCCCCACCGATTCTCGCAAAGCCGTGAAGGGAACAATCCGAGGCGACTTCGGCAGGGATGTTATGTTCAATGTGGTTCATGGATCCGACAGCCGGGAGAATGCTGCCGCGGAGTTGAAGCGCTTCTTTGCCGATAACGAGCTTTTTGAAATCAGCCTTAAGCGTTGAATTGCGTACCCTAGCTGCAGTCGTCTTTGATTTCGACGGGCTAATCGTTGATACCGAGACCCCTGGCTTTATCAGTTGGCAGGAGGTCTATCAGGAATTTGGCGCAGCGCTAAATATCGATGATTGGAGGCATGCGACCGGGTACTTTGGCGGATTCGATCCCGCGGTTCACCTGGAGCATCTGCTCGGCCGCAGGCTCGATTGGTCGCAGATCGTCCCGAAGCGAGAAGCCCGAAACTGGGAATTGACTCTTCAGGCGCGCACGCTGCCTGGGATCGAAGCGCTTTTTCGAAGCGCCAAGGAGCGCCATTTGCGCATCGGTGTTGCGAGCAACTCCGGTAACGGCTGGGTCGAAGGAGGGCTGCAGCGGCTCGGCCTTCGCGGTTATGTGGATGCGGTTGTCACGCGTGATATGGTGATCAATCCCAAACCTGCCCCTGATATCTATCTCAAAACTGTGCAAACATTACTTGTAGAACCGCGCCTTGCCGTGGCGCTGGAGGATTCCGAGCCCGGGTGCAGAGCCGCAAAGCAAGCGGGACTGAAGGCGGTGGCCATTCCGAATCGATTCAGCGAGCGTCAAGATCTGACGGTTGCCGATCTCGTAGTGGGGAGCGCCGAGGAATTGGACGTGGATCGGTTAGCGGCGCTGGCGACTTCTTGACTTCATCGCGGTAGGGCGAGGCTCCGGGTAGGGCGAGGCTCCGTCCGAGCCGCGGACCACCCGCCAATCGCGGCTCGGACTGAGCCTCGCTCTACCAGGGACAGGACACTAGACGGTCGCGCTGAATACCGTTTGCCTACGAATCTTCGAGCTTGTATCTAACCAGTTGCAAATCGCCGACGCTTTCATGAAACTACCCGAGCTTCGCGGAATTCTGCAGTATGTCACGCGTTTCAGGGACAAGATCTTCGTCATCGCAATTGACGGTGGGATTCTTGGTTCAGAGAACTTCTCGAATATCCTGCTCGACATCGCTGTCCTTCGTTCTTTGAGTATAAAAGTTGTTCTGGTTCACGGTGCCGGTCTGCAGATTGAACAAGCTGCCCGCGAGCAGGGGATTAACATCTCGAGCTCAGATGGTGCCGGAGTGGTTGACGAAGCAACCCTGCAGCTTTCAATTAACGTCGCGATTCGGTTGACCAACCAGATTATGGGAGGTCTCACGCAGGTTGATCTCCGCGCAGCTTATGCAAACTGCATTATCGCACATCCGTTCGGCATTGTGCGGGGAGTCGATTGCCAATTTTCCGGCAAGGTTGAACGGGTCGATGTAAGGCTTTTAGAGTTTTTTCTTAACCAGGAGATAGTCCCGGTGATACCTCCGCTCGGGTTCGATGGAGAAGGCGGGACGTTTCGAGTAAACTCGGATCTGGTGGCTCTTGAGGTTGCCGAGGCATTGCACGCTGCGAAATTGATTTTCCTCTCACCATTCGATGGGCTTGTCCTGGATGACCAGCGGATCGGCCACCTCGTTGCCCCCGAGTTGGAAGAACTCCTCAAAAAAATTAAGGCGCATCTTCCGCCGGGTCTTGTTTCAAAGCTCGAGCACGCGGTACAGGCATGTCGATACGGAATCCCCCGAGTCCACCTTTTAAATGGGAACGTGAACGAGGCGCTTCTTGCTGAGATCTTCAGCAACGGTGGTGTCGGAACGATGGTTTACTCAAACGAGTACGAACAAATCCGGCGGTTATACAAAAAGGATATTCGAGCGGTTACCTCGCTTATCCAACAGTCAATCCGAAGCGAGGAACTCGTTCGGCGGACGCGCGCCGAGATCTTGGCAGATATGGATGACTATTGGGTTCTCGAAATCGATCGACACATCGTTGGATGCGTCGCCATGTATCCATATCCGGAGCAAAAAATGGCGGAATTGGCGTGCCTCTACGTTAGCAGGTCCAATGAAAATCAGGGCCTTGGGCGCCGGCTAATGTCCTTTGTGGAGAACCTTGCGCGGGAACGCGGATTTTGGAAACTGATCGCACTTTCGACACAAGCTTTTGTATACCTCCAGCAGAAGGGCGGTTTCGTTGAGGCGGGTCCAGAGATTTTGCCGCCTCGCCGGCGCGCCAGGTACGAAGCCAGCGGACGAAACTCGCGGATTCTGGTCAAGGATCTGGCACCGGTGCCGGTCGCTGCGATCAGTCATTGAGCGCGTTTGCGATGCTTAATCCAGCCGTTCACCCAGCGCACCTCTGGCTCGATGGGATCTTGCTCCTGCTCTATTTTTTTGGGATCGTGGGGATCGGTCTTTGGGCTGGAAGACGAAACAGGAACCTAACCGAATTCGCACTCGGTGGACGATCAATCCCCTGGTGGGCGGTGCTTGCTTCGATTATCGCGGCTGAAACCAGCGCCGCGACTTTCCTGGGAACGCCGGCGGAGGGATTCAAGACGCGCAGTTTTATCTACGCCCAGTTAACTATCGGTACGGTCCTGGCTCGGATCCTCATCGCGTTCACCTTTATTCGGCCGTACTATCGCTACGGCGTACAGAGCATTTATGAGTTCCTGGAAATCCGTTTCGGCCCTTGGACGAAGAATGTTGCCAGCGGTATTTTTATTTTCACCCGCGTTCTCGGCATCGGCGTCCGGCTGTATCTGGGAGGGGTCATTATTAAGGTGATTTGGCAATACCTTTTCCCGAGCATCAACGTCAATATCTGGATCTACTTCTGGGGAATTTTGTTCGTTACCTTGCTGACGACCCTGTACACGACGATCGGCGGGATCAAGGCGGTCGTCTGGACCGATTTTATTCAAGCAAGTCTGATGGTGGGATCCATGATATTTGCGGCGTGGTTGTTAGTTCGCAACATTCCCGGGGGACTAGAGACGGTAAAGGAGAGGTTAGGCGGATTCCCCACTTTCTTCCAGACGGGTCTCGAATATGGTCAGGGATTTTGGATCGACCTCAAGAAGGTGTTAGAGGAACCTTACACACTGTTCTCGGCTTTCATCGCTTCAACGTTTCTGACGATGGCCACTCACGGCACCGACCAAGACAATGTTCAGCGGATGCTAACAGCTCGGGATTTCAAAAAATCCAGGCTTTCGCTGATATTGAGTGGTTTAGCGGATCTGCCGGTGGCATTTGGATTTTTGTTAGTTGGTATTTTGTTGTCGGTTTACTACCAGGTTGTGCCGGATCTCCACTTGCCGAAGGCTGATAATGAGATATTTGCCTACTATATCGTCTCCCAGATGCCGGTGGGTATTCGTGGCTTGATTATTGCCGGTGTCTTCGCGACGATGATGGGCTCGACCTCGGCGGCGCTAAATGCGTTGGCGACCAGCTTTACCAAGGATTTTTATTTGCCCTATTGCCAGCGGCAGGAATCCGATAAATCAGCTATTTATACGGCTCGAGCGGCCACGGTGGTCTTTGGTGTCCTGATGGTGATAGTGGCGACACTGGCGGCCTATGCGGTATTGCAGGATTCAAAGCTCACCATCATTCCACTGGCGTTACAAAGCTTTGGGTATGCTTATGGTTCCCTGCTGGCGGTATTCTTGCTCGGCATGCTGACCAAGCGACGCGGACGCGATGAGACGAATGTGCTTGGCATGGTGTTAGGCATCGCTTCCGTGTTAGTGTTTTGCAAGGTTAGATTACCGGCTATCAACTTGCGAGAGCTAGCTTTTTCCGGCCACTTGCGAGCGGAGGATTGGGCGTTCGGGGGTTGGCTGCCGGATTGGTGGCCGGTCATCTCGTTCCCGTGGTGGGTCTTGGTCGGATGCCTCGTCTGTTTCGGGGTTAGCATCATATTTGCGACTCCGGACAAGCGGGTTGAGAAAGCCGAAAGACATGTTGCCCGGTCCGACGATCAAGTAAAATCGCCTGTGAGCGGATAGATGGCATCACGTCAAGCAGAAGATGAATTGATTAGGAAATTTATTTTGATCAAATTCTGGGACTTTTTGCTTGCTGACCCCAGTGGCTACTCCTAAGCTAGGCTCCGCTCGACGGGGACGAGGCGGGGTGGATGTGAATAACTTGTGGATAAAATATGTTGGGCAAGCGCATCGAGTCGCGGGACAGTGTCTCTAGCCACGGAGGGGATAAAGTGTTGGTCGATCGATTCAGGATACCCCTCAAAAACGCACTGACTGTATAAGTATCTGAAAGATAACGGTTTGAATAGTTCCTATCGCAAGTGACCCCTGGAATCCAACAACCCCTGAAGTACCGTTTGTCGCTGCGTCATGCTCGGGAAAAGCGCGGGTATCGCTACTCAACGGCAATCAGGGGGTGTGGATAAATCGCTTTATGGAAGAGAGCTACCGCAGAATCTGGGACGAGATAGCCTCTAGCATCCAGCCACATGTCAGCGTCGATGCTTTCCAAAGGTGGTTCGCGGCGATCGAATTAATCCAGGCGGACGAAATGGCGCTTACTTTCCAAGTACCGAACACGATCTACCAACTCTGGATCGAGAGTAATTACTTGAATCTGGTACAATCCGCGACCCTCCGGGTTCTCGGTAGTCCAAGAGACATCAAGTTTCGGGTGGTAGACATCGGGAAAGCAAATGCGCTGGTTGAGTCTAGAGTTGAACAATCCAGCGAACCGCCTCAGGCAAGGATTCAGGAGAAGGAGTCTGAGGCCGCAAGCAACCATGGAATGAATCCGCGGAACAGCTTCGAGACGTTTGTCGTTGGTTCGAATAACCAGTTTGCCCATGCGGCGGCACTTGCCGTCGCGCAGTCGCCGGCGAAAACCTATAATCCGCTGTTCATTTATGGTGGGGTGGGCTTAGGCAAGACCCATTTGATGCAAGCGATCGGGCAGCAGGTCATGGATCGGAAGAAAAACTTCAAAGTGATGTATCTCTCAAGCGAGAAATTCACGAACGAGTTCATTGACGCAATCCAACACAATACGTTGGTTAAATTCCGCAAGCGATACCGCCAGTCTGACGTTTTGCTGATCGACGATATCCATTTTCTTGCTGGCAAAGAGCGTTCTCAGGAGGAGTTTTTCCACACTTTTAACACCTTGTTCGACGGCCGTAAGCAGATCGTTCTGTCGAGCGATCGCCCTGCCAGCGAGATAACAAATTTGGAGCAGCGGCTCGTATCCCGCTTCGAATGGGGCCTCACCGCCGAACTTCAGCCGCCGGATATTGAGACTCGGATGGCGATTCTGCGAAAAAAGGCTCAGGCTCTGCATGTCCAACTGGCGCAGGAGGTTCTCGACTTTCTGGCGCAGCGCGTTCGGTCGAATGTTCGGCGTCTGGAGGGCGCGCTGATGCGGGTTGCGTCATTTGTTTCCCTAAGCGGGCGAGAGATTTCGCGCGAGACTGTCGAACAACTGCTGAGAGACATTCTGCAGGAAGAGGCGAAGAAAACGGTCACGATCGATCAGATCCAGAAAAAAGTCGCTGAACATTTCGATGTCCGTCTCGCGGATATGACCAGCAAACGCAGGCCGGCAAATATCGCTTTCCCACGGCAGGTCGCGATGTACCTTGCCCGCCGTCATACGAAAGCTTCCCTCAATGAAATCGGAGATGCTTTCGGAGGGCGGGATCACGGAACTGTCCTGCATGCCTGCAAGACTGTTTGCGTGCGAATGCAGAAGGAAGATCAGGTCCGCCAGTTGATCCTGTTGCTTGATACACAGCTGGAACGCTGAGGAACGCCGATTTCGCCGTTAAAAGCCGCGATATCGGCGTTCCTCTTGACCTTCTCGTGAAATTTCTCTAATCACCGAAGGAATGCGCTCAGCCACCTTGGGATTTGTTTGTTAGCCTGAGTGGAGATTCCCCGGTCGCCTCGCTTCCAGCGACTTGCGGAGATTTCCGGCGCGTGATTTGATATCCCACACCATGAAATTCAGCGTCAGTAAGGATAAGTTGCTCGAAGGTCTTTCTACCGTTCAAAATGTGGTCAGCACCCGAACAACTCTTCCGATCTTGTCAAACGTGTTGTTGCAAGCGAGCGATGCCGAGATTCGGCTGACCACGACTGATCTGGATGTCGGTGTCCGCGGGAGCGTGGAAGCCCAAGTGGAACGAACGGGAGCGACTACTCTGCCGGCGCGGAGATTATTCGCAATCGTCCGCGAATTACCTGCCACGGAGATTTATTTTGACGTCGATTCCAAGAATCTTGCCTCAATCCGGAGCGGATCGAGCTATTTCAAAATTCTCGGCTTACCTGAAGAAGAGTTTCCGCCGTTGGCACGTTTCGAAGAGGCGAAGCTTTTTTCGATAGCGCAAAAGGATCTGCGGGACGGTTTGAAGAAGACGTCCTATGCGATATCGACGGACGAAACACGCTACGTATTGAACGGTGTCCTTTTTTCTTTCAAAGATAACAAGCTCACCCTGGTGGCGACCGATGGCAGACGATTGGCTTTGGTTGATCTCGAACTGGAATTTCCTCGCAGCCAGGAGCTCGACATTATTGTTCCGACCAAGGCAGTAACCGAGCTGCAACGGTTGGTTCGCGAGGAAGGTGAAGTCAAGCTAAGTATCGGGGAGAACCAAATTGCGTTCGAGCTAAATCGCACTTTGCTAGTTTCAAAATTGATAGAGGGCAATTACCCCAACTATCGACAGGTGATCCCGGGTGAGGCCAAAGAGCGGATTACCCTCGAAAGGGAGACTTTCTTGACCGCAGTTCGTCGGGTATCGCTTCTCGCAAGCGAAAAGTCGAACTCCGTCAAACTCATTTTCTCGAAGAGCAACATCGACATTGTGGCCAACACGCCGGATGTCGGCGAGGCCAAGGAATCGCTACCCGTCATGTATAAGGGACGCGAATTCTCTATCGCGTTTAATCCGGAATTTCTCATGGCACCGCTGCGGAACCTGGCTAACGATGAGATCTACCTTGATCTCATTGATGAGATGAGCCCAGGGGTCATAAAGATTCCTGGCCCTTTCCTGTACGTGTTGATGCCGATGCGCCTGAGCTGAAGGGAAGGCAGAAGTAAAAAGGCAAAAGGCAGAAGTGCAAACGAATTGGAATCGCTCCGGCTTCGTGGTCGTGCATGATTTTTGAGTCTCAATTCGAGCTCTCGGGAAGACTCGCGCACTCCGACGCAGGCGAGTATGATCACTTCTGCCTTTTTCCTTTTACCTTCTGCCTTTTTCTTTACATCACGCATTTCCTCGATAGCTTCGACTGTTTCTCGCTCACGTGGCGGAACTGGCAGACGCGTACGGCTCAGGACCGTATGGGGTAACCCGTGGAGGTTCGAGTCCTCTCGTGAGCAGGCTCGGGAATGGAATCTGGCTTTACACAGAAAGAGCCGAGCACGATCCAGCATCTGTTTGCTCGGATC
>DASXBV010000028.1:0-13793 GCA_036491515.1 Chthoniobacterales bacterium
CGACAAAGCCGAGCTGTTCCCCGATGGCCGCAAAAATAAAATCGGTGTGCACGATCGTCGAAGGCAAAAACCCGAGCTGCACTTGTGTGTTCGGGGCCGTGAAGCCCTTGCCGTAGAAACCCCCGGATCCGATTGCGATCAGAGACTGGTTGATTGTCCAGCCAGCACCTTGGGGGTCATAGTCTGGATTCAGGAAAGTTGTCAGACGCTCGCGCTGGTACGGCTTCAACCCAAAATTCGCGACAACCGGGATGAGCGCAATTCCGGCAATGATCATCACGAGTAGGTACCGCTTCGGCACTCGACCGACATAAAGTATTGCCAACACAGCCGGGATCCAAACCAGGCACTCGCCGAGGTCAGGCTGAACCAAAATGAGGATCCAGGGTGGGGCAATAATGGCGCCGCAGCTCAAGATCCTTGCAATCGTCGGCCAGAATCCGACCCAGTTCTCCGTATTGGCGAGCAACCAGGCGATGAGGAGCAGCGTCGAAATAACCGCAAGTTGAGCCGGTTGAAAACTGATCGGCCCGATGTCAAGCCAGCTCCGAGCACCGAAGGTGGTTCTTCCGATAAAATGGGTGAGTGCCAGAAATCCTAATCCGCCCAGATACATGATCAGAGGAAACGAGACATGGTTGAGCCATGCACGATAGTCGATCAATGCGGCAACGAAGAAGACCACGATACCAAGCCCCAGCCACACGACCTGGCGCCGCCACATTTCGGTCAGGTAGACCTCTTCGCGCATGTAGGTGGCGCTGTAAATTGCCATCACCCCGAAAACGGACAATCCGACGACCAGGGCAACAAGCAGCCAGTTCATGCCAAGCAATTTCCTCAGTAGCGAATTCATGCGCTTTGAATGTTACTAATCCAGAGTGGGAACGCTAGCGAGCAAGTTTCGAGTATATTCATGCTTGGGTCCACGGTAGATGCTTTCAGCCGAAGCGGCTTCGACGACCTCTCCCCGATACATAACGACAACATGGTCACTAATATGCTCGACGACGGCCAGGTCGTGCGCAATGAACAGATATGAGATCCCCAACTCTTGCTGTAGATCCTCCAAAAGGTTCACAATCTGAGCTTGGACGCTCACATCGAGCGCACTGACCGGCTCGTCGCATACGATCAACGCCGGTTCTACCGCTAGCGCACGTGCAATTCCGATCCGTTGCCGTTGTCCCCCGCTAAATTCGTGAGGATACCGACGCAGCAATTCCGGCTGCAAACCCACTCTCCGTAATAACTCTGCTGCCCTCTCCTTCCGTTCGGAGGCAGTCAGAGACGGGAAGTGGACCCGAAATGGCTCCGTGACGATTCGTAAAATGTCCCAACGCGGATTCAGCGATCCGAAAGGATCCTGGAAGATTATCTGAATCTGGCGGCGCAACGGACGAAACTCTCTTTCCGGTAGATTCGTGATGTCCCGTCCGCGAAACAAGATGTTTCCTTCGGTCGCCGAAACGAGATTCATGATCGCCATTCCGACAGTCGTTTTTCCGCTGCCACTTTCCCCGACAAGACCTACCGTCTTCCCGGCAGGGATATCGAACGAAACATCGGTAACGGCCTTGACATAACCGATCGTTCGGCGCAACAGCGATGACTTCCGCGGGAACCAGACGGTGAGATTTCGAACCTCCAGAATATTCACTTAGAATGCGCAAAATATGCTGCAAGTGGACTTGTCGGAACCGCTTGCGAGGTAGCTTCAGGAAGCCCGGTCTCGTATGCCGCTCGCCCGGCTTCTACCGCTTTCCCGAACGCCGCAGCCATGCGTACCGGGTCCGACGCAATGGCAATCGCAGTATTCACCAAAACAGCGTCCGCACCCAGTTCCATCGCTTCAGCCGCGTGACTAGGTGCACCTATCCCCGCGTCGACCACGACAGGCACTGTCGCCTGATCGATGATGATCCGGATCTGATCTCTGGTCTGAAGCCCGCGATTACTTCCGATCGGCGATCCTAAAGGCATCACGGTCGCGCTACCGACTTCCTGCAACCTCTTGGCCAAAACAGGGTCCGCATTGATGTAAGGCAGCACCACGAATCCCTCACGAACCAGTTGCTCGGCGGCTTTTAAGGTCTCAATCGGGTCGGGCAGCAGATAGTGCGGATCCGGATGAATTTCCAGTTTAACCCATTTTGGTAGACCAGCTGATGCAGCGAGACGGGCCAGGCGCACTGCTTCTTCTGCGGTCATCGCTCCGCTCGTATTGGGTAACACGAGATAGCGGTCTGGATCGATGTAGTCCAGGATATCTGCAAACGGATCGTGGTCTCCGGAAAGATCCGCGCGACGCAGCGCCACGGTGACAATCTGCGTGCCGCTTGCTTCCAGCGCATCTCTCATCAGGAAATTGCTGGCAAATTTTCCCGTGCCAACCAGGAGCCGGGATTCGAATTCGCGTTCGGCGATCATTAATTTGGACGGCGGATTATTCATATATAAGGGACCTCAGGACAATTACTGACTCCGCCCTTGAACAGCAAGTGATCGCTTCCTAGATTCTTAATGTGCGACCATCTGGTAGTGAAATTCCGAATCTGACTGGCCAGCTTCTGGTGGCGCATCCTAGTCTTCGCGACCCGAATTTCCGAAAAACCGTTTTGTTTCTTTCGGCGCACGACCCAAAGGAAGGAGCCCACGGGCTGGTTATTAACCGCCCGACTAACAAGAGCTTGACGGATTTCCTCCCCGACCAGAACCTCGAGGCTTTGGGCAAAGTTCCAGTTTATCTTGGAGGACCAGTGGGAATCCATGAACTGACCATTGTATCATTCGATTGGGTTGCCGGTGAGGCAAGAATGACTTTTCACTCACAGCTCTCGTTGGATCAAGCGGAGAGCTTAGCAGGGGACGGTTCGAAGACATTACGAGCTTTTGTCGGATACGCGGGTTGGGCGGGCGGTCAGCTTGAGGCTGAGCTGCAGCAGAGTGCCTGGATCGCTCATGCGGCAACTGAGCCGATCCTGGCTGGTATCGCGAATGACGAGACCTGGCTTGAGCTGATGAAAAGTCTGGGGCCGGCCTATCATCTGCTGGCAATCGCCCCGGATGATCCCTCGCTAAACTAGAACTCAGAATGGCTTATAGGGCAACTTGTGGGCCTCAGCGACGGCCTTGTTGCGAATGAATCCATCCATGACGTTAATGCCACTCGCGAGGGCCGGCTCCTTCGCGATGGCGCCTTCGACGCCACCCTCCGCCAGAAACTCGACGAACCGGGCGGTAACGTTTGTCAGCGCTTGCGTCGCTGTCCGGGCATAGGCTCCCGGCATATTAGCGACGCAATAGTGAGTAATGCCTTCCTCCACATACACGGGGTCATGATGCGTCGTCGGACGCGAGGTCTCGCAACAGCCTCCTTGATCGATGGCAATATCAACGAGCACGCTCCCTGGCTTCATCAAACGCAGCATTGCTCGGGTTATCAGCCGCGGCGCTCTCGCTCCGGGAACAAGTACCGCGCCGATCAGAAGATCGGTTCGCGGTAGCATTTCCAAAAGATGCGCCTCACTTGAATAGAGAGTGTGAGCGGTGTGCATTGTGATATCGAGAAATCTCATTCGTTCGATATCCACTTCCAGAATCGTAACATCGGCCCCCAGTCCGGTGGCCATGCGGGCCGCATTAACTCCGGAAGTTCCACCTCCGATCACGACCACGTTGCCGGGCAGAACACCCGGGACGCCACCGAGAAGGACGCCTGTCCCTCCGCTGTGTTTCGCCAGAAAATACCCGCCGACAATGATCGACATACGCCCTGCAATTTCGCTCATCGGTTCCAAGAGCGGCAGACGGCGATTGATTTCCACTGTCTCGTACGCGATCGCCGTGACCCCGGATTTCATCAACATCTCGGTTAAAGGTCTGGCGGCAGCGAGATGAAGATAGGTAAATAAAATCTGCCCCTTCCGAAGAAGAGGATACTCTGAAGGGAGCGGCTCTTTTACTTTCACGACCAAGTCACCTTCGCGAAATATCTCCGCGTGATCCTCCAACATGATCGCGCCTGCGTCCTCGTACTGCGTGTCAGGGTATCCAGCACCTGCACCCGCGTCTCGTTCAACGTAAAGCCGATGTCCGAGTTTGGTGAGCACGTAAACAACTGAAGGCAGAACAGCAACCCTGTGTTCCTGTTCTTTGATCTCCTTGGGAACACCAATTTTCATGCAGTTCTCGAGTTCTTGAATCGCTTGAGTCCTCGAGTCCTTGAGCTCTTGAGTCCTTGAGCTCTTCCCGTCTATAACCGCACGACCTTGGCGCTCCTGATATTCGGATTTGTCAGAATCGACTCAATGATCGAGGCGTCGGGCACAGAGTCGAGGTTCAAGACAGTGAGAACTTCGCCTCCGCGGTGGGCTCGACTTAAAGACATATTCGCGATGTTTACCGAATGTGCGCCCAAAACTGTACCGATCTGGCCGACAATTCCCGGCACATCATGGTTCTCTAATAGAAGTAAAACACCCACCGTGCGGGCCTCCACATGACGACCGTTGATGCGCACAATTCTCGGCGACAAACCAATAAAAGTCCCAGCCACCGAAACGGTTTCTCCCTGGCCAACCGCTTGGAGTTCGACAAGATCCGTGAATTCGCCGGTAGCACTATTTTTGGTTTCGACAGTCCTTAGTCCAAGGGTATCGGCCAGCGACGTGGCGTTGACCGCGTTGACTTCTCCTCCTCCGGCTTCTTCCAAAAATCCCTTCAATACGTACCGAGAGATCGGACTCGTTTCGAATTCGTTGACCCTCCCGCTGTAATTGATCGAAAGAGTCTCACAGCGTTTCGGCCCAACTTGGCGCAGAAAGCGCCCGAGCTTTTCGCCAAACGCCAGGTAAGGAGCAATCACCGCGAGTGTTTTGGCATCGATGTTTGGAACATTGACTGCATTTCTGATTACACCCTCCAACAGGACTGAGCGAATCGCTTCGGCGATTTCTATGCCGACGCTCTCTTGCGCTTCGGCCGTAGAAGCGCCCAGGTGCGGGGTGAAAACAATGTTCGGCAGAGTTCGTAATGGAAACTCCGCCGGGGGAGGTTCGGTTTCGTAGACGTCCAGAGCCGCCGTGGCGATCTGACCGGATTTAAGTGCTTCGAAAAGCGCCTGCTCATCGATCAGACCGCCTCGCGCGCAATTAACAATCCTGGCGCCTCGCTTCATCTTAGCGATACGCGTCGCGTTTATTAGATGCTTGGTTTCTGCGGTCAATGGCATGTGCAGTGTGATGAAGTCGGCTTGCACAAGCACTTGATCGAGATCCTCAAACAGCTCGACCTGAAGAGATCGTGCTCGGCTCGACGACAAATAGGGATCGTAGGCAACCGGACGCATCCCGAACGCTATGGCTCGCCGCGCGATCTCCGTCCCGATCCGACCCATCCCAAGGATACCTATCGTCTTGCCATGAAGTTCGACGCCCTCGTAGCTCTTTCGATCCCATTGGCCCGCTTTCACACTGGCATGCGCCTGGGGAATATTCCGGGCGATCGAAACCAGGAGAGAGAAGGCATGCTCGGCCGTGGAGACGGTATTGCCCCCAGGGGTATTCATTACAATCACGCCGCGGCGCGTGGCCGCGTCTACATCCACATTGTCGACACCGACTCCTGCCCTGCCGACAGCCTTCAGCCGCTTTGCTGCATCGATCACCTTTGACGTGATCTTTGTCTGCGAACGCACCACAAACGCCGAATATTCCCCCGCGATAGCTAAAAGCTCATTTTCCTTCAGGCCGGTTCTAACCTCAACGAGAAGCTGCCCTCCGTTCTCCAATAATTCGACACCCTTTGGCGAGATCGGGTCTGCCACTAAGACTTTCGGCTTTTGCATCTTTACTTCGTTAGCAAATCTCTCAACAACACGAACACTGGCAGAGAAGCAAAACCTGAGATCAACGAAGAGAACGCCGCTTCCGTACTCGGCTCCAACTCCGGATTGCTGCCCACGTCGCTAAGTACTCCCGAGAGTAAGCCGGATTCAGGCTGATCTGCCGAAACTCTGCTAGCGTACCGAGCAAGCGCCATGAGCGGCCAATTGTTCCGGTACATGTCGTACTTGAGGTAAAATACGCGTGGGAAACCGGTTCCGGTAATCAAGGTTTCGCTCCAGGAACCATCCGGATTTTGTGTAGAAACGAGATACTCTACGGCGCGTTCGACGCTGTTGCGATTTACTTGCGGGAAGGCACACAAACCGAGAAGGGCCCAGGCGCTTTGGGATGGAGTGCTCACACCTTGACCGCGCAGACTCGGGTCATCATAGGAGGCCACAGTCTCCCCCCAACCGCCATCTTCATTCTGGCAAGCTTCCAACCAGTCCCGGCCTTGCTCTATCCAGGGCTCGCTCATATTTACGCAAATCGCCCGGAGTCCGCGTAATACCTGAGAGGTCCCATAAATATAGTTGACGCCCCAACGGCCATACCATGCGCCATCCGGTTCCTGTTTTTCCTTCAGAAATCCTATGGCCCGGCGAATCGCCGGATGCCCTGGGCGAAAACCGAGATCTCCCAGAATCTCGAGCACACGAGCTGTCACATCGCAGCAGCTCGGATCGAGAATTGCGTTATGGTCCGCAAACGGGACGTTTTCAAGAAGCGGGTTCTGCACGTCCTTATCGAACGCCGCCCAGCCGCCATCCCTGTTCTGAAAACTCAAAAGCCATCGAACCACGCGATCATACAGAGAAAGGTCGGCCTGGTAGCCCGCGGTATGGAGAGCCAACAGGACCATGGCGGTGTCATCGACGTCCGGACAGTAGGGGTTATTGAACTCGAAACACCAACCGGTCGGATCGGGTTCAGGATTGTTGACCGCCCAATCACCTGCAATTCTCACTTCTTGAGACAAGAGCCATTGAACGGCTTTGCGGGAGCAGGGATGATGTTGGCTGATGCCGGAACGCGCCAGAGAAACCAGCGTAATGGCAGTGTCCCAGATTGGAGAAAAGCAGGGCTGTATCCTGAATCCCTGTTCATCATCGACAAAGAGTTCGCGGAAATCAGCATCTGCCTTTCGATAGATAGGATGATCTGGGAGATAGCCGATGCATCGCAATGCAATCATCGAGTTTAGCATCGCCGGGAAAATCGCCGCTAACCCGCTGCACCCGTCACCGATTCGTTCCAACATCCAGCGCTCGGCCACATTTAATGCTGCCTGACGCAACGGCAGAAATCCATTCCGTTCGATAAGTTTCAGGCATCGGTCGATCAGAACGAAAAATTGCTTCAGGCCCGACGTCTTATGATGTGGTACTCTGGTTGGGTCGAGATACAGCTCGCGAATGCCGCGCTCATCAGGCAACGCGCGTGTTGGCTTGTAATGGTTGATGATCGCAAGCGGCACCACCATCGCCCGCGTCCAGGAGGAAACCGCATATAGGTTCACCGCCAACCATCTCGGCAGCAGGAGAAATTCGACCGGAATCGTCGGCACTGCGTCCCATGGGATTTGGCCGAGCAAAGCCAGGTAGAGTCGGGCGTAAGTGGTCGTTTTCTCGATACCGCCCAGCTCATGGATCTTGGCCCGCGCGAGGCTCAGAATCCCGTCTTCCTGCGAAAACCCGGCCAGTTTCAGAGCCAGGTACGCTTTAACCGACGCGTTTACTTCTGAAGGACCCTCAGGGTAGATGTTCCATCCCCCGTCCGGCAATTGCCTGGACAAGATATGATCAACGCATTTTTGCTGCAGATTGAGATCGATGTCCCCCGACCAGTGCATAAATGTGACGTAGTCGGAGCAGAGCGTAGAATCGACGATTAACTCGCCGATCCAATACCCCTTTGGATGTTGAAGACTGATTAGATTCTCTTGCGCCCTGGTAATTGCCTGTTGTAGAAGCGCGTGCGCTCCTGCGTCGTGATTCACCATGTTCTTCCCTTGATCAATTAATGTGAGTCGCGCACAACGCTTGGCTCCTGCTTCGGCTTGCTCGAGGCAGCTGAGATCCCATTAAACACGATCTTGGGATCCGGATGATTCTTTGGCCTGGGACGAGGGCCAAAGTTAAACCAAATGTTCTTCCAGGTATCACCGGGTCTACCCTGCAGACCTAGGGTCGCAGAGGGTTCGTAACCACACTGGACCATGCAGTTTTCGCATCGAGGATCATTGGCAACGCCGTCGACCACTCCATATTTGCTCCAATCTACTTTCGTCTGTAGCTCTTTATAGGTTTTGAAATGGCCGTCGGTCATGAAGTAGCAGGGAGCTTTCCACCCCATCATGTTTCGGGTCGGAATTGCCCAAGCAGAGCAAGTCAGATCTCGAAGCCCGGCCACGAATTCCAAATAAATGGGTGTTCCAAAAAGCGGATACTTTTTGCCCCAAATCGTCGCCCTCGAAAATTTCTCGATGGTCGCTCGGCGCGTCAGAAAGAAATTAGCCGGATCCAGGCTCAGGCGTTTGGCCATATCCTTCTTAGCCGCATCGTAGTCGTAGCCGGGTGAAATTGTATGACCATCGATACCCAGGGTCGCGAGGAAATCGAGCAAATGCTCGATTTCTGCGACGTCAGTTTCGCGATATACGGTGGTATTTGTCGCAACCTGGTAACCGAGAATTTTAGCCATGCGCATCGCGAGGATGCACTCTTGGAACACTCCCTGTCGTTCCACGATAATGTCGTGGGTTTTCTCCAAGCCATCCAGATGAACGTTCCAATACATCCATCGACTCGGAGCAATCACCGGTTTTGCAGGATCCTTCGGACCCTTCTTGATCTGCTCTAGCTCGCTTGGCGTGAGCAATTTTTCAGCGTCAAGACGGTCCAACTGAGCTAAAACCGAATCAGGTTGCCTGGCATAAGCAACCGCTAAGTAATCCCTCATCTTCCGGCGCATCCACATCCCGTTCGTGCAGATGTAGACAATTCTGCGCTGTGCCAGTAGGCCGGTTACGAGCGCCTCTATCTGTGGATAAATCAACGGCTCCCCACCACAGACGGAAACCATGGGTGCATTGCACTCTATCGCCGCCTCCAGACAATCCTCCAGCGGCATGACGTCTTTCATCGACGTCGAATATTCCCGAATTCTTCCGCAGCCGGTGCACGTCAGGTTACAGGTATGCAACGGTTCAAGCTGCAGAACCGTCGCGAATCTCTTGGTCCCGAGCAGCTTGTGCCGCAAGATGTGACCGGCAATTTTCATCGTGAGCGCCAATGGAAAACGCATATTTCAAAATCAGAATTAGCGACCCAAGCTATCCGCAGTGCCGTTGGATTCAAGAACTTGGTTAAAAGTAAATGGCATTAGAGACGCCCGGTTGGCGCTACTGGACTCCCTGGATATAAATGTATTGGTTAAGTGGCTACCGTGGGCGAGCAGCAGCCTGGTTAAGGCTCAATTCATTAAACAATTGCATTCATTGCAAGTTTCGTAACGATTTTCTCGGTTAATCCGTCTTTCGGGTTTCCGCAAGCATCGATTATTGTGCGAACCCAAGAGTCCAGCAATGTCAATCCTGCCACAAACGCATTTTTTCGCCCCGGCAGGCGAAGCGTCCCCGGTTTGCACCTCTCCAGAGACGCGCGCAAACCTGACGGTGATATTGTGACGCCTCTGCGAGCTCTCAATCGCTTATGGAGGGGCGCCGCTTGCGGCTCCCAGAGGCGTCTTGGACGGCTCCAGGCGCTGCTAGCAGCGCCCTCCAAAGGCATTCGCCGCCAACGACGGGAGAAATTCAGGGCCATCCTCAAGAGCGTTCGGCTAATTAAATAGGGTCCCGAAAAAAGGAAACGCATGTGCGGGCAAAGGGTCCCGCCTTGCTCTGTTGCGAAGAAGCGGGTCGCCGGGCGCAGTGGTGCGCTGTCTCGTTACGTTGACATGTATGCGAAAGTATCAGGTTCTCTATACCCTACAATACCAGTCACAGAACCGTTCGGACTAGCTTCCGGTCCGTTTTCCTCGCAAACTAAATTAAGTGAGCGGGGGTTCCGTACATTCAATAAAGTAGATATTGATATTTTGAACAAAACGACGTATTCCCTGTGGCTCAACTTCGCCACTTTGCGAGTGGCATTGAGCAAAAAGTGGCTACTCCGCTCTTAGAGGTAACGGCTCTCAGTAAAGGGTTTCCCGGCGTTAAGGCGCTGGATGCCGTAGATCTGACGGTGCAGTCTGGCGAAATCCATGCGCTGATGGGAGAAAACGGTGCCGGCAAAAGCACACTAATCAAAGTCTTAACCGGGGTCTTTCCTCGAGACGCTGGAGAGACGCGGCTGGACGGTCAAATCATCGCTCCGAAATCGCCGCGCGAGGCTGAAGGGCTCGGTATCAGCACGGTGTATCAGGAGGTTAATCTGATCCCTCACTTGTCGGTCGCCGAAAATATTTGCCTTGGCCGCCAGCCGACTTGGCTTGGCACCATTCGTTGGGATGCAATTACCAAGCGAGCGCGGGCCGCTCTTGCTCGACTCGACCTCGCACTGGACCTTAAGCGCCAACTCGCCTCGTATTCGATAGCCATTCAGCAGATGGTGGCCATCGCTCGTGCTCTCGATATTTCTGCAAAACTGCTGATCTTGGACGAGCCGACATCAAGTCTCGATAAGACCGAGGTTGAAGAGCTTTTCAAAAAGCTTCGAAAACTCCGGCAAGGCGGTCTTGGAATTATTTTTATCACCCACTTTCTCGAGCAGGTTTACGAAATTTCCGACTTGATTACCGTGTTACGAAACGGTCGCCGAGTCGGTTGTTTCGCAACCAAGGAGCTTCCTCGCATCAAACTTGTTTCCCATATGATCGGGAAGGACGTCCGCGAGGTCGAGGCATTGGAACAGAAGCGGGCGAGCACCGCCACGATCCGCTCTGATCAGCCGATGCTTGAAGCAAAACGTCTGGGTCGGAAAGGCTTGATCCATCCGCTTGATCTCGAAATCAGGCCTGGCGAAGTGCTTGGGCTCGCGGGACTTCTCGGTTCTGGAAGGACCGAAACGGCGCGCCTCCTTTTCGGAGTCGATCGACCCGATCACGGCACCGTCTTGATCAATCGTCGAGCCGTGAGGTTCAATTCGCCGCGTGCCGCGATCCGCCACCGGATTGCCTTGACTCCGGAAGACCGAAAGGTGGCTGGGATTATTCCCAATCTCACCGTACGGGAGAATATCGTTTTAGCGCTGCAGGCCAGCCGAGGAACCTGGCGGCTTTTGTCTGTCCCGGAGCAGGAAAAACTCGCCGACCGCTTCATTCAATCGCTCGGTATCAGGACTCCGAGTCGGGAGCAGATTCTGAGGAATCTGAGTGGCGGAAATCAGCAAAAGGTTTTGCTTGCCCGGTGGCTTGCCACCGAACCGAAGTTGTTTATTCTGGACGAGCCAACCCGCGGAATCGATGTAGGAGCGAAAGCCGAGGTCGAGAAACTGATCCAGTCGCTCCGGCAAGAAGGTCTGGCTGTGCTCTTTATCAGCTCAGAACTGGAAGAAATTGTCCGGCAAAGTCAGCGCGTGGTGATTTTACGTGATCGTCGAAAGGTTGGGGAATTGACAGAGGCGGATATTTCGGAGGAAGCTATTATGCACTCCATCGCAACTGCAGATTTGGAGCGGCCGGTTGCATGATCAGTTGGGTTTCCGATCTGATATTCTGGCTATTCTTTGGGGCAATTCTGTACTCGTCGCGCCGTCAAAGAATCTTCTGGACGGTTGGCGCGCTTGCGCTGCTGCTGCTTTTCAATCAATTTTTCACCCCTGGCTTCTTTCATATCCAGTTGCTGGACGGCCATTTCTACGGTTCTCGGATTGATGTGCTCAACCAGGGAGCGAAGGTCATGCTCTTGTCGCTTGGCATGGTCTTAGTGATTGCTACCGGCGGCGTCGATCTTTCGGTCGGTGCCGTGATGGCAATCGCGGCGGCGGTGTCGTCACGGCTGCTGGTGACCCAGAATCAGCCCGCAGGCGTAGCAATCGCCGCTGCATTGGTCGTCTCCGTGTTTGCCGGGGCTTGGAACGGCTTGCTCGTCGCCGGGTTCGGAATCCAACCCATCATTGCGACGCTGGTGTTGATGGTTGCAGGGCGCGGCGTTGCCCAGCTGATCACAGAAGGACAGATCATTAACTTCCTCGATCCGACGATGGTCTACCTGGGTAATGGTCACCTCTTTGCTTTGCCGTTTACTCTGACGCTTGTGCTCGTAATGCTCGTGCTCACCCTTTTCTTGGTCCGCCGTACCGCGCTCGGACTCTTTATCGAGTCAGTGGGCGATAACTACGAAGCCAGTCGTTACTCCGGCATTAACGCCAAACAGGTGAAATTTTGGGTCTACACTTTTTCCGGGTTGTGCGCGGGACTCGCCGGCTTGGTGGCATGCTCAAATATCAAGAGTGCGGATGCAAACAATATCGGCCTGTATCTGGAGTTGGATGCGATCCTGGCCGTTGTGGTCGGCGGCACCTCGCTACAGGGCGGGCGCTTCTATCTTGTGGGTGCCGTCGTCGGTGCGCTTTTTATCCAGACACTTACTACGACATTATACGCCCGAAATGTGAGTTCCGATGTCTCTCCTGTACCAAAGGCCATGGTCATTATTGCCGTTTGCCTTTTCCAAAGTGAATTGTTCCGCGCGCGAACGGCGCAGCTCTTTCGACCAATAGGCAGGATTCTCAAACCGCTTAGCTCCCGACTACCGCACAAACTCCTTACTGCTCCGCGGCATGATCCGCCTAAACCCTAAGTACATTCCGCTCCTCGCCACGGCCGCTGTACTGGTCGCGGTCTTTGGCACCGGCTCTTTGCTTTATCCTAATTTCGGCACGCCCCGCGTGATCGTGAACCTGTTAGGCGATAACGCATTCGTCGGCGTCGCCGCTGTTGGGGAGTCGTTCGTAATTTTGTCGGGTGGCATCGATCTTTCAGTAGGTTCGATGGTGGCCTTTGTTGGCATACTCATTGCCCAGCTTTTGCAGATTGGATGCGACCCGTTTTTGGCAATGGGTGTTGCAATTTTTATCGGAACCTTCGCGGGAGCTCTGATGGGCTGCCTGATCCACTTTTTCGAAATGCCTCCCTTTCTGGTCACCCTGGCCGGCCTCTTTTGTCTGCGCGGCCTTGGCTTTGTAATCCACCCCGAATCAATTGGGATCGACCACCCGTTCTACGCCCAAGTGCTGCCGCAGCTTTCGATCTTAGTCGCTCCGAAAGCAGTACTACCGTTTACCGCCATGTGTTTCCTGACGTCGGTCATCGTTGGAACTTTCGTCGCGGGTTTTACACGATTCGGACGGAACGTTTACGCGATCGGATCGAGCGAAAGCTCTGCTCGGTTAATGGGTGTACCGATTGGGCAGACGAAAATTACCACCTACGCGCTCGCCGGATTCTTCTCCGCTTGCGGAGGAATCGTTTCGACGTTCTACATGCAGTCCGGAAATCCAGCGTCTTTTGTCGGACTGGAACTGGATGCCATTGCCGCCGTTGTCATTGGTGGAACGCTGCTCACCGGCGGCGTCGGCTACATCCCTGGAACTCTGATGGGTGTCCTCATTCTCGGCCTGATCCAAACTATAATCACCTTCAATGGCACGTTGAATAGCTGGTGGACTAAAATTGTCGTCGGCGGCCTTTTATTGACGTTCATCGTGTTACAGAGATTGATTTCCAGACGGGCGGCGCAACCGGTCTAGCCTGCATCGCTCACAAATCCTGAGAGATTTGTGAGCGATGCAGCCTCAGGCAGCAGAATCTCAGTCGATGACGCTGTGTAAACGCCGACACGCCGACACGCCGACACGTTTCCCCTAGTCCCCGCATCTAAGACCCTCAGTTCGGCGCATCATC
>DASXBV010000029.1:0-9155 GCA_036491515.1 Chthoniobacterales bacterium
AGCCCCTGAGAGCCACAGGGAATTTTCAACCGAAGAGCTGCACTCGCGCCTCGATTACCCTGGCTAGCATTCGCGCAAGCTGGGCAGCCGGAAGGCGCGAGTCGCGACGCGTATCTCCTTCTGGAGGAACTCCTGGCTGAACGCGGCTTCCCGGCCGCGCACGTCACGATCTGCCGCTCTCGTGCAGCGCTATCCCCGGTGCTGAGCGACGATTGCGCGAATGGCTCAAGGCCACCAACGACTCTTGGCGGCTCAATGACACGTACGTCCGGGTCAAATCAAAGGCAAGCGGGTCTATTTGTATCGCGCGCTGGACTCTGCCTGGTCGACTCTCGATTTCCTTGCTAACTAAATTGGCGACCAACTACCGGGACATTCGGCTCGACTACGACACCGACACCTGACCGGCGCGGCTTGGGCCCCGGATTGCGCCGGTTCTGCCGGTGGCGCGGCCGGGCAGGCGACCTCGCACCACCCGACCGGTGCATAAAACCGTTTCACGCTTCGCTCGCGACCGACTCCCGCAAGCGCGAACCTCTTTGCCATACTCAAAACGAACGATTACTCTTATGAAAAAGTATAGGATATGCGAATAAACTGCGGCGAAATTGAGCCGCTGCCTCAAGAAGAAACGCGTATTCGCTTTGGGTGCGACCGCACACTCAGTACAAAAGAGAACAACGGCGAAGCAACCTTCAGGCGCAGGACACGCAATGAGTAGATCTCAGCTGTTCAAAAATTTATCTATGAAACGTTTTGGGTGGGTACATGTGATGGCGCGATTCGATCGGTTGCCGATCCGTGGATTCTTGCTAAGTCTCCTTGTTGTCAGCAATCTGGGAGCAAACGATTGGCAAGAAATCAGCAAGAATTTCAATCTCGCGATTTATATCCGTCATCGGCCCGACTCAGCGATCGAAGAGGTACGGGGAGTTGGGGAGTTCAATGCGACGATTTTGGTACTCAAAGGAATCTTGGCTGACGTCGGAAAATATTCGGAATTCATGCCCTACACGAAAGAATCGCGTTTGCTGCCGCCGGACACTCAACTCTGCTACATGGTGCTGAAACCGCCTCTGGTTGGATCGCTTGACTATACGATTCGAGTTCATGAGGAGTTACTAAAGGGCGCTGATGGTGGCACCATCTACCATTCGAGTTGGGATCTTGCCAATTCCGATGGACCTCCGCCGCGACCCGGTGTTACTCGAGTGACGATCAATAAAGGATCGTGGGTACTTGAGTCGACTGGAAGACAGACAAGAGCCACCTACACGCTTTTCACCGACGGCGGCGGCAATATTCCTGCGATACTTATGAATTTTGCCAATAAGCAGAGCGTTTCGAGTCTCTTCGATGCGCTTCATGCACGCGTGCACGATGGGAAGTAGCACAAGCGGTTGAAGTGTCGGATCAAGAGGACCAGAGCTCACAGAAGATCGCGAAGACAGACACTATGCCGGCGATCTCGGTCGACCCGCTCGTGATGTGGTCTTTCCGCCGCCGCCGTCGCCCAGTTCCGACACCATGTCCTGTCCTGATCGCTAAAGAACCAAATCAAACGCGGTCTCTCCAACTTTAAATTAGACGTTACAATTTCTCGATCATCTGCCGGACTTCGTCCACTTTCCGAGCGTCTTTTGAAGCCGCCCCCACAATTCATCTGCCTTACCTTGCGAAAACTTCCCGAAGCGCTGTTTAACCTTGCCCTTCAGCTCATTCCACGAGCCTTTGATTTGAAGCCTGTTCATGGAAATTTAGACAGTTGAGCAGCTACTATTGTTCGATCTGGTTCCCCGCCGCCACCGAATCCGCCATGTCACTCTACTCCCGTTCTGGTGGCTTGCCGTCCATTTCAGACGGCGGAGTTGAAGAGAAGGAGTGTAACGGATCTCTAAACAATGCTGCTATATCCACAAGCAACTATAACGCTTCAAAAGGAGTATTGGAGAAGCTCAAGGAGTCCTGCGAAAATCATGTTGGGAGTTAATCCCAAAAACGTTATTCGTGCAATTACCTTCTCTGCTCCGAAGGCCGGTACTCTTCGGCATCGCTTGGTCTAGGCTTTAGCGCGATTCCAGGTGGGTACAGATCGCTGCACAGGTGACATAAACGTAGACAGTAAAAATCGACTATTTATTAAAATAAAACGACTTCTTTTGCTTCTTAATATATTTGCTCTGGCGTTGGGCGCATTAGCTACGCAATCCTGCGTGGATACATATGGCGAGTATCGCCATCATAACGGCGATGGCTATTCTCAGTACGGCTATTACAACCAGGACTATTGTAACGGGAACCCTTACAACGGGGGTTACTATCGCTCAAATTGCCCATCGATCGACGTGCATCTTTGAACAGATACCTGTTGGCGAGTGGAGGCGAGGATAGTACAGGCGCGAAAAGCACCGGGAAACGCCGGTGGTCTTTGTTACTACGAGTTAATGGGGCAGAAACGCAGGGGTAGATAAAACCATAGGGAGGATGCGCCTATATTTTGTCTTTCTGCGAGCTCAGACTAACGATTCGATCTCGAAATGTATGAATGCGGCCCGACTTCGGTATTTCTCCTGCTGGTGCTGGTCACTTCCTGGTTTATGGCGATTCCAGTTCACGCGGCGGATGCCGCATCCCCGCTTGGACTCTGGAAGGGTGAGGACGGCACCTTTGAGATGTTCGAAACTGACGGCAAAATTAGTGCCAAGATCGTGGCTTTGAGCGAGCCGAAGACGACTGAAGGGAGAGAGAAAACCGATATTTACAATCCGGATCCAGCGAAACGCAATTATCCGATCATCGGACTTGTTTTTATATCTGGTTGCACGAAGAAGAGTGCCACTCGCTGGGAGAATGGCACGGTCTATGACCCGAAGAGTGGTAAAACCTATTCCTGTTTTATGGAACTGCAGGGATCAGACAAGATTAAGCTTCGCGGATTCATCGGTATCGCGGTGATTGGCCGGAACTACATTTGGACTCGAGCGGACTAAGTATCCGAAACGTTTCGGAAATTCTTTTGTCGCCGCGGTTTGTAGCCATTACCGTTTCACCAGAAGCGCGGCATGGACGATCCGCTTGATGACCTTACGATCTTTTTCGAAGGCAACCAGCGGGCATTGACGCACGAACATTTTTCGATGTAGCCGCCGTGATTTGTAGTAACTGTTCCCATGGAGTTCCAAATCAAATGTCATCTGGGCTACGAAATCTCCGGGCCGGCCTCCTTTCTATTTAACGTTGCGGTCGCACAAAATTCGTTTCAGCGCATCATTACAGAACATCTCGAGGTTGCAGGGGCAGAGTCCTGTCAGGAAATCCTGATAGGCGGCCAGCGCTATTATCGGCTTACTGCGCAACGTGGTCGCCTCGAGCTAAGCTACGAAGCAGTGGTGGATGCGACCCATGAATTGCTCGGCGATCCTTCTCGGATTCAAGTCCCTCTCTTCGAACAAATTCCTGCGGAAGCGATGGTTTTCATTTACCCAAGCCGCTTTTGTCAGTCAGATCTACTCGCCCGACTTGCCAAACGCGAGTTCAAGCAAGACGAGTCTGGATTCTACCGAGTTACGCGGATATGTAATTGGATCTTTCGAACGAGTTGAGTATCTGCGCGGGACAACCACACCCACGACGTCAGCTTTCGACACCGCAACGCAACTGGCCGGTGTCTGCCGCGATTTCGCGCATCTCGCAATAGCCTTTTGTCGGTCATTGGGAATCCCAGCCCGATTCGTGAGCGCGTATGCCTACGGCCTGAATCCACCGGACTTTCACGCCTATGTCGAAGCATTTCTTGGGGGGCGGTGGATCCTGTTCGACCCGACTCGCCTTGCTCCGCAGTCGAGCTTCGTGCGCATTGGACAGGGCAGAGATGCTGCGGACACCGCGTTCGCGACCATTTTCGGCGGGGCAGTGATGAATAAAATGGAGCTTTCGATGCGGCCTGGAATCGGCCGGCGCGATTCTCCTGAATATACCATCGCTCCGATTTCGAATTATCCGAGTGCAGCCCAGTCTGAAAAACAATCTGCGTCCGAGACGAACCGGTAGGAGTAGCGGGGCATCCTTGCAGTCGTCGGAGCCTTCATCCACCTAGTCCCGAGCCTACAGACACCGCCGGATGGAGCTGGTTGCCGCACGAATTTCGTTGCGGAGCTCGGTCAGCATTGCGCGGGTCACCTCGAGCTGTTCGGCCTTGCGCTGTGTCCACTGCTGCGCGGCTGTCTGCAGACGGTGGTAGGCGTTCCTCATAAAAGCGGAGGCGGCGTCGCTAAGTCCGGAGCTGGCGAGCTCCGTCTCGAGCTGGCGCTGCGCTTCGACGAGCTCTGCAAGCACAATTTTTTCCGTAGGAACACGGCGGAGCTTCCTGACGAGTCCGAGTTTGGAGAGAGTCCAGATCATCCACTTCGTGGGATCGATCTGCCATGGCTTCACGCCGTTGCGGTAGTCGTGCTGAAACTCGTGATGATAATTATGGTAGCCCTCGCCGAAGGTAACGATTGCCATAAGCCACGAGTCGCGGGCGCTGCATCTGGAGGAATACGGGCGCTTGCCCATATAGTGGCAGAGCGAATTGATGCAAAAGGTGCAGTGCTGAAGAACGACGACGCGTGCCACCCCCGCAATGAGGAATGCACCGAGGGCCGAGACCCAGCCGCCCCAGGCGAAGCCGAGGATCGCTGGAAACACGAAGGCGACGGACACGGCAATCCAGTGGATATAGCGATGCTGCCACATGACGAACGGATCCTTCTGCAAGTCGGCCACGTTGTCGAAAGGCGGCAGCGGGTTTAGTTTGAACATCAACCAGCCCATGTGGGCGTAAAAGAACCCCTTGGAGATGCAGTAGGGGTCTTCATCGTGATCGACATGCTTATGGTGGGTCCGGTGCTCGCAGGCCCAGAGGAGCACGGAGTTTTCAAAGGCGCCGGCGCCGAAGATCAACGTGAGCAGCCGCACGATCCAGTCCGCCTGGAAAGTGAGGTGCGAATAGAGCCGGTGATAGCCAAGTGTTATAGAAAATCCGCACGCGCAGAACATTGCAAAGAAGAGCCCGATCTGGAACCAATCGACCCCGAAGAACCAGATATAAGCGGGCACCGCTGTGAGCGAGAGAAATAAGGTGCCAATCAGAAACGAGCTAATGGGCCAATTGACTTTCTCGAAGGGGATTCGTGAGAACATGATGTAGTTAGGAGGTCGGAAATCGCCGCAAGCGGGACAACCGAATTGCCCGCACCCCGTTCAATGCGGAGGCCGTGTAATTCCCTCGGCATAACTGCCAACGAGAATATTGCCCGACTTCATTTACTTCTCCCATACTCTTCTCAACGGGTTTCCGTTGCTTCCGAGTATGGCCGACGCCGACCAGAAGAAGGTCCAGAGAGGGGTACGCACACAAAAGAGACCTCACTCGTAAAGTGGGATGGCTATTCGGACTCGAGTCAGGTTCTGCGTGCTGCCGGCGACCGTCACCGGAGTTCGAAGATGGACCCGTTCGAAAAACCGCGCCGCGAGGTCTCGAGGCATCCGCACGCACCCGTGCGACGCGGGATACCCTGGAAGATAACCGGCATGCATGCCAATTGCCTGGCTGAATTCCATGTAGTACGGCATTGGCGCGGGTTCATAATGGAAACCACGTGGTACGCGGGTGCCGGGAGTTGCGTTGGCTGTTGCTATCCTGCCCGAACCATCGATGATCGATCCGAAGCTCTGAGACCGATGGTCGATATCTTTGCTAATGATCGCGAAATTGCCCGTCGGAGTTGCCCATCCTGGCTTACCTGACGCGATCGGAGCGATCAGAATGACTTTGCCTCGTTCTACCAGGTATGCTCTCTGCTCCGAGAGATTGATGATCACTCTCGTTCGTGAGCGCAGAGTATACGCGTTTATTGAACTGCTCTCGACCGGCGGAGGCGGAGCCGTCACGACCCGCTCGTGGTAGACGCAACCTGCGGCTAGCGACGCGAAAAGAATGATCAAACACACGGGTTTTATTCATAGACATAGAGCACTTTCGTTCCGATGTCGGTTCCTTGGTCGAATCCGGAGGTTCGTTCCAAATTGGCGTCGCAAGAGACTGACTGCAGGATCAATGTAGTCCCACTCGATCAGCTCCTCCCATACTCTTCACGATGCGTTGCCGTTGCCTTTGCGTATGCCGAAAAACCGTGCGGAGAGCCAACTGACCCGCCGCCATAGGCCAGCTACCTGTGAGGCGACGCACTCAGTGCACCAGGTCTGAGTAATGGATAGCAGCGTTGCGCTCAAGTTGGCGCCGAGAAAAGACTAAAGACTAGCTTGCCGCTGCAGCGAACGCCGGTTGGTCAGAAACGCAGAAGTCTAGCGGGCCATTTTGGACCGAATCAGCGATCTCTTTAAGCAGGCGCCTGGCTTTCGTAATCCCGACGAGACCGGCTCGATACAGTCGTCCTGTAGCTTCAAGTTCCCTGGTTAACCGGAGCGGACCGGCATCGAGGCCGACAAAGCCGCTATCCGCAATTAATTGGTGAACTGCCACTTTAGAGAGTCGGTGATCGCCGCAGTAAAATACGACTAAACGTTGCAGCTGAACGGGTCTGTAAAAAACGTGGGGAATGAAAGACGCGGGGACAGTGCTGAAGGCTTTGACGACATGAGCGTCTGGGCGCTTTTTGGCCAATTCTTCGCCCGCCGTGGTTGACCTAGGCAGAGAACGTACCGTCCGACCGTTCGGATTCCACTCGAGAGGGTTTGTGGCGTCGATCACTGTTTTGCCTTTCAGGGCTCCGGCGGCTTCCAGCGCATCGTCGACGCCCCAGAAATTTGGCGAGAACAAGATTACATCACCAAAGAGAGCAGCATCTGCAACGCTGCCGCAATGAGCTCCGGGGCCTGCTTCTTCGATAAGTACTTTCAGCCGGTTGGGATGACGCGAACTGAACAAGACTTGATGCCCGGCTCTCACCCATGTTTTCCCCAGGCTGCCGCCAACTTTTCCGGCTCCGACAATTCCGATCCTCATACTATTCCGTTCTGCCATGGTCCGGTCACACACTCGGAATCCTCGATGTACCGATCGACAAGAAGAACAAGCCACTTTCTACTTCGATCCTGAACTTGGTTTTGCACGATCTTAGAAGGACTCCCACTGGCCAAAGTGGATTTCGACCCGATTCTTGCGAGTTCCCAATACTTTTTTCGAAGTGTTACCATTGCTTTTCGCTATGGCAACACGCCCATGACGCTTCTGTTGGAGATCGGCTTTCCTCGATTTCTCGATGTCGGCTTGCGGTTCCTATTTTAGAATTATTCCTAATATTATTCTTGATATTGTTTTTGGTCATGTCATGTTGTTTGGTGAAGCTTCTTCCCAAAGTAACGCTGCAGTTGGCCGCCAGTGGCATCCGGCTTACCAAACAGCGGGAAGAGGTTTTCGCCATGTTGCTCCAGAACAGCGACCATCCCACGGCAGCTGAGCTGTTTCTCCGGGCGAAAAGGCGTGTGCCATCTATTTCGCTCGCGACGATCTACAACTGCCTGGAGGCTTTAGTCGATTCCGGCCTGGTCAAAGAGGTCAACTTGGGCCGGGCTCCGACGCGTTATTGCGCAAATTTATTGGAGCACAGCCATTTCTACTGCGAATCCTGCCGGGCAATTTCCGATGTCGAGACCCCGTTCGGTGGGGCTTGGAATTTACCGCCGGGTTTCGTTGTTTCCCAGGCGGAAGTATCGTTAAGAGGACTCTGTCCAAGGTGTCACCAGAAGGAAAAACAATGAGCAACCCGACAACTTCAATCGATATGGATCGCGATATCGGCAACTTTTTCTATGATCTCAAACCGACGCGCGATGCAGGTGTTGGCCTGACGGAACGAACCATCGATTATATCGTCGATGTGAAGGGCGAACCGGACTGGATACGCGAGTTCCGCAAAAGTGCGTACCAAGTCTTCAAGAGCAAACCGCTGCCGACCCATTGGGCTGGCGACGAGCTCAAGGAAATAAACTTCGACGTGATCCGTTATTACCTCGCTTCTGGCGACGCGACCCAGCGGAGCTGGGATGACGTTCCCGAGGGGATTAAACAAACGTTCGAGCGCCTCGGCATTCCCGAGAGCGAACGGAAGTTCCTCGCCGGGGTCGAAGCTCAGTTTGATAGCGAGGCGGTCTACTCGAACATCAAAAAGGCAGTTTCGGCCCAGGGTGTGATCTTCATGGGTAGCACGGACGCTCTGAAGGAGAGACCTGATCTTTTCCGAAAATGGTTCGGCAAGGTCATCCCGACCGGTGATAATAAGTTTAGTGCCCTGAACAGCGCTGTATTCAGCGGGGGCAGTTTTATCTATGTTCCGCCCGGAGTGAAGGTAAAGCATCCGTTGCAAGCGTATTTCCGAATCAACGCGGAGAATTTTGGCCAGTTTGAACGCACGCTAATCATCGCCGACGAAGGTTCAGAAGTGATGTACATGGAAGGCTGCACGGCTCCGAAATTCACTACGACCACGCTCCACTCTGCGGTGGTTGAATTGGTTGCCCTACCAGGAGCTAAGATCCAATATGTAACGGTTCAAAACTGGTCGCCGAACGTGTTCAATCTGGTCACGAAACGGGGATTGGCGATGGAGGAAGCCGAGATCAAATGGATCGACTGTAATATCGGATCACGGCTGACAATGAAGTATCCGGGCGTGGTGTTGAAAGGGCGCAAATCGCGCGGTGAGGTGATCAGCATCGCCCTTGCGGGTGATGGCCAGCATCAGGATACCGGCGCGAAAATGATCCACGCGGCCGATGAGACGACGAGCAATATTGTTTCCAAGAGTATCAGTGTAGGCAAAGGGCGCGCGACCTATCGTGGCTTGGTGCATGTCCCGAAACACCTGAAAGGCTGTAAGAACAATACCGAGTGTGATGCGCTTTTGATCAACTCAACCAGCCGGACCGACACTTATCCCGCCATCACGGTTCGTGGCACAGGCAACGCTACGCAGCATGAAGCATCGGTCAGTCAGATTGGCGCTGAGCAAATTTTCTATATGCAGCAGCGAGGACTAAGCAAAGGTCAGGCGATGAGTCTGGCGGTAAATGGATTTGTGAACGATTTGGTAAGCCAATTCCCCATGGAATATAGCGTCGAACTGAAGAGACTCATCGACCTCGAAATGGAG
>DASXBV010000030.1:0-5896 GCA_036491515.1 Chthoniobacterales bacterium
CGGAAAAGGCGAAAGAACAACTCGGGTGGAAGCCGCAGTTCGAAAATATCGAAACGATCGTCGGGAGTGCCTGGCGGTGGCATGCCGCCCATCCGGATGGTTATGAAGACTAATTCACGGTGGCACGAAGCTTCGCCTGAGTTAGGGCGAAGCTCAACCTGAGCCGAGAACGGCGCGCCAACGCGGCTCGGACGGAGTCTCGCCCTACCGGAAGCCGAGAACGGCGCGCCAACGCGGCTCGGACGGAGCCTCGCCCTACCGGAAGCCGAGAACGGCGCGCCGACGCGGCTCGGACGGAGCCTCGCCCTACCGGAAGCCGAGGACGGCGCGCCAATGCAGGCTTATGGGTTTTTCCTTGCATTTCTGAAGCCCCAATGTTGCCTTTTGTCTTACTTAATTCCGTTAACAATCCCTCATGAGGCTCCGCTTCCTAGGTCTGTTCTTTCTGATTGCGCTGCCGACGAATATGCTTGCCCAACTCGCAGCTACTCCACTCTCGACGCCCACGAATCCCCTGGCCGCGCCGACCCCGGCTGCCAAGACCTCGGAGTTCGCTCCCTTGTTCCCCTTCCAGACCGCTCAGGGGGCCGGACCGATTCCGGTTGAAATCACGTCCCGTGAAACCCGATTTGAGGGCGGAGTCGCCATTGCGGAAGGGGATGTCGTCGTCCGATACGCCGATGTCACGATTTATTGCGATTATGCCGAATACAACCCGGACACGCACGATATCTTATTGCGAGGCAATGTCCGATTCTATCGGGAGAGATACGCATTCACCTCCGACCGAGCCGTTTACAACCTGCAAACCAGGCAATTGAGGATGACCGATTTTGGCGGTCCGAAACTGCCTTTTCAGGTCCTTGGCGATACCCTCCTTTCCCTTAAAGAAAATCAATACACCATTTTGAACGGTTTTATCACGACCAGCGACACGTCGAAACCCGATTACGAACTGCGCGCTCGCACTATTCGTATCTATGAAAACGACAGGATCATTCTCTCGAATGCGACCCTGTTTGTGGGCCGAGTGCCGGTTTTCTGGTTTCCCTATGTTTACCAGTCCTTAAATAACCAATTCAGTTATAACCTGGCTCCGGGGTATAACTCGGTCTGGGGAGCGTATTTGTTCACGGAACTGACGTTTCCGATTGCGACGAATATTAGCGGAACGGTTCACCTCGACCTACGAAGCTCCCGCGGGCCGGCTGGTGGTTTGGATGTCAACTATCATTTCCGTGAAGATAGAGAGACCATCGGACGCTTGCAGATCTATGGATTAAATGATGAGAATCCGAATTTCAATCAGACCGCGTTGGGCCGTGTCCCCATCGGTGCTGGACGATACCGCATCGCGTACCAGTCCAGGACCTATATCACCAGCGATATATCGGCTACCATTGATTTCAATAAATTGAGTGACCTATATTTTCTGCAGGATTTTTACCCGAATATCTTCTCCGTCGATCCTCAGCCGGATACCTGGACTGAACTGGTGAAACGCGGCGAGGCTTACACTCTGGGTGTACTGACTCGTCCCCGAGTGAACACTTTTGCGGAAACGGCCCAGCGCTTGCCCGAAGTTAGCTGGGAGGTCGCGCGCACACCGTTGTTCAATGGACCCATTTTCTACGAGGCATCCACCAGCGCGGCCAATCTTTACCGTACATTCGCCGGAAAAACCGGCAATATGTCTGTCGACCTGCAGAGTGGTGCGCTCAATCCCGACTATCGCTTTTTTCGCCTCGATTCGTTCCATCAATTCCTCTTTCCGCACACCTACTTCGGCTGGCTATCGCTCGTTCCAGGCATCGGTTTCCGCGGGACCTATTACACTACTACCGGGAGTTTCACAGAATCTGACGTCAGTAATCCACTTCCGGAGGGTATCTTGGTAGAACAGGGTGCCCGCCCAAGATTTGCCTGGAACACCGACGTGGAAGCCTCCTTCAAGCTCTCGAAGGCTTTCGAGAACGTGCAAGCGAGATGGCTCGGACTTGATGGTCTGCGTCACATCGTCCAGCCCTACGCCGATTTCTCATGGGTCTCCAACCCAACGCTTCCCTCCTCTAAGATACTCCCCATTGACCAATACATCCCAAGTACCCAACTGCAAGCGATCGATTTCCCCCAATTCCGGTCGATCGATTCGCTCGAGCAGTGGACGATATTGCGTCTCGGTGTCCATAACCGGCTCCAGACTCGCCGAGACTCCCAAACTCTCAATTGGCTCGATGTCAACAGCTATTTTGATGTCGATTTCGACAACCCGCTTGCCCAGACTGTTCCACCAGCCACTACCAGCGTTTCGCGGACAACCCCGGTTACCCCGCCGCACGAGACTTACTCCAACGTCTTTAACAAGATTCGGTTTCAACCGGTCCCCTGGGCTTACCTTTCCGTTGACTCGCAAGTGCCTCTGCTGGACAAAGGGTTTTGGTCGGTGAGTACTTTTTTTGATTGGACGCTGAATCCGAATATTGAATTCCGAGTCGGACATCAGTATTTGCAAAGCAATCCATTCTTCCAGGATACCAGCGAACTTTCTTTTTACTCTTACCTGCGGCTAAACGACAACTGGGGCTTCAGTATTTATGAAGATTACCAATTCAGGACGGGAATATTAAACCAACAAACGTATGCCATTCATCGTGACCTGAGTAGCTGGGTTGGTTCGCTTGGCTTTAATGTTACTAACAATGGATCCGGTAAAACCCAGGTCGCCGTCGTGTTGACGTTCACGCTGAAGGATCTCCCCAGAATCGGTTTGCCAATCGGCTTCGATATCGGTAGTGCCTTCGGGCAATAAGGAGGGATTAAGCCTTGTCCCATTACCTTCTGCTGGACAAATGGCCGAAGCCGGATATGGGAGAGGCTCGTTTAGTTTAACCGCGATATTTGAACCGCGATTATGGATATCTCTATTATTGGCTCAGGGTATGTCGGCCTGGTGACGGGTGCTTGCTTCGCCGATGTTGGCCATAATGTTGTCTGCGTTGACAACGACCAAAGAAAGATCGACTCGCTGCAGAGCGGTCATATACCGATCTACGAACCCGGCTTGGAGGAAGTGGTTCATCGGAACGTTTCCGCGCGCCAGCTGCGCTTTACTAACAGCATCGAAGATGGCGTTCAGCATTCCCAAATTGTTTTCATTGCAGTCCCCACACCACCTCAACCAGACGGTAGCGTGGACCTCACCTACATTGAACGAGTTGCGCGGGAAATCGCGGAGGTGCTCAAGGAATATCGCGTAATCGTCGACAAGAGCACCGTCCCGGTCAAGACCGGGGAAAAAGTAGCGAAAACGATCCGACGATACAACAAGGCAGGCGTTGATTTTGATGTGGTCAGCAATCCGGAGTTTCTCAGGGAAGGATGCGCTGTCGCCGACCTGATGAATCCAGATCGAATCGTTATCGGATCAAACAGCGATCGCGCGCTGGCACTGATGAAGAAGGTGTATGAGCCGTTCATGGCTCCAATCCTGGTAACCGATGTGAACAGCGCGGAGCTGATTAAGCACGCGGCAAACTCATTCCTGGCGCTTAAGATTTCATACATCAACGCGATTTCGGCCATCTGCGAAGCAAGCGGCGCGGATGTCGAGAAGGTCGCGGACGGGATCGGTGCCGATAAACGAATTGGCCGCAGCTTTCTGAACGCCGGACTTGGTTACGGTGGGTCTTGTTTTCCCAAGGACGTCGCGGCTTTCATCGCGATAAGCGAACAATTGGGCCTGCCATTCTTACTTCTAAAGGAAGTCCAGCGTGTCAATCAGACGCAACGCGACCGATTTGTGGCGAAGATCAGGGATACTCTCTGGGTCCTAAAGGACAAGCGCATCGCAGTTTGGGGCCTGACGTTCAAACCGGACACCGATGACGTGCGCAACTCCGTCGCAATCGATCTCGTCAATGGCCTACTGCAAGAGGGCGCCATCGTCCAAGCGTACGATCCTAAAGGGATGGACAAAGTCGCGGAGCTCGGGTTGTGCAAAGGTGCGACTCTGGCCAAGTCTGCGCTTCAGGCCGTCGAAAACGCTGAAGCACTCATTCTGGCAACCGAGTGGAATGAGTTTCAAGGGGTCGATTTTGAGCTTGTGCGAGATGCCATGCACACTCCGATTATTTTCGATGGGCGCAACCTGTTCGATCCAGAGACCATGAAGAAACTTGGCTTCCGATACCTCGGGATCGGACGAGGCGAGGCGAGCGGGTAAGCGTTCAGCGTTCAGCGTTCAGCGTGCCGTCTCTCACGTCACCCTCACTTCTCACCTCTCACCTCTGTCACGCGGAAGCGTGACCCTACCAGACCGCAACACGCCGAACCCCGAACGCGATTTCAGTAGAATTCCCCGAGATTTGTGGAACCTTAAAAAGCTGTCCCGCATTTTGTTTCACCTCCAGAGTTACGACCACCGCGGGATCCTGGAGCGGCTCTATGGCAGGCAAAAATCCGCGCCTCTGTTGTTTAAAAGCGCTTCAACGTTGGGAGAGCGGCCGGGAATTCGCTGACGAGGTTCTCCACCAAGCGCTCCAGCGTTCAGGGTTGAATAGTGTCAATCGGTCATTTGTGACTGAAACCTTCTACGGCGTGATCCGAAACCGGTCCTATCTCGACTTTATTATCCAACGGTTCCGCCCCACAGGTCTTGATATGCCGACTCGTCAGGTTCTACGCCTCGGTGTTTATCAGCTCTACAAGATGCGTATCCCGAATCATGCGGCTGTGTACGAAACCGTGAACATAGCAGGAGCCGCCCGCACCTTGGTAAATGCGGTTCTCCGCAAAACAATCGTCGAAAAAGACGTTATCCTGCAGCACCTGCAGAATGCCCCCGCTCACATCCGCTACTCGCATCCGGAATTTCTCTGGCAAAAATGGGAATCTCGGCATGGGGATAAAGTTGCGGAGCAACTCTGCGCCTGGAACAATGAGCCTGCAAAAATTTACGTCCGAGCCAATCGGCTAAGAGTCACTCCAGGGGAGTTGATCGAAAGCTTTCCCGGCGCGAAAGTTGTGGACGTTCACCCTGATTGCCTTGAGGTTAACCGGCTGCCATTATCGTGGATTTCCACGGGAGTAGGCTACGTACAGGATCCCAGTACGCTGCTGGCTTGCGATCTGCTGAGTCCGAAACCTGGTGAAGTCGTTCTCGATGCTTGTGCAGCGCCCGGCGGCAAAGCGGGATACATGGCGCAAAGCATGGAAAACCAGGGGAGCCTCGTCGCCTGTGATTACGATAAGCTCCGGCTTGCCCGGCTCGAGCAGAACCTGATCCGGCTTGGGGTAAGTAATTCCACGATTGTCCTGATCGATTGGCTGCAGCATTCGACCCCTTTTAAGCCTGAAACGTTCGATGCGATTCTGGTGGACGTGCCGTGCACAAACACCGGGGTCATTCGGCGACGCACCGACGTTCGATGGCGCCTGACCCCGCAAGACTTCCCCAGGATGCAGCATCTTCAAGGCCGGATTGTCAAATCGCCGATTCAATTCTTAAAATCCGGGGGTCGCCTCGTCTATAGTACCTGCAGCATTGAGCCGGAAGAAAACGAAGGCGTCGTCGCATATATCGACCGTGAAATTCCTGAGCTTAGCTTCGTAGAAGCCAGGACCTCCATGCCGATCCATGACCATCTGGATGGTGCTTTTGCAGCGCTGTTTGTAAAAGCCTAGCATTAGGTTAAAGCGGTCGTTGAACGGCAGAGAATTGGGAAATATCCAATCTGCTGAAACCCTGGGCTAACCGCCCACAATTTCCCTGCCCTTGGGCCATTCAACTGAATAATTAAATTCAATGACCTTTTTTACCTTCGGTGGAAGCTCGATCTCCCAAGTCAACCTGCCCGAGTCCTTATCGACGGTTGCCGGCTTATCCGAAAACGCTCCC
>DASXBV010000031.1:0-10734 GCA_036491515.1 Chthoniobacterales bacterium
GTGAGACCGCGGACCAGCTGACGCGAGACGATCATGCTAAAAATAATCACCGGTAGAGCTACCATCGTGCCGGTGGCCATAATCTGGCCCCAAGGCAGTTCATAGCCGCTCATGAAACTTGTGGCGACGACCGGCGCGGTCTTTGCCTCGTTTCTGGTGAGTATCAGCGCGTAGAGCAACTCGTTCCAGGAGAAGATAAAAGTTAAGATTGCCGAGACCGCAAGTGCGGGCGCTGCCAGCGGCAACGCGATCTTAAAAAATATCGCAAATGAGTTGTAGCCTTCAAGTGTCGCCGCCTCGTCCAACTCCTTTGGAATATTGCGGAACTGGTCAGCACAGATCCAGACCACGATCGGCACGTTGAACGTGAGATAGATCAGGATAAGCGCCCACGTGGTATCCAGTAGTCTGAAATTGCGGGCGATAAGGAAAAACGGAAGCGCCACAACGATCGGACTGAGCATTCGGTTGGAGATAAACCAAAACCAGATGTCCTGCTTTGCTTTAAACTCGAATCGAGCAATTGCGTAAGCAGCCGGCGTTCCAAGCACAAGTGAAATCAGTACTGTCACCAAAGCGACAAATAACGAGTTCTGCAGGCTCTTCAGAATGTCGAACTTGCTAAAGGCATTCACATAATTTTCCAGCGTCGGTTGGAAAAAGAATTGAGGGGTCGAAGCGAGGATCGCCGCCTGCTGTTTGAACGACGCCGTCACCATCCAGTAAAAAGGAAAAACGCAAACTAATATTACCAGAAGCAGGGCTAGGAAATGGAGGATATCGCCAAGTTGCAGACCCGTTCTTTGCTTGGATTCGCCTTTTGTCATGGTCTTCAGATCTCCTTGTAGACGTACTTCACATAAAGGCGGGATAGCATGATGGCAATGATCAACAACACTACAGCCTGTGCCGAAGCCATCCCCTGATCGAAAACGCGAAATCCGATCCGCTGTATATACACACTGATGAGTTCAGTCGCCGAACCGGGACCTCCGCGAGTCATCGTGTAAACCACGTCGAACAGTTTGAGTATATCCGCAGTCCGCAGAATCAGGATAACGGTAATGCCGGGTAGCATGAACGGGAGTTGGACTTTCCAAAGAATGTGCCACCACTTTTCCGTTTCGAGGCGAGCCGCTTCTTCGATTTCGAGTGGTACCATTGTCAGGCTCGAAAATAGGATTAGGGCGCAGAACGGGGTCCACTGCCAGTCTTCCATGATCGAGATGGAAACAAAGGCGAGGTTCGGATCGGCCAGCCAATCAAGCTTGTGTGCGAATATCAGGCTCCAGAAATAGTTTAACACGCCAAAGTTAAGATTGAACATGAGCCGGCCCATGAGCCCGACGACAGCGAACGTGGTGGCCAGAGGAATCACCAGCGCAACGCGGCCAATCTTCTTCATGAGTTCATTACCGGGTCTATGCAGCAGCAACGCAATCGCCATCCCAAGTACCAACTGGATCGGCAAGTTGATAACCAGGAAAAGCAAGGTTCGTCCGAGCGCTTCCCGGAAAGATTCATCCGTGAGCAGCGCAAGGTAATTTCCGAACCAGTTAAAAGGCGCATCGAAGAGTGGCCAGACCCCCAAAAAACTTCCCTGCGAATGGACTTTCGGCAAGATAAACTGGTGCAGCGAGTTCCAGACCGCAAAGAGCATGGGAAAAATCCCCACGAAGAACAATACAATCACGGCCGGAGCAAGGAAGTACCAGGCCCCGGAAGAGTAAGTCTTCTTTTGAGTTTTCGCCTTCATTCCGCAGAACTATTCCGACAGCGTCTCTCTCGATGCTAGCCGCGCAACTGCCGGAGGGGAACTGCTGGCAGCTCCCTGAGCGTTGCCAGCAAGGCCCGTCTATCGTTATCGTTCGGCGTTCACCGTTCGGCGTTCGGCCCGCGGGATGCGCTCCTGCGCGTCCGGCGTTGCGCGGTTTTGGAGGTTAGAGTTTTGGGTTTTGGGTTTTGAGTTTTGAACGCGGCTGCGCCTCTTACCTCTCACCTCTAACCGATAGGCCGATACGCCAAGCGCCGAACGCCAAGCGCCGAACGGCGAACGGCGAACGGTGAACGGTGAACGGTGAACGCTCTCTCATTGTGCTAGCGGCTTCTTACCGTCGTAATAACCGGCTTTCTTCAGTGTGTCTTCCACCAGCCTGCAAATCTGGTCCGAGGCCTGCTTCACCGTCGATTGGCCGTCCATCATCTTGGTGCCCCATTCGGCGATGATGTCTGAAAGCTGGGGCCATTCTGCGAAGCGGGGGCGATACTCCGGCACACCCTGCTGCCAGGATTCAACCATCGGAGGTATGAATGGGTATTTTGCCACCAGATCTTTGTCTTGGTAGGTCGATTGGCGTCCGCTGACACCACCGTCCTCCACATACTCCTTCGCCTTAGCTTTGGATGTTACCCACTGGATGAACAACCAGGCAGCGCCTTTCTTCTTATCATCGACCTGAGTCGTCACAGCGAGCGAGAATCCACCCAGCGCGGGTTTGCGGCCGTCCGGCCCCTTCGGTTCGGGCGCAATCCCGAGCGAATTGACGATTTTCGAAGTCTTTGGGTCGACCAGCGTCGAATAAAACGCAGACCACTCGGTGATCATCGCAACCTGTCCTTGGGCGAGCGCGTTGACTGCCTCGCTGTGATCGAAGTCGACGATGCCCGCGGGCATGTATTTCATCAGCTTCAGGCGAAACTCCAGTCCCTCTTGCGATTTCGGGTCCGAGAGGTTGCACTTGAACTTAGAATCGAGCAGAGAGCCGCCCCAAGGCCAGATGAAACGCATGAAGCTATCACAGGACTGCGTCTCGCCGCGTCGCGACTGCAGAGCGAATGCGAACTTGCCGTCTTTAGTAAGCTTCGGAGCGTAGTCGTTAATAAGCTGGTCCCACGTTTCCGGCGGCTTATCGAAACCGGCCGCTGTCAGCATGTCTTTGTTGTAAAAGAGGAGACCCGAATAGTTGTCGAAGGGCAGCCCGTAGATTTTACCATTCCACGTGCCGAACGCATTCAATAATAACGGGAAGAAGTCTTTCAGATCCAGATCGGGATCAACCAGGTTCGGAAACTTCTTTTGCAGATCGTCGATCGGGACAATCCAGCCGGACTCGGCATATTCACCGATCCAAACAAGGTCCACGAGCGCAATCGCCAGGTCGCCCTGTGCGCTAAAGTCCAGGACTTCTTTTTCACGCGAGTTCTCGTACGGAACGATCTCATAGGACACTTTGATGCCAGTCTTCTGCTCGAATTCTGGCAGCATCTTGATCGTCGCCCGGTAACCCGGACGATCAAGGAAGATCACCTTAATCTCCGTTCCTTTGTAGTCCTTCGCCGCTTCTTCGAGGGTCCAGGCTTGAGCAACGCTCAGGCCGATCGAAGAGAACGCAGCTCCAACACATAACATGCAGAGGAATTTCTTCATGGTGGGGGATATCGATTAATAATGACGGACTCTAATATTATCTCTTTCCGAGTAAGTTAACTAACGGGTTAATAAACGTAACTATTTTGCTTTCGCGATGATCCACGAACGATGTGTCGAACAAGGGCTTGTCAAAGCTGATGTGTTTTGGCTGTCAGGTTACCTCCCTTCCGCTGGGGCTGCTGTTGATCCTCGAACATGGAGCGTCGGCGAAATAATCACACTCGTAGGAGTCTTATTTACGAAGCGCTCTTTTTCGTTAATCAGCTGAAGCAATAACTCCACCGCCTTCTCGCCAATCTCGCGACTCGGTTGCCCCACCGTAGTCAAAGGCGGAATGAGGAAGCGGCCGAGTTCGATGTCGTCGAACCCAAGAATCGACAAGTCCTGCGGCACACGAAATCCCTTTTCGAGAAGCGTTAGCCAGGCCCCCACGGCAACGATATCGTTCGTTGCAAAAACCGCCGTTGGTCGGGGCTCCTTCTTGAGTAATTCCGAGATTCGGAGACCAAACTGCAGTTCCTGGTAGCCGTCCAGGACGTAATCTGACCTGACTTTTATTCCCCACCGCCGAAGCTCTGTCATAAAGCCCTCGACGCGTTCCGCGACGTTTCGAATGTCGGCTTCGCCGCACAATAGTCCAATGCAGCGATGCCCGAGTCCGGCCAAATGGCGTGCAGCGAGTTGTCCGCCGTAAAAGTTGTCCGTGGCGACGGAATATTCGCCGGGAATGGGACGATCGACGAAAACGATGGGCATTGAAATTCCTTTTGAGAACTGCACCGCCTTGCTCTGCTCGCAATGATAAATCATCAAAATCCCGTCCACCTGCCTCCCGGCGAGATTTGCGACCTGGACCGTCTCCCGTTCAAGATCGCGCTCGGAGATACACAAGAGCATCTGGTAACCCTTGTCCCATAAAGCGTTCTCGATCACCTGGGCGATTTCGCCGAAGAATGGGGTGGTGTTGTTCGGAATCACGAGCCCGACGGAATGTGTTGTGCGCAGGCGAAGACTCCTCGCGCCGAGGTTCACTCGATAATTCAATGCGGCAATCGCCCGCTCAACGTTTTGAGCGGTGCCAGGCGAAACCGGCGCGCTATGATTGAGGTAGTGCGATACAGTGCTCGGGGCAACTCCGGCGAGTTTCGCAACACTTCGGATGGTAACCTCCATGGAATGTTCAGGGGGGATAATGACTGCAACACTGGACCTATAGCGATTGTGTTGAAACGTTTCAAGATATATCCGAACCAAAGAAAAAAAGTAAATAAAAGTCCTGACCACGTCCGCTCGTTCGTCGCATCATGGAGCGAACAACAATATGAGCAAAGTACGAGTATTGGTTGGCACAAAGAAAGGTGCATTCATCTTGAACGCCGATGGCAAGCGCGAGCAGTGGTCTGTGGGCGGACCGCACTTTGCGGGCTGGGAAATTTATCACCTTAAAGGCTCGCCCGCTCAATCGGATCGCCTGTACGCGTCTCAGAGCAGCGGCTGGTTTGGCCAAATGATTCAGCGCTCTGACAATGGCGGGAATACCTGGGAAGCCGTCGGCAATGAGTTCAAATATGACGGCGTTCCCGGCACTCACCAATGGTACGACGGCACCCAACATCCGTGGGAGTTCAAGCGCGTCTGGCATCTCGAACCCTCTCTAACCGACCCGGACACCGTTTACGCAGGCGTGGAAGATGCCGCCTTGTTCAAAACTGTGGATGGCGGTCGCACCTGGCAGGAAGTTCCCGGATTGCGGAACGCCAAGGGCCACCTCTGGCAACCCGGCGCGGGCGGGATGTGCCTACACACGATTATCCTCGATCACGAACGCCCCGATCGAATCTTCATCGCCATCTCTGCAGCCGGCGCCTTCCGCACAGATGATGGCGGCAAAACGTGGAAGCCAGCGAACCGTGGTCTGAAGTCGCCGTACGAGTTGCCTGACCCGGATACAGAAGTTGGGCACTGTGTTCATCGCATCGCGATGCATCCGTCTCGTCCGGACGTGTTATTCATGCAGAAGCACTGGGACGTCATGCGTACCGACAACGCCGGCGAGTCCTGGCAGGAAGTCAGTGGCAATCTGCCATCAGATTTCGGCTTCCCGATTCAGGTTCACGCGCACGAGCCGGAAACGATCTATGTGGTCCCGATCAAGAGCGATTCAGAACACTTTCCGCCGGACGCCAGGCTTCGCGTGTATCGAAGTCGGACGGGCGGCAACGAATGGGAAGCGCTTACCCAAGGTCTGCCGCAAAAGGATTGCTACGTCAACGTGCTGCGCGATGCGATGGCCGTTGACTCGCTGGAGCCGTGCGGGGTGTATTTTGGAACCACCGGCGGGCAGATTTACGCTTCTGCTGACAATGGCGACACATGGAACTCCATTGTACGGGATCTCCCGGCGGTGCTGTCTGTCGAGGTCCAGACGATACCATGATACGAGTTGCCATCATACGAGTCGTGCTCCCTTATCACCTGCGCACGCTGGCCGGTGTGCAGGGTGAGGTGGAGCTTGAAGTCGAGGCGCCGACCACGCTGGGGTCGGTGCTCGACGCTCTCGAAGCGCGCCATGCGGTGCTTCGCGGGGCCATTCGCGACCACGTCACGTTGCGCCGCCGTCCTTTCGTCAGATTCTACGCATGCAAAGAAGATTTGTCCCACGAGCCGCCTGAGACTCCACTGCCGGACGAAGTCGTTGCCGGTGTTGAGCCGTTCCTCATAATTGGCGCCATGGCGGGAGGCTGAAACCTGCATTCATCGCAAATCCTGGGAGATCTGTGAGCGATGCAGGCTAGGGCAGTGGAATTCTCCGGCTGCGCCTCGCGGTTCCCGCCATCCCCGGCGCGCGCCCGGATTGTTCTTCGTAAGTAAAGCGTCCCGCTTTACCCTCTTCGTAAGCCAAGTGTCCCGCTTTGCCTTCCCGGCGACCGAACCTCTTGCCGCGGGTAAAGCGGGACGCTTTACTTACTCCGCGGGCAAATGTCGGTTTTCATTGGCGCAACAGATTGACATTATACACAGCGATGTCAAAATGACATCGTGGTCAGAACACAGATTCAGTTACCTGACGACCTCTACGCACGTGCCAAGAAGCTTTGCGAGAGCCGCGAGATTTCGTTCGCCGAGATAGCACGTCGCGGAATTGAATATATTCTCAGCGTTTATGCCGCCCAGCCAGGCAGTCTGGAGGAGTGGCAACCGCCGAAACCGCGCCGTCTTGGCTGGAAGGGTCTGACAGAGGCGGAAATTAAAGCGCAGGCTCAGGGGACCACTACGGAACTTTTGCTCACCCGGCCTCGCCGGTAACGAAGCGCCATGCTCTCGATTGATACCAACATCCTCCTTCATGCGATCAACGAAGACTCGCCGAGGCATCAAACCGCTTACGCCTGGCTGACCTCCGTGCAGCGGCAGGAGGACGTCTCAATTTCCGAGTTCGTCCTCGCCGAGCTTTATGGTCTGCTACGTAATCCCGTCGTGCTGCAGCACCCGCTCGATGCTAACGAAGCCGTGGAGGTCATCGAAACCTACCGCTCGCATCCCCGTTGGCGGCTCATCGGCTTCCCCACCGAGAGTCGCCCGCTTCACGACGCTCTCTGGCGCCAAGCCCGTGCTGCGACCTTCGCCTTCCGGCGCCTCTACGATACGCGCACCGCCCTTACGATGATATTCCAAGGCGTGACCGAGTTTGCTACCGTGAATACTAGAGACTTCGAAGGGTTGGGTTTTCGAAGAGTGTGGAATCCCCTCAAGTAATTTCGCTTATTTTTGCGGGTGAGTACTAGGGCAAGTCGCCGTGGATGTCAAACTTGGTACCATGGAGAGCCTTACTCCAGCCGGAGCGCAGCGTATCGCGTTGGTCTTGGCTCATCCGCGGTTCGAAACTCCGTCCCGGAGCCCATTGGGACGCGATTTCATCAGTCGACCGGAAGTATCCGACGCCCAGTCCTGCCAGATAAGCCGCGCCCATCGCGGTCGTTTCAACATTTTGCGCACTGACAACCGGGACACCAAGGATGTCCGCCTGAAACTGCATGAGCAAATTGTTCCGGCAGGCGCCGCCATCAACGCGCAGTTCGCAGAGCTGAATGCCAGAGTCGGACTCCATCGCTGTGAGAATGTCCGTTACCTGGTAAGCGATACTTTCAAGGGCCGCCCGGGCGATATGACCTGCCTTGGTGCCACGCGTGAGACCGACTATCCGTCCCTGCGCGTATGGATCCCAATACGGCGCGCCCAGACCGGCGAATGCCGGCACAAAATAGACTCCGCCATTGTCTTCAACGGTCGAGGCAAGATGTTCAACTTCATCCGAGGAGCGGATGATCCCAAGACCGTCACGCAGCCATTGGACAACGGCACCGGCGCTAAAGACACTTCCTTCGAGCGCATAGTCCGTCTGGTGATTTATACGCCACGAGACCGTTGTGACCAATTTGTTCTTGGAGACAATTGGCTGAGTTCCGGTGTTCATCAGCATGAAACAGCCGGTACCATAGGTATTTTTCACCATTCCAAGTTGGTTGCACATATGGCCAAAGAGGGCCGCCTGCTGATCGCCGGCGTTGCCCGCGATTGGAATACCGGAAAGCGTGCCTGCGGTCTCGCCATACACCTCGCTCGAACTTTTCACTTCGGGCAAAAGAAGCCTGGGAATCCCCAATGCATTGAGAAGGTGATCATCCCACATGCGGCTGCGGATATTATAAAACATTGTGCGCGATGCGTTCGTTTCATCCGTCACGTGGCATCGGCCTTCCGTCAGTTTCCAAATAAGCCAGGAATCAATCGTTCCAAAGGCGAGTTCTCCGCGTTCGGCACGAGCGCGTGCTCCAGGAACGTGATCTAAAAGCCAGCGGACTTTTGTTCCGGAAAAGTAGGCATCAATCACCAGGCCGGTCTTACGCCGGACAAAGGACTCCAGGCCGTCCGCTTTCATGGTCTCGCACATCTGTGAGGTACGGCGATCCTGCCAAACAATTGCGTTGGCGATCGGCTGCGATGTTTTCCGGTCCCAGATGACCGTGGTTTCACGTTGGTTGGTGACGCCAACCGCTGCGATATCCTTCGGGCCGATGTTTGCTCGGCTGATGGCATCCGCAGCAACCCCAACCTGAGCGGACCATATTTCGTTCGGGTCATGCTCAACCCAACCAGGCTGCGGATAGATTTGGGTAATTTCCTTCTGGGCAACAGATATCGCGTTGCCGGAATGATCAATCACCAAGGCCCGCGCACTTACGGTGCTTTGATCAAGAGCGAGAAGATATTTCATTGGCGGCGGGTTCCTTTTTCACTGGGTTAGACTTTTTGAGAACTTTCGGACTTCCAATGGTCCTGCAAACGAGAGACGCCTGGCGGCCAATTGAGCGGTAATCCTGGAAGCATTCAGTTTTCGAATCAGAGACTTGACGGCGGGTATCGCTGCGGCAGTTACACTGAACTCCCGGAGCCCGAGCCCCAGCCAGATTGGAAGAGCTTCCGGATCGGAGGCCATCTCGCCGCAGATCGAAACTTTGACATCATGTTCTCGAGCTCCTTGGATAACCTGTCCACAAATCCGGAGAACCGCTGGATGAAGCGAATCAGAGAAAGCGGATAATGAAGCGTTGCCTCGTTCGGCACATAGCACGTACTGGGTGAGATCGTTGGTCCCGATGCTAACGAAGTCGAGATGCGGCAAGAGTTGATCGATGAGTAGCGCGGCCGACGGCGTCTCGATCATTGCGCCGACCGGGATCGGCCATTTGTGAGGCAGGTCTGCCTTTGTCAGTTCGGCGGTGATTTCTTCGAGCAATTTTTTCGTGGCGAGAATTTCTGAGACCTCGGTGATCATCGGTATAAGCAATCGAACCGGAAATGATTCTGCGAGCCGCAAGATAGCCCGCAGGTGAACGCGAAAAAACCTCGCGTTTGCCAGCAGCAGTCTGATTCCGCGAACTCCGAGAAAAGGGTTAGCTTCCTTTGGTTGAGACAGAAACTTGAGCGGCTTATCGCCTCCGATATCCAACAAGCGAACGGTCACTGGCAACAATCCCTCGGCTGACGCAAGTGCTTCCCGGTAGGCCGCGAGTTGTTGTTCCTCGTCCGGCTCAGTATCGAAATCTTGGAAAAGAAATTCCGACCTGAAAAGACCGATGAATTCGGCACCATTTGTTCGCGCGCTCCGAACGTCTTTCGCGGAACCTGCATTGCCGCCTACTCCGACCGACTCCCCGTCTGTTGTGATCGCACGTTCTTTGCTTTCTTGGAACGCACGGTCGAGTTCGGAGCGCTCGAATTGCTGCCGGTTGGCCAGGTCAGATAGAACTTCGGCCGGAGGATCTATCCAGAGCAAACCTTCAGAACCGCTGATTGCAACCCGTTGAGCTGTCCGGAGCCGATCAAGACTTTTCCTGGTTCCGCCAATCGCCGGGAGACCTAGCGCCCGGGCGAGAATGGCTCCATGAGAGGTGGCACCCCCTCCAAGCTGGATCACGCCGGAAATAGAGAGCCGATGAAGTTCCTCGGACAGTGTCGGAGTGAGTTCCTCGCAAATCAGCAAAGTCGGTTCAGCGAACGCTTGTTCGGCCAAGCCGGATTCCAATTTCGTGTCGATGAGATGGTTCAAAACAGTTCGGTCCACTTCACGGAAGTCCGCTGCTCTAGCCTGGAGGTAGGGATCATCCGCCTTTGCCTGGTCAGCCGAATATTGAGAGAGGACCGCATGCCACGCGCTCGCCGCGTTCAGGTGCTGCTCTTGGATTTTTGCCTCGACCTCATTAAGGATGGTCGGATCTGCGAAAATCATTCGTTGAGCGTCGAAAACGTCCAGGTGATCCGCACGCAGGGAAGGTCTAAGGCGGTTAATACGACTGTCGAATTCCTGGAGGGCAGTCGCAATGGCCGAGCGCAGTCTCGCGATTTCCTGCGTGACATCCGGAGCAGATTCCACGGTGTATGTCGGAATGGAAGCGACGATTGTTTCAAGCAGAAGAGGGCGACCGATTGCAATCCCGGGGGAGACACCAAAAGGCTGATCGGCATCCGGCACGCCATTCGTTTCGGCTTGACGAACAGTCTGAGCAAATTCGCCGAAGTGGCTCTCAACAAGCGACCGGATCGAGTCGATTACGGGTTTGGGGTCAGGCGTCGAAATTGAAAATCGAACGGAGTCGCCCTGGCGAATCTGTAGCCGGGTCACATCGACCAGGCTGCGGGCAAGCACCGGACCCCGATTTGCAGTTCGATTTTCGATGAACACTTCGCCGGGAAATCTGGACAGGGTTTTGATCAGGGTCGCCGCAGGGCGCAGATGTAAGCCG
>DASXBV010000032.1:0-4778 GCA_036491515.1 Chthoniobacterales bacterium
CGACCCGTTATCCAAAGGATAAGGCGACACGTCTGTTCCGTCAAAGCATGGTCCAAAAGGCGACCGAAACAGAACGACGAAAGCAGCGTTTAAACGCGTTGAATGAGCTCGAAAAACGAGATTGAACGAACATGCTGCGAATAACGATAAGCCATTCGGCACAAGGGGCAGAAAAGTATTTCGATGTCGCGCTAAAAACGAGCGACTACTACGCGAAGGATGTGGGCACCTGGGGAGGCAGAGGCGCGGAACTGTTAGGGCTGAAAGGCGATGTGAAGAGAAAGGATTTCGTGGCGTTGGCTAACAATAGGTGGCCGGGAGCTGACGGAGAGCGATTGACCGCGCGAATGAATAAGACCCGGCTGGAGGGCGTAAGGGACAAGAAGACCGGACTCCCAAAGATAGATCCAGAGACCGGTACGGCGCAGAAGCGCGAAGTATCCAATCGGCGGTCCGGATACGATTTCACGTTCAGCGTGCCTAAATCGGTGTCGATATATCTGGCTGTCAATGAGGACAAGGTCGTCGAGGAAATGATCGCCGAGGCCCTCGACGAGACCATGGCTGCGATCCAGGCCCGGATGGAGACGAAAGTTCGCAAAGGGTATCAGCAAGATAATCGTTTCAGCCCGAACTTGGTCTATGCAAAGTTTGTTCACGCCGAGACCAGGCCTGTCGATGGGATACCGGACCCGCATTATCACGTTCACGTGTTCGCGATGAATGCGACCTTCGATGAGGCCGAAAAAGAATGGAAGGCCTTGGAAGTCGGAAACACGGTGGGCGATCGCACTTTTTACGAGGCGCACTTCAACCATCTGGTGGCGGCAAAGCTCGAAGGAGCCGGCTACGGCATCCGGAGAACCGAGCATCACTTTGAGCTTGCCAGCGTGAGCCGCGAGCTCGTCGAGAAGTTCAGCAGGCGAACGCGGCAAATTGAACAGCTGGCACGTGATAAATACACGGTCCTGGAATCTCAGGCTAGGGCGCTCATGAAATCGACCAACATGGCCTTCGATGACGCCTTCGCTCATGTCGTTACGGAAATCGGCGGAAATTGGGACAAGTGGAAATCCGAGTTGGGTGCTCGGAAACGCGAAAGTAAAGGCTCGGCGAAGTACAAAGCTCGCCAAGAGTTAGTAACCTATTGGCAAAGTGAGATGACGTCGCAAGAGCTAGCGTCGTTGCGGCCCGAGTGCGTGAAAAGCGCACCTTCCCAGAACCTTCTCGATGCCCGCGCTGCCAAGGAATTGGCGATAAGGCACCTCTTCGAGCAGTTGTCCCTTCGGCGGGAGCTCCATGTTGCTGGAATGCTTCTTCGCCGCGGTATTGCGCGGGTGTCGATAGGCGAAGCACTCGCCTGGGTAAAATCAGATCCGCGTTTCATTCGTCCTGACCCCGACGGCAGGTTGCTTACAACTCGCGAAGTGCGAGATGCGGAAAACAAAATGATCCGCCTGGCGGCAGAAGGCCAAGGTAAACACAAGGCGCTCAACGGCGGAAAAGAGTGGGTAATTCGCAATCCCCTTGTCGCTGGCAGCGAGGAACAGACTAAGGCGGTCTATCACGTTCTCGCCTCAAAGGATTTTGTGATCTCTTTCAAGGGACCGGCGGGAGTGGGCAAAACGGAATTAATGACTGAAGCCGTGACTGCTATCGAATCGTTATCTGGCAACCGCGTCATAGTCCTGGCACCATCGTCCCCGTGTGTAGAAGTGCTGAGAGCGCAGGGCTTCGCGAACGCCAACACGCTTCAGCAATTCCAGTTGAATAGAGATCTCCAGCAAGCGGCAATCGGACAAGTCTTATGGGTGGACGAGGCGGGATTTCTTTCCGTTCGACAGATGCTGGAGCTACAGGAATTCGCGGTTGTACATGATTGCCGGCTGATCGTTACGGGGGATACGAAACAGCATCACAGCGTTCAGTGGGGCGATGCTCTGCGGATCTTAGAGCGATCGGGTGCTATCGCGCAGGCCGTGCTCACCAAGATCTATCGTCAACGGATTCCAGAGCTACGTGAAGCAATTGAAGATTTAAGCAAGGGTCGGACAGGAGAAGGGTTCGACAAGCTGGATAAGTTCGGGGCCATCCGAGAGATAGCAGGTGACGCCAGCCGCCAGGCAGCGATTGCCGAGAAGCAAATGGAGGCGTTAACGGCTCGGAGATCATCTTTGATCATTGCGCCGACGCATATTGAGTGCCGTGCTATTGCCGGCGCCGTGCGTCAGGCGATGAAAGAGCAGGGCCTCCTGTCAGGCACCGAACATTCCGTCACGCGGCTTCAACGGCTGAACTTGACGGATTCCCAGCAACGGGATGCGGTCACTTATGAGGCGGGACAGATCGTCGAGTTTCACAGGATCGCCAGTGGGGCTGTTCGCAGAGGAGTCAAAGAAAAGCGTTTTAAAAGCGGCGAGCAGTGGGAGGTCCTTGGCCGTGAGGAGGGAGCTGTGATCGTCAGAAAAGATGGCGTCGAGAAGCAGCTGCCACTTGACCAAGCAAACAAGTTCTGCGTATTCGAGCGGGAGAAGATTGACATTGCGATCGGCGACCAGGTTCGGTTCACGAAAAACGTCAAACACCGCGGGCAGAAGTTCCTGAACAACGAGCTGCGGACCGTGGTCGGCGTTGATGAGGGCAAGATCAGATTCGATAAAGGCGAGATTGTTCTCAACGGCTCCGCTCTGCATATCGACCAGGGAATAGCTATCACTAGTCACGCGAGCCAGGCGAAGACGGTCGACCAAGTCATCATTAGCGTGCCGGTTCGCTCGTTTAGCCAAGCGAACGAAGCACAATTTTACGTCTCGATGTCACGCGCTCGTTCCGCGATGCACGTCTTTACTGACAGCAAGGTAGCTCTGCGCGATGCCGTCACCCGGCCGAGCAAGCGGCTTTCCTCTTGGGAGCTCGTCGAGGGAGCCGAGAAGGACAGAGCTTTAAAAGCCGAGCTGGAAAGGCAGCGGGCGAAAGTGCAGACGAAACAACAAGAAAAAACTTATGGACGATGATGTTAAACGGCCGCCGGCACGGTCATTGAAGGAGCAATTCTCGAGAGGTTCCGAGGCGTGGAAAGATCAGTCGGATCCGATCTTTCGGTTTTGGGCAGAGGGAGACTTGTGGGGCTTCCCGTTCTTTAGTCTCAGCGCCAGCCGGTATTTCGGCGACAAAGAAACGCTGTGTCTCTATTGGTCGCTTGGGATGCTCGTCATCACCGGTCCAAAGGTGCTCGATTTCTACGCTGGGTTTTGTGCCCACCGGGCTACGTGTCTCAAGGCGGATGGAAAAGACATCACGGACCTCAAGCTGATACTCAACGGTGCTGTCGAACACGGAGACTGAAGCAGGCCCTTTAAAAAGTTAGGACTTGGCCAAAGCGGGACAGCAATATGACGCGGAGCAAAGTGGTATTTCGAAGCGCAGTTTTCATTCGGCGATATCTCAGTCCTTGGTTGTCGCATAGAAGTCGACAGCTCTTTGATCTCTCCATCCTCCCGCGTGATCGTGTTTTGCTGGCCACGCTCGCGCACACTTCGCACGTATGTGCGCCGTGGTGAAACTAAGGATCCAAGACTATTTTTAGACCGGAAAACCCGCGTTGATTCGGTTCAAGAAGAAAGCTGGCAAGGAAAAGGACATCCCGGTCCACCAAAAGTGGAAGAGATTCTGGACGAGTAGCTGAAAATTCCCCTGGCTGATTGACTATTAACAGATCAAATCTGATCAGTTGACCGTACCGTTTCGCTCGGCCCGTGTGAATCCAGACACTGGCGCTTCGCTCGTGCCTTGAAAAGACTCCAACCTTTTTGCATTTCTCGTCGGGAACCGGCTTTCATGCGCCGTTCACTTACCGAATGACTTACCATTCTTTCCAGGGCTTCGCCATCAACCATGCCAAAGCTGCCACCATCGCCAGTTGTCAGTCATTTCTACCGCTGTCTTCTCAGGATCCATTCCATACTTCGCACAAACAGCATCAAAATTTTGCCGGTCTGATTCTGTGGGGAAAACGTGTAAGCTTTTCCAGGCGCGTTCCACCTTGCGATACTCAACGCCATAGAGTTCATCAAGTGTGTTCATATTAAACGCTTCCCTCCCGTAATGTCGGCCAGTTCGGTATTATTGGCAAATCCGCAAATTTAACCGATCCGGTGAGCTCGACTCGGATGGGTCAAGCCACGATAGTTGCGACAGGAGGAACAATAAGGGTTACGCCTAACCCGTGTCCGCAATATCTTCAGTGTGCGTGCGCCGTTCGCCCAAAGAATGTATCCGTCTTACTAACCACACGGCGCCTTTAATCGGCGTAAACTTTTTCCCCTTTCTGCAGGCGCAGGGCGACGGCCACCGGTTGGCTTGAGCTGTGTCGTGTCGGGCAATGGGCAGCCAGGTGCCGGCAAACCGCTACGTAGAATAAGAGCCGTGAAATTTCTCCAGTGAAAGATCACGATTGTCTATTCATCGCAATATTCGATTTTTTTTACCTTTGATGGTAAATGTCGAACTGCCGGTGTCGTATCAACTTTCAAGAAGCTTTAGGCGGCGCCCGGCCTCGGAAACGCAATAATATGAATGATTTTACGCCACGCGCCCAACAGGTGTTGGTGCTTGCGAGCAAGGAGGCCGAGCGGTTCAACCACAACTATGTGGGAACTGAACACCTCTTGCTCGGCCTGATCAAACTTGGACAGGGTGTAGCAGTCGATGTGCTGCAAAGGATGGGACTCGATCTGGAGACGGTTCGCATGGAGGTCGAAAAGCATGTCGGTTCGTCT
>DASXBV010000033.1:0-3740 GCA_036491515.1 Chthoniobacterales bacterium
ACATATTCCGAAGACGCAGCGACCACATGGCGAGCGGACCTCAAGGATGTTTCAGGTGACAAACTCGTAAACTGCGGATCGATCATCGAATCGATTTTTGCTGCGCCGCGAGCTAATAAAACCGTGGTGGCGGTATCATACCGACTTGACAAGACACGGACCCCACTATCTCTTGCCGCCGCTTCGACCTTGGCTGAAAGTTTGAATCCGCCGGTGATCACCACCGCGAGAACTTTGGCCTTAATTGCGTACAGCTGGATGTCCTCTCGATCTCCGACAAAAACGATCAGTTGTTCCGGCTGAGATCTTCGAAGTCGTTCACCAAAGGAGGCTTGGCTCATTGCCGCGACCATCAAGACAACCCTTAGCGCACTATCGTCGCTGCCCCCGATAAGAAACTGTCCCCCGAATGATTGGACGATGTTCGAAATTGATCCAAAGATTTCTCGTGATGCCGGCGCTTGCTCATGGCGCGGAAAGAGATACTGACTAACCTTCCAACCGGAGAGCAACCCGAGGCAACAGTTGTCGGCGTCAACGACCGGCAAGCCACGAATGCGCTTTTGCTCAATCGAGTTCATTGCTTGATAAATCGAAGAATGGTGATCCAAGGAGATGAACTGCGTATCCATGACATCGGTCACCGTTGGCGAGACGTCACTCAAGAACACCGGAGCCGGCACTCCGAACTTTTGCAACACCAGGTCAATCCGCTCGTTCGTGTTTCCGGCGCGAGCCGCGACTACATCAGGTACTCCCAGTTTGCGCTTCAGTTCGGCGTAGGCGATTGCCGAACAAATTGAATCCATGTCAGGATTTCTATGGCCGATAACGATTGTCTGCATTTGCTTCACTTGGATTTAGCAGGTCTACCCCGCAAAAATCACGCGCAAAGCCCTCAAATGGTACTTGTTTTAGTAAACGAGTTTGCACTTGCATCTGCGAGATTGCGAGGAACGCATAGCGATACACTTCACCGGATTACGGACAAAGGAAAGGGCATTGCGGAGGGAAAGTTGACTGACCGGTAAAACCTTTGAAATTTTTATTTGAATTTGGCCGCAGTTTAGGGAATTGTTATTCTCGTTAAATTTTTAAGGATTGTTCTGGGGGGAACAGCAGCCCTTCGTATCCAGCGGATGCGGGGGGCTGTATTTTTTCTGAGATGAATCGGAGAAGGTATCTGTGGCCCGCAGCTCTTCTTCTGGTCGTTCTGCTCCTTGCTTTGATTTTTAAGATGCTGTTCGATCAGGTGACCTCCTGGCCCGCTCGGGAGCTCCATGCCGTTTTTTCCGATCAGGCTTTGTCAGAGGCACGGAAGGTCCGAGACGCTTTCGTCGACCTGTTCCAACTGCAACCCAAAATCTCCGTCAAGGACAGCGTCGTCTTCGAGCAAACCAAGACGGCGCTCGAACTAGCGGTCGTTAGCCGCGATATTCAGGTTACGTCTGATGACGCCCAGACCTGGCTTGGCAGTATTAAAACAATTCGGATCCACGCTACGTATCGCGTAAAGGCGGGCTTCGATCTGTCCCAAAAGCTCGAAATCAATGTCGCAGGTCGCGATGTCGATATTAAGGTTCCTAAGGCTAAAATCCTCACCATCGAACCTCTTTCGATCATCATTGAAGAGCTCCGAAACGGCCTCTGGAACAAAATCCAGCCCCAGGACGTCGATCGCGATTTGCAGAGAATGCACGACCTGGCCCAAACAAAAGCGAGTCCGCTAACGGATGAAGCTGAGCTGACATTCAAGCGCCTGCTATCGCAAAAGCTGGGTGATCTAAACGTCCACGTGCAAACGGACACGGGATTACGAAATTGAATTTTACGGGTTCGACATGATGCTTATTCGCGCCCTGCCAAAGGGAAGTCTCGGTGATGTCCATCTGAATGACATTGGCAAATAAGATTACGATCGCACGTCTCTGCCTGATCCCAATGTTTGGGGGCTTCGCGTGGCGGTACGGCGCGAGTGCTATGCGCGGCCACCGGGCTAAGTCAGAACGCGTGGTCGCCGCAGTCGCGTTCATGCTAGCTGCTGCCTTAGATGGTTTGGACGGATTTATCGCTCGCCGTTTCAACCAACGCAGTCGCCTCGGAGCGATTTTAGATCCGATCGCTGACAAAGGCTTAGTAACGACAGCGATCGTTGTGCTTGCCCATCACAACCGCTCCGGAGAGTTTCCGATTTGGTTCCCCGTCGCTGTCATTGGTCGTGACGCGATCCTCTTAATTGGATTTCTGGGGCTCTCGAAAGCGATTGGACGCGTAGAGATTCGACCGAGCAAAATCGGGAAGGCTGCGACATTACTTCAGATCGCATCGATTCTTTGGCTATTGCTGGGACTGCGAAGGATCGGCCATATTTACCTGCCCGCACTTGCAACCTTATTTACGGTCGCTTCCGGTCTGGGCTATGTCGTGGACGGAATTCGGCAAGCCTGGGAGGCTGTCCGTCTCCAAAGATGAACTCCAGAAACCTATTGAAACGCTCATGCGCGGAATTGTGATAGGAATTCCGACAAAAGCTTACCATGGCTAAATTGCCGACCGTAGCGATCGTAGGACGTCCGAACGTCGGTAAATCTGCGCTCTTTAACCGTCTGGTGCAACGACGCATCGCGATCGTTCACGACCAACCTGGAGTGACCCGGGACCGGCTCGTGGCAGATTGTCGCCTTGGTCTCCGCCCATTCACAGTTGTGGATACCGGAGGAATCGAGAGCTTCGTCAGCGATGATTTCGTCGAACAGGTCCGATCGGAAGCGAATCTGGCAATGGAAATGGCCGACGTGATTGTTCTCGTTGGTGATTCTAAGGATGGGGTCACGCCCGTCGATCAAGCTCTGGCGAAACAGCTTCGAGCCACCCGAAAACCGATCATTCTTGCCGTCAATAAGATTGACCACCGGACGCACGAATTGGCCGACACTGAGTTTACCTCGCTGGGATTCTCGGAGATCGTCCCGATTAGCGCCGCCCATGGCCGCGGGATCAGCGATCTAGTGGAGCACATCGAGAGGCATTTGCCCGAACCCAGTCTCGATCAGGGACAGGTCGACACCCTCCCCTCTCTTAAACTTGCGATCGTCGGACGACCAAACGTGGGTAAATCGTCGCTGATCAATGCCATCTTACAGGATCAGCGCATCATCGTCAGCCACGTCGCCGGCACAACTCGGGACTCCGTCGATGTACCGTACGAACGCAGTGGAAAAACCTACGTACTGATCGATACTGCTGGGATTCGGGCGCGTGGCAAACAGAACACCTCTGTCGAAATTTTTAGCGTGATGCGTTCCGAAAAAAGCATCGCACGAGCCGATATTTGCGCCTTGGTGGTGGACGCCGTGGCCGGTGTGACTTCGCAGGACAAAAAGATTGCGGGTTCGATCCAGGAGAATCACAAACCGTGCATTGTTGTCGTGAACAAACTTGATCTGGTCAAGCCGCCTGCGCGCGTCCGGGATTTCTTCGATGCGGTACTGGGACAAATCCGGGACAGCCTTTTTTTCCTAAGTTACGCCCCGATCGATTTCGTCTCAGCCCATACCGGAGAAAACCTTGATCGCCTGTTCGGAAGCATCGACAAGATTCAAAAGCACGCTGCACGAACATTTGGCACTGGACCGTTGAATCGCCTTTTGCAGGAAGCTATGACCGCGAGTCCGCCACCGATCCGCGGAAACAAGCGCTTAAAGCTCCTGTACGCGACACAGGTCGATAAAAAGTCGCAG
>DASXBV010000034.1:0-3146 GCA_036491515.1 Chthoniobacterales bacterium
TCGACAAGGCTGGCTGCGGCTGGGTAGCGGACCTGTTGATCAGGGCACTGGTAGAATTGGCTCCGGAAGTCGACTTTTATCTTTATCACCAGTTTGGAACCTGGATCAACAACGACATTTCGTCTGGAACGCACTTAGCGAGGGCGGACGTCAGGGAACCATTCGCGTTCGTGAGTCCTGGTCGTGCCAGCGAGATTTGGGACCAGGTAGAACGTGCCGGCAACCCCCTGCCAGGCGATCCCGACGTTGTACATGCAAACTGCTTTCAAGCGCCCTCGACAGGAAGAGCAAAGCTCATCTACACGGTTTACGACGTAAGCTTTTGGGCCAAACCTGAATTGACGACAGAAGCTAACCGGCTGGTCTGCCAGCGAGGGACATTAGAGGCTATTTCTCGAGCCTCAGGGCTTGTCTTCATCTCGGAGAGCACCCGAAAAGAGTTCGAGAGAATCTTGCCTGACCTTTGCGAAAGGCGGGGAATTGAAACGACGGTTGCACTTCTCGCATCGCGCTTCCCGCATGTTGAGAAATCACGCCAACAAATAACAGCCGCAGCATGGTTGGCCGTCGGCTCGCTTGAGCCTAGGAAAAATTATGAACAACTGCTCGATGCCTTTGAGAGCTATTGGGAGCAGTCCAGAAAAAGGAGGCGTCTGGTGATTGCCGGAGGCAGCGGATGGAAGTCGGAAAGTTTACGAGCGCGAATCCGGAAGATGGAAAGAAACGGTATGGTCAATTACCTGGGCTATGTGGAGGACACACGCTTGTGGGAGCTGTATAAGAATGCTTTTGGACTGGTTTTTCCAAGTCATTACGAAGGCTTCGGCTTACCAATTGTTGAAGCCATGAGCCAGGCCTGTCCTGTGATAACGCGCAAAAACACGAGTTTGCCAGAGGTGGGTGGCGAAGCCGCCGTTTACTATGACGATACTACCAGAGATTTGGTGCAACAGATGCTGCGGTTGGAAGGGCAATCTCAACTTTATATTGAGCTTTCTGAACGGGGTTTAGCTCAAGCGCGGCGATTTTCCTGGGCGAAGACTGCGGCAAAAGTTTTTGAACTGTACGAACAGGTCCTCAGTTCTTCCGCTAAAGCGAAAGCGATGTAGGCGAAGCGAGGACGCTTCGCTTACACTGAAAATCTTGACGGCCTGTGTTCCAACGTGTGAAGGTTCAACCTGTGGTGTTCGTCAAGCAAAAAAATTTCGACGCAGCGAAACGGTTGAATCGCCTTGAGCGCCGGAAAGAGAATGCTCGGAAAGCGTTGGCGGCGAGCCAGACAGTTCGGATCGTTGGCGCCTGAGACCTAAAAACTTCTATGCCTGAGCTATCGATTATTGTGCCGGTGTACAAAGAAGAAGGCAACGTTCCAGAATTTCTCAGGCGGATGGCATGTATCCTCGATGCAGTGACCAAATCTTATGAGATCATTTTCGCGCTTGATCCTTCTCCGGACAGGACTGAAGAAGTGATTCTGAATGCTCGCGCTCACGATCCGCGAATCAAGTTGCTGAAGTTCAGCCGGCGATTTGGCCAGCCGATGGCTACGCTTGCGGGGCTGCAATATTCCTCAGGCGACGCTGTCATTGTCATGGACGTTGATCTGCAGGACCCACCGGAACTCGTGGTGAAGATGGTTGAAAAGTGGAAGGAGGGATATGACGTGGTGTACGCGCAGCGGAAAAACCGGGATGGTGAGACCTGGATCAAGAAACTCGTTGCAGCGGTCGGTTACAAGACCATCAATCGCATCGCCGAGGTTAATATACCGCCAAACACCGGCGATTTTCGTCTGATGAACCGGCGGGTGGTCGCGGAAATCAACCGGCTCAAAGAATGTCATGGGTTTCTCCGTGGCATGGTGGCACTTGTTGGATTCAAACAGACTTCTGTCTTGTTCGATCGTCCGCCCCGGTTCGCTGGAAAGGGGAATTACAATCGGTTCCTTGGATCCCTGCGGATCGGATTTAACGGCATTTTCTGTTTTTCGAATTATACGCTTACCCTGAGCACGCAGCTTGGGTTTATCATCGCGATTTGCGCGTTCCTTGTTGGTTTCGTTTACGCGCTGCTAAAAATTGCTGGAGTCCCTTTTCCGCTCGGCAACCCGACAATTGTTATTCTCGTCCTATTTCTCGGGGGAATTCAACTGGTCAGCATTGGGATCCTGGGAGAATATATTGGGCGCATCTACGAAGAAGTGAAAGAGCGTCCGCGATTCATCGTGGAGAGTAGTCACGGATTCGATTCGACGCGAGGTACGATCCCGGAACATCGTCTCAGGGTCGGCATCGATGAGGACGAGGTATTGCAAGCCTCGAAACGCAAAGATTCGATTCTGCGTTCCTGATGGAACAAATCTTTCACGCGTTGGGACCGGATGGCAGTTGTAACGTCGCGGTAGACCTTACTCCGATGATTCCCGGTGGCGTAAATGGCGGTGTTAAACCGGCTGTTCTCACATTTCTACGTACGCTCGAAAACGAGCATGGAGAGACCTTTCGTTTTCTCTTTTTGACGAATAGCTCAACATACAACGACTTGTTATGGCTGGTCCGGCCCCAAGATTTGATGTTATGCGTCTTAGACCCGCAGCGGGCCGAGATGAGTCAGGTTGCGACGCCCGCGCAGAATGTTCGGATAGTGAGGAAGTTTAGACCAGCTCTCCTGAAGAAACTGGGTGTAGACGTTCTATATTGTCCGTTCGGATCGACAGATCGATCCATTCCTGAAATACCGACCGTATCGATGGTGGTGGATCTGCTGCACCGGGATTATCCTTTTTCAATTTCCGATGGGGAGAGGGCGTGGAGGGAAGAGTATTTTCAAAGGCTTCTCCTCGATGCCGATTATGTCCAGGGCATCTCCAATTACACTGTCTCGAGACTGCTCCATCATTATCCGTTGTCCAGCGAAAGGGTGTTTTTCACCTATCTGCCGATTGATCGGCGTCTGCGATACGGGTTAACCCGGCCGGTGGAAAGACCCTTTTTTATCTATCCGGCAAATTTTTGGATTCATAAAAACCATGAGATTCTTCTGATTGCATACGGGCTCTATCGCGATACCTCGTCCGAGGATCGCTGGGATTTGGTGTTCACGGGTCATTTGGACAAAAGGGCAGAACAGTTGAAGAGCCTCGCCAA
>DASXBV010000035.1:0-19672 GCA_036491515.1 Chthoniobacterales bacterium
CCGATTAGCTCAGCAAACTTCTTCGACCTGTCAATTCCACTCATAATCCTGGCGAAAACATAAATTCTGACGAAAACTCACCTCCGCGGCCAATTGGCGCCTCCCTGTTCGCGCGCGCTACAGCGAACGGTTGCCGAAAAATCACGATCTGTAAAGGCTGGCGAATACGAGCAACCCGAGAATAGCCAGCCCGATTATCCAGCCTAAAATGCGATTTGCGCCGATCGGCGAAAGTTTAGCAGCGAGACTGACAAATCCTTTCCCGGGCGACGACAATTCAAGAGGACGCGGCGTGATGCTCGCCACTTGCAGATTGGGCGCTGCCTGGAGCTTGACCTCGCGTAGCGCCTGGAGAACCTCCTCAGATAATTCCTCTGTCCGACCCAGAATATTTCCATCGACGTTCTCGGTGAGATAGAGCCGCACTCGTTCCTCGATCAGGCGACGATCGTCCGAAACGCCTTGATCGATCAAGTGGCTTAGAGAATGATCGAGATTTTTCTGAACCTCGTCGAAAGCAAGTTCGGTCGCTGGAATAAACGGCTCTTTACGTTTACGGGCAATCGCCCGTTCGAAACTCGAAAGCAAAATCAGCTCCCGATCGACGCTCTCGGGAGTCTTCAGCGCATCGAGGTAATCATTGATGCGATCCCACGCCTCTTTCCATTCGGGCGAAGACCGGATTCCAACGCGAAGGAGCGCTATATATTCAGGAGATATTGCCATTTCTCAGAGCAAAACGTATCGCGGCGTAAGATAACACAGCTGATATCCATTGGCTGCGAAGAATTCGGATCGAAAATCGTGAAGCTCACCAACCAACCTCTGTCAGTCGGAGTAAATTGGACATCTTTAACCTGGGCGCCTTGACCCACGAGGATGTACGGCCGGAGTTCGGCAACCGGGATTGTTTCCCCATTGTCGGGTTTCCCAAATTCGATCGCGAAACGCGTTTCGTTGGAACCTGGGCTTGGCCGCACAGTTGTCGAAAGCACCCGAAATTGATTGGTGTCCGGTTCATCCCCACGCCACTTCATTTGGTAAGCAAATTCAAAACTCGTGCCCTGTTCCGGTGGGTTTTGAGGTTCCCAACCGGCAACGATGTTATCAGAGTACTCGTCCTCGCTTGGGAGTTCAACAAGGCGGACAAAACCCGGCCCAAAATCACTTTTAGGAATTACCGTGACACTTGGTCGCAGATGATATTCAGCTTCGCGATCAAGGTAATCATTCAGATTCCGATCCCGCTGAAGCAATGAGTAAGAGAGTACGTTTGAAAACCGGCGAACACTTACTGACTTGGCATTGTTCAATGGCGTCCAAAGCTTTTCGCCCGAGACGGTATCAAGCAAAAGGCCGTCAGAGTCATGGACTTGTGGACGAAATTCGCGCCGGTGAAAATCCGTTTTGTTCATCGAAAATTCGGCTTTGCCGGTTGGTTGATAGTCGGGTTTAAGCGTCGGTTTATTCACCGTATCGCCGCCGAAATAGAACATGCTGGTCAGCGGCGCAATGATCAGTACCTCCGGCTTTTTTCTTATGAAGATGGTCGCTTTGACATCCATCGTCGTGATTGCACCATATCGCACCACAAACTCGTAGCCACCCGTTACGCTTTCGCTGTCGAGGAGCGCGTAGAACTCCAAAAAATCATCCTTAGGGTTCGGCTTCCTCATCCAAAACTCGCGGAAATCCGGAAATTCTTCAGGCTGATTGATACCCGTGTTAACGGCAAGCCCGCGCGAAGAGAGTCCCCAGTGCAAGCCTTTGGCGATTGCACGAAAATAGCTCGCTCCGAGGAACGACATAAACTCATCCTGTACGCCCGATTGGCTCGATGGCACGAAAGCCTTGAAGCCGACGAAGCTCTCATGCCCACTGAAGCTGAGCGGCTTATCGTAGTAAAAGTAGTACGGAGAAAACGGGATGTCGCGAATACGATCTTTCTCTATCCCTTGAAACACCACCCGCCGCTTATAGTAGTAGCCTGGATGAAAAAATCCGAGGTGATAGGGCGAATCTCGCCAGACAGACCGCTCTGGAAGGAAGCGGATCCTGCGATAAAGATCATAATCAAGATTCTGAAGATCAGGCGAAAGCACTTGGTTCTGCGGCACAAAAGGCTGTTTCGAAAGAGCCTCAGCCTTCTGAACAACATCCCTGTAGCCAAACACATTCTCTTCTTGTGCAACTGCTGTGCTTGCCAAACACACAGCGAAGAGCACCGTCAAAATTTTCATACGCGCATCGACGATGGCAACACGGTCGACGTCAAGTCAACCTGCAAAATTCTTTTAAGGCCTTGTCAAGCCAAGTCGCCGTAGGCTGGTGGCAATCGATCGATTTGCCTTCTAGGAGAAGCCGGCATAAAGCTCTTGTTCATCGTATCATGGCAGCCGCACCTACAAATGCTCCCAAAAACCCGCACAAAAGCGGTCTGAGTCAATTCCGACTTATCATCTTGCTGATGGCAGTCTACTTCGTTGCAACCTCTGCGTACCTGGTAACGAATATCCTGCAAATGGACGCCCACGCCGCGGCGGGAAAGGAAACGTTAGTTTCAACTGACTCACATCAATACCTGGACTTTGCTCAGCGTTTTTTAAAGGGAAATTTTTCCATGGATTACATTCGCGACGTGCCTCACCGTCAGCCTCTTTACCCATTTGCGTTGGCGGTCGCGACCAAGATTGGAAATGGGAATCTGTTTCTTTTGGGAGAGGTAAATGTTGTAGCGATGACCTTGGTGATCGGGTCGGTTTATTTCGGCGCCCTTCGCTTTTTTCGAAGTCCGTCCGTGGCGGCGATCTCGGCATTCTGCGTTGCCGGCAATCGATTTATGTGGCGTATAGCAGGCGAACGGATCTTAACCGAGCCTCTTTTTGTTCTGTTCCTGGTCTGGGTTATCATCGCCTTTCTCCAATACCTTCGAGAACGGAAAGTCTTCTGGCTTTTGCTTGGATCGGCATTCACAGGGCTTGCGTACCTCACGCGCCCCAGCGCCATCTTCGATGCCGCCGCATATTTTAGTATTTTATTCCTGGCAGAAATCCTGACGCCACCAAGAGCTGAAGAATTGCCTTCCCATTTTCGAACAAAAGTGCTTCGACTGCTCCCTAAGTATCTGGGTGCCGTGCTGTTACTTATTCTTATCACCACGCCCTCTTGGCTGCCGAGGGTAGTCTATTTTAGAGATCCGCTATACACGGGGTATCTAACTAACTTTCTGTGGGTGGATACCTACCATTTAGCTCACGATTTTGGAGAACGAGCCCCGAGTTATGATTGGCACTATTATGCGGCGAGCCACAATCTTCTGGATGTCGCCTACCGACTGATTTACGGCTTTTGCAACGTCTGCATAGTGCTCCCGATCGGAGCTGAGAAACTTCCCGTTCTGTTCCTGCTCAGCGTCGCGGGGGTATGGACAGCAATCAAAAAGGGTCCGCGCGAATTTCGGTTTCTTCTGCTTTTCTTTTTCATCCAGCTGCTTCCATTTATCTGGACAAACATGCCAAACCCGAACACTCGCGTACCGTACGGTTCCACGTTCCCGTTCGAGCCTTTCTTTGCTGCCTGTTTTGTCGCCTTATTCGCGCCGAAGTTGGACACTGCACTCGGCCGTCGGCTCGGATTCCGCGAAGAACAGATTTCTGAGCCCCTCACCGGCACCGTTTAAACCCAAAAACCAAAATTTGGGAATCGTGCTCGTCCTTATAGTCGGCTCGTCCTCGGTGCATTGGCGTTCTGTGTCGACGAAGACCCCCATTTGTCCTGCAATTATTTTGTTCCGTTAGCCCGATTGTAGAACATTCGGACCAACTATAAGGACGAGGACGACGACGAGCACGAAAAAAGGCTAGGGAACCCTGCGCAGCAGGCCTATCATGACCCCCTGGATCGCGAGTTCCGCAGCCGGGAGAAGATCTGCGTAGGCCGGATTTTCGGCTTTAAGGAATGGCCTCCCATGATCCAGAAGATAGCGCTTTAAAGTCACTTCACCATCGATGAGTGCCGCAACAATTTCACCATTTTTCGGCAGGCGCCTCTGAAGAATCACCGTGTCGCCATCGGCAATTTGAGCGCCGATCATAGAATCGCCCCTGATTTTGACCGCAAAAACTTCCGCTCGATCTTCGACCCCGAAGGCCGCCAGATCAACAGCCAAGCTTGCCTCGGGCCATTCCCAGGTCTCGCTGGGCATTCCTGCAGGAATTTGGCCTAGAACCGGGATGGGGTGGAAATCCGACAGAAATCGAAAATTGGGGTCCACAGCCGACCGAGCTTTGCCCGGTGTCCGCGTAATGACGCCCTTTCTTTCCAAGGCTCGCAGGTGATTCATCGCGGCGGTCTGACTATGGAATCCGAAGTAGGCCTGAATTTCACGACTGGAAGGCGGGAAGCCCGTTCTACGTTGTTGTCGACGAATGAAATCGAGGACTTCCTGCTGACGTGCAGTGAGTTGGGGCATGGATGTTCAACCGAACACTGTACCAACTCGGCGAAGTCCGCAAACATAAAAACGAGAAGGATGCCCGCGAAACACGCGAAAGGACGCGAAAAAGGACACCTAAATTTGCGAGGAATTCAGAGAACGATGTTAGTTTTATCCGGTTGGAAGGGAGTTGCTTGCGCTCCTCCGGCGTTGCAACGACCGAAGTTCACCAATCAACCTTTTTCTTGTTTCCTTTTCGCGTTTTTCGCGTGTTTCGCGGGCACCCTTCTCCTCTTCTTTTGGCTTTCGCGGGCAATTTCCCCTTCTGCAACTCCTGAACTCCTGCAACTCCTGAGTCCTTCATCAGATGATTGTTGCCAGCAGCGTTTCCTGATCCAACATAGCAGAGGTATGCCGCTGAAAACTAAAGACCGAAAAGAGGTCGATCGCCGCACCGCACGCAGCATCTGGTTTTATTCGAATCTGGACCTGTCTCTATGATCCGTCTGTTTTTCATAGGGCTCCTTCTATTATTTTCTTCGCCGGCACGCGCGCAGAATACTCTGCTAACAGGCAGCAACCCGAACCAAGTCATTCTCTCGCTCACCAAGTCGATGCCAACCGGCGGGGGCTACTCGGCGGCCGCTGCCGCCACGCGCGATCTGCAGTCGGCCGTTCAAGCAAGAGGCGGAATACTTCGCGTGAACCCTTCCGACGCCCGAACGACTTATTGTTCCGGGGCTACCTATTTGGTGTTCGTCAGGGCAATTCAATCATTGCTGCCTCCAACAGCATTCGCCGGCGGGTTGGCAGAAGCACTTGCCATCAAAGGGGAACCGGACGGAGTCGGAGTCTGGGGTCGCTGGAATGCGAACGGTCCGGGCACAGCCTGTCTGTTTCACGAATTGGGACTGGGTCAAAATTTCACCTCCTTCGAAGCGGCCAGACCGGGTGATTTTATGAAGATTTTTTGGACTGATGCCGTCGGTCGACGAGAGCACGGCCACTCCGTGATTTACCTGGGAAGAGAGCAACAAAATGGCATCGAAATGATTCGATTCTGGTCGAGTAACAAACCTGCCGGCTACGGCGAAAAGAGCGTGCCGCGAATCCGAATCGCTTACGCGATTTTTTCGCGGCTCGAGATTCCGCGCAACATAGAGCGCTCCGTCACGCTACCGGCCCGAAATCGCTATCTTGCGGGATTGCTCGCGACGGAGTCATCGATCAGCGAAGCACTTCTTCAATCGGGAACGCAACGGTAACAAAAAGCGCCTGAAATAGAATTTGCATTTTGTCAGAATTCGCCCACCATTGGCGGGTGCGAGGCCCACCGCGCGCCTGGAGGGTTCGAAAAATGAGCGAAGAATCGGCCGAAAAACAGAATGGTTTCCGGATAGCGTCCGATCCGGTCTTGTCGGAAGAAGGCAAGGTCCAAGGATCGGAAGGTCAGCCTCCTATTGGACCAACCGATAAGCTGAAATTTGAGGATTTAGGTCCATTGCCAACCGGATATGGAGAGATGTTCCTCGTCGCGCGGGATCCACATTGGCTGTTCACCTATTGGGACTTCGATTACGCTAAACTTCCAACACCGCGCAAGCTGTTTCTCGAGGTTTATAGAGGCGAAGAGCTCGAATCGACAGTCGAGATCAACGAAATGGCGCGAAATTGGTATATTCCAGTCCATTCTGCTGCAACAGCGTACATCGTGGTTTTCGGCTACCGGGGCGCGACTGATGCCTGGACAAGCTTAGGCAAGGCGGGGCCGACTCGCACACCTCCTGAATCGATCAGCGACAATTGGGACACGCAGTTCGCGACGGTGCCGTTCCATCTGAGCTTCAATTTCCTACTCGACGTGATCTCAGCTGCGCGAGCCCATGGCCAACCATTGACGGAAGCCTTAGCCCACTTGCAGCAGGAGGCGAGTAGCGGGCCGGGAAGTGCTGCCAGCTGGGGAATTGAACAGATAAAGGTCCTGGAAACACTGCTCGGCAAAAACTTTCTCGATCGCCTTTTCTCGATGAGCTCCCAAGAAGTACTCGAATTTCTCCATGGCGAACTAAGTGGTAACCTGGACTCCGAATCTGCGAGTGAACTTCTGGCGAAGGGTCGTTTGGCCTCTCTGCTCGCGCCGGGAGAATCAAGCTTGTTCAGCGGCGCGATCCGGGAATTTGTCCGGCAGGAACTTTCGAGCGGGGGGGTGAGCAGTTTCGGTGGCGCCGAAGTTGGCGGTGTCTCCTCACAACTCGGAGGGGTCTCTTCAGAAGTTGGAGGCGTTTCGTCTGAAGTCCTAGCCGGGGGAAGCGAAACGCTGGCGAGTTGGCAGGCGGGCGTTCGGGAGATCATTTCGAAATGGGAACAGGCAGTCAGTTCGCTCGGCCTGAGCAGCGAAGTGCTGGCAAGTTGGCAGGCGGGTCTCAGCGTGATCACCAGTAGTTTCGCAAAAGCGATGAGCTCGCTCGGCCTCGGCAGCGAGGTGCTGGCAAGCTGGCAGGCAGGTCTTAGCGAGGTCGCCGGCAGCCTTGCACAGGCGATCAGTTCATACGGCTTAAGCAGTGAAACGTTAGCCAGCTGGCAAGCAGGGATTAGCGAGAGTTTCGCAAAATGGGAATCCGCGTTGAGCTCGTATGGCCTGGGTAGCGAAGTGTTTGCTAGTTGGCAGGCCGGTTTAGGCGAGATCACCTCGAGTTGGGAAACCGCGCTGAGTTCCTACAGTCTGAGCAGCGAAACCCTCGCGAGCTGGCAAGCGGGTCTGGGTGCGATCACCTCGAGCTGGGAAACCGCGCTGAGTTCCTACAGTCTAAGCAGCGAAACCCTCGCGAGCTGGCAAGCGGGTCTGGGCGCGATCTCTTCCAGTTGGAGTTGGGAGACCGCATTCGGTTCGCTCGGCGTCAGCTCGTTCTCTTTCGCCTCTGAGCAATTATCGTCCCTCAGTCTATCCAGCTGGAGCGGTTTAGAGTTTGGCCTTTCAAGTTGGAGCCAGTTGGTTTCCGAAAGCAGTCTTTTCAGCGGAATCGGAGCAAGCTGGAGTGGTCAGCCTTTTAGCCAGCCTGAACGAAAGTTCTTCATGCACGTGAATGCGGAGGTGATTTTCTACGGGGGCACGGATCCGCAGGCAAAGGTCACTGTTGCTGGCAGACCTGTTCAGCTAGAACCGGATGGCACGTTCCGGTACCATTTCAAATTTCCGGACAACGAATTCGAAATTCCGATCGTTGCCGTCTCGCCAGACGGCGTAGAAACGAGGTCAGCGACTCTCTTCTTGCAGAGAGATACAGCTCGGTATGGAGACGTTAGCGCTACCGCACAGCCGGAGCATCTGGGCGTTCCCATGGGACAGAAGCACGGGTAGGGCGATGCTCCGGGTAGGGCGATGCTCCGTCCGAGCCGATGACGACGCGCCAACTGCGGCTCGGACGGAGCCTCGCCCTACCCGGAGCATCGCCCTACCGCAACTCCTGTGGATAAAACGAAGGATATCGTCACCGAGCTGAAAAAGTCTTACGCGATAGAGCTGGAGACCATACAGAATTATCTTGCCAACTCGGTCGATCTGGACGGGGCGGGCGCTGAGGAAGTGAAGAAGTCGCTAGAGGAAGAAATCGCCACTAAGCTGAAGCACGGCCGTCACCTCGCGAAAAGAATCAAGGTTTTGGGCGGTCGTGTCCCGGGCTCCCTGGAGTTGCCACGTGATCAAAACTTGTTGCAGCCACCGTTCGACAGCGCCGACGTGCTGGCAGTGATCCGAGGAGTCATTGGAACGAAGGAAGCAGCGATCAGCCAATACCAGAAGATCATCACCCTTACGGACGGACTCGACTATGTGACTCAGGACCTCGTGATCGATCTTCTGTCCGACGAGCAAGAACATCTCCGGCTGTTTCTGAGCTTCCTGGCTCAGCACACGACCAATGTAGCATAGGCTTCCCATACTTTTCCCAGGCATGTCGTATCTGAAAAGGGACCGACTTCTCGAACGCTACATTCAGTATCTTGAGGTCGAGCGCAACGCTTCTCCGCGGACCATCATCGCGTATCGGCACGCCCTGGAAAAATTTAAGCACTTCGCGGGAGACGAAATGTCGTGGCAGGACTGTACGGCCCATCAGTTCCGGGCCTTTTTGCTCGACTGCATGAAAGCGAGCATGGCTAGATCGTATGTCCGGCTTACCTTTGCCGCGCTGCGCAGTTTCTATAAATACCGGGTCGAGAGAGAAGGATTGCGCGACAACCCGTTGAGGGAAGTGCAACTGCCGAAGTTGGAGAAGAAACTTCCGATCGTACTTTCAGTCGGGCAGGTGGACGAGTTGCTGACGGCGCCCAAGAACATCGAGCGTCTTGCTCAGGCTCCGGCCTGGTCCGCTGCGCGCGACGCGGCGATAATGGAGCTTTTCTACAGCAGCGGTCTCCGCTTGAGTGAATTAACGGCTCTCAACGTCTCGGACCTCGATACTTTCAGCGAGACCGTTCGAGTCATTGGGAAGGGCCGAAAAGAACGGATCGTGCCGGTGGGTCAGATCGCCCTCAAGGCAATACAGCAATACCGGTTTGAAGCGGGCGTGCAATCTGGCCCGCTGTTCATCAGCAAATTGCGAAAGCGAATGTCCTCACGGTCCATTTGGCTAATGCTGAAGAAGCATCTTTCCCAGACATCAATCCAGCTTCGGGTGAGTCCGCACAAACTCCGCCATAGCTTCGCAACTCACCTCTTGGACAACGGCGCCGACCTGCGAAGCGTGCAGACCCTCCTCGGTCACGCCAACCTGTCGACGACGCAGATTTATACCCACGTTACCATGGAGCGCCTGAAAAAGGCCTACGACCAAGCGCACCCGAGAGCGTGAATGAAACTAATGAATGAAACCTGTTGTCTCGTACGTCTATCGTTAGCTGAACCTTATGACGCCTACTCCGCAGATCCCTATCCGTTCCGAGATCCCTGAAGCTGACACCTGGGACCTCACATTCATTTTTAAAACTGAAGAGGAGTACTGGAAATCTTTTTCTGACCTCAAGAATTCCTACTCGAAAATCACTGAGTTCAAGGGACATCTGGGAGATTCGCCTGAGACCTTATTAAAGTGTCTCGAGTGCGAAAAGTGGCTAGAGCAAATTGCCGAACGACTTGAACACTACTCATCGCTTAAGAACTCCGAAGATAGTTCAAATAACAAAAATCTCGCGCGCAGTGCGGAATTGACCAACCTTCTCACCAAGGTCGACGAAGCCGCTTCGTACATCAATCCGGAGATCCAAACGATCGCTGACGACAAGTTTCAACGTTTCCTGGACGACTCGGTGCTTACCAACTGGAGGATCTCTCTGAGGAAGCTTCGCCGGTACAGGCCACACACGCTTTCCGAACCTGAGGAGCGGCTCTTAACGCTCGGTGCGCCCGTCATTCGTGGTCATTCGGAAACATTTTCTCAGCTCACGAACGTCGATATGAAGTTCGGTCTGATCAAACAGGACGGGCAGGAAATCGCCCTCTCGCAAAGCACCTATCTCTCTTTCTTGCATAAAGAGGATCGGGATTTGCGGCAGCGAGCGTTCCATCAATTTTATCAGGAGTTTGATGATCACAAGTACAGCTTAGCCTCAGCTCTGGCATCCTCAGTGCGAGGAGAAGTCTTTTCTGCGAAGGTCCGAAATTACCCATCCGCCCGCGAAGCGTCACTCTTCCCGGACAACATTCCCGTTTCCGTATATGACAATTTGATTGCGACTGTTCGGAAAAATCTCCCGGTTCTCCAAGAGTACTACGATCTCCGCCGGGAGGTCCTTAAATTGGACGATATCCATCAGTATGACACGTTCGTGCCACTGGTCCCAAAGATTCAAACCAGTGTCGGTTTCGATAAAGCAATCGGGATCGTCATTGAGGCGTTAAGTCCACTCGGCACCGAATACGTCGAAACCCTCGGAGATGGACTTCGCTCCCGTTGGGTAGACCGTTATGAGACAAAAGGGAAGAGAAGCGGGGCATTCTCCTCTTCCAGTTACGGAAACCCTCCGTATATTCTGATGAACTACAAATCCGACGTTTTTTCCGACGTGTTCACGCTTGCCCACGAGGCAGGACACTCCATGCATACTTGGTTTGCCCAGAAACACCAGCTTTTCCAGGATTACAGTTACCCGATTTTTCTCGCCGAAGTGGCCTCGACCTTTAACGAAGAGCTTCTTACTCACCATCTTTTGCAACGAGCCCAAGAACCCCTCATGCGGGCTTACCTCATCGACCGGCAGATCGAGGACATTCGACAAGTCCTGTTTCGCCAGACGATGTTTGCCGAATTTGAGAAACAGGTGCACGAAATCGAGGAAAACGGTGGACCGCTGACCCTTGAGGTCTTCCAAAGAGTGTACCAAGACCTTCTCGACGCCTACTTCGGGCCCCGATTCGTACTAGACAACGAGCTCAGCATCGAGTGCCTCAGAATTCCGCATTTTTACTCAGCGTTTTATGTCTATAAGTATGCAACCGGGATCGCTGCATCCATATCGCTCGCAGATCGAGTGCTCAACGGCGGTCCCGCAGAAGTTCAGGCTTACTTGGGCTTCCTCAAATCGGGCGGAACCAAGTTCCCGATCGAAGCACTCCGGGACGCTGGCGTTGATATGCAATCACCCGGTCCAATCGAGAAAGCGATGGACCTTTTCCAAATGAGGATCCGGCAATTACGCGAGCTGTTGGTTTCCTAAGCCTCGACTATGGATTGTAGCCAATACTCAGACCGAAGAAACCGGATGCAAACAACTCCTCTTTAGCCGAAAAGTTCTTCCAGTGTCACCCACCGATCAGAATTCACATTGGTACCCACGCGAGCTTGCGGAACAGATTTGGTCGCTATGGAATCGATCGGACGGGGAGGTTACCGCCCTCGATTCAGTCGAAACGTTAAAAAGCTTCCTTAGCATTGCCTACCAGGCTAGTCTCCTTCGCGAGGAGGGCCGACCGGTTGAATGCCGGATCACGCTGTCCGATCCGAAGAATCTTGAGCCTGCCCGCCTGGCCAATATCGGATTTCATTTGGTGCGCTTCACCAGGCGGAGATCATTTGCCGAGCAGGAGGTCCGGCGATTGGGACTTGCGACCGGTTTTTATCGAGCCATGATCGTGGTCGAATGGTCCGCCTCTCGCGGATTCGAAATATCGGGGATGGTGCACACCGGTGCGTGGTCGAGGGATTTGACCGTCGCGATTGACTCCATCAACCATCCAATGCCCGATTGGCTGATCATCCACGTCAGAGGTCCAGGGAATCTGGTGATTCACCACGGTTCGGAACGTTTAGTTACATTGCTTAACGGTCGCGTTGAAGGTCACGGATTCGATCTATTCGCCTCTTCTTGGTTACTCGAGCGCTATCGAACGGTAGGCGGGGGATTTTCGGATGAAAAGGCGCCTCAGCCGGTGGATTCAATCAGCCTCCGGGAAGATCTCGCGGAGAAAATCGGCGTTGGATTCATGAGAAGAGTTATTAGGGAGATTCGCAATTCACGGCACGGTGGCACGATGGTTTTCGCGCCGAGATTTCTGATTGGGAAGCTTCTCGATGGGAAGGGCGCTTTGCGTGCAAAGTATCGGATCGACGAGGCGTGTACGGCCTCTCCATTTGCTGTCATTCTTGCCGAAGTCACCCGGCGACTGGCTCAAATTGCAATGACTAAGGGAAAATCCTCGCCAGGCTGGCTAGATTACCTGGAGTGGTATGAGGAATTTCCGTATACGTTCAGTCAGCGGTTTGTGGAACTCGCTCTGTGGCTTTCGGACCTCACGGCAATCGACGGTTGCCTTTTGCTCGATAACAAATTCACTGTACTGGGATTTGGCGTTGAAATTCAGGTTCCCAGCTTTGAGGACGAAATGATTTATCGCGCACTTGATATTGAAGCGCAACATTGTGTCCTTGAGTCCATGGAGAACGCCGGAACCCGGCATCGTACGGCGTATCGCCTCTGCCGCGAGTACGCGGAATGCCTTGCAATTGTGGTCTCTCAGGATGGCGCGGTCAAATTCGTTGCAAGCCATCAGGACAAGCTGACTTACTGGAATCACCTGGACTTCTAGGAGCGCGCCGAAGGCGCAAAAAGACGACAACCTGTTAGCCTATGCTGTCGCGCTTATGCCTCCAGGATTGCGCGAGCCTCCACCAAGGTGTAATCCTGGCCCTTCAGGCATTCGCGCGCCATGATCGCATCGTTAAGCGTCTCCATATCGCCCAGGCGTTCACCATCGACTACGAGCGAATATTTTGCCCGAAGATCCGGCATGATCCGGAGCAGAATCATTGCGTTCATCCAGAACAATGGCAATAACTTGTGCTCATTGGCAATAGTCCTTTCGGGTGGGGTCCCGGACTAATCGGGGATCTTGGTCAATATAGCCATGTCACCGAGGCGCAATCGATTCGAGACGGATATACTCTCCAATTGACCACGCCTGAAATGGACAACCGCGCGGTGTGTGCGGAGGTTCGGCATCCGCGATTTCGGAGATATGCCCAAGTCCCGCAGCAAGCAGATGGTCATCGAATGAGCTCAGGAATCGGTCCCGCGCTTCAGCCTTCGCTTCGGATGTATTATCTCTTGTACGGAGCCAGGCTTCCACAAATGGTCCGATCAACCACGGCCAGACCGTGCCTTGATGGTAGCTTCCGTCGCGCTGCGCGACGCCACCCTCGTAGCGCGGTACGTAGGCCGGCTCCCTTGGGCCCAACGACCTGAGCCCGATCGGTGTTAAAAGGTTTGCCTCGACGGTTTCAACAACGCAGCGCGCTCTCTCGCCTTCGAGCAGCGGAAGCGGAAGACCGCCGACAGCGAATATCTGGTTTGGACGCAGAGAAGGGTCATTCACTCCAGTCTGGTGATCGCAGTCGACCACGTCGAACAAGCCGGTCGCGGATTCGTTCCAAAATCGGACCACGAAGCTCGCCTTCCCTTTCTCGAAAAGATCGTTCCAACGGCGCGAGAAACGGCTGGCAATCCACAATGCGTTGAGCCAGAGAGCCTGTACCTCCACCGGCTTGCCGATGCGCGGGGTCACCACCCAGTTACCGACCTTAGCGTCCATCCAGGTTAGTTGAACGCCTGGTTGCCCACAAGCAAGCAAGCCATCATTATCCGCGCGGATGCCAAATCTGGTTCCTGCGGCGTACCCAGATAGAATCGCGTCAATCGCTGCATAAAGCTTTTGGATAATGGGCGCGCTCGGCGCCTGATTCTCCGGAGCGCAAAGGTAATCGTGGACCGCAACGATGTACCACAATGACGCGTCGACAGAATTAAACTCAGGGGTTTCTCCACGGTCGGGAAAACGATTTGGAAGCATCCCCTGGGAAACAGCCCCTGCCCACTGGATAAGAATATCGTGCGCCTCGTCCAATCGACCCGTCGATATGCACAAGCCCCGTAGCGCAATAAAAGTGTCGCGTCCCCAGTCTCCGAACCAGGGGTATCCGGCGATAATGGTCTTCCCTTCACCCCGCTTGACCACATAAGCATCCCCCGCTCGGTAAAGCGGTGAGGGAAACCTTGCGCGACGGGCTTGCTCCTTGCTCCTGAGCGCATCGTAGTGTCCGAGGGCGGTTTCGGTGTCATCGGAGCGCTTCTCCTCGGACGAAAGTATCCAAACCGCGGGTCCCTCCGAGATATCCCATTCGAATACGCCCGGGGAAGCTAAATCCTCGGTGCAATCCAAGCCGCGTCTCTGTTCCTCGACGTACAGAAAGTTGCGATACCAACAGGGCTCATGAAAATAATGACCGTTGCTACGAGCGCCCACTGTCGGCAGATCCTGGTAAGGATGCCAGGTGACTGTGTCCAGGCTCCGAATCGCTTCGAAGCGAAACGAGCCATTCTCGTGATGAGTGGAGTGAAAGTCTCGGCCGGAGAGGAGTGGGCGAATCCGTAACCTCGCTGAGGCGGAAGAACCACCCAGCAGTCTCCAACGGAGCACGACAGTCGGACTGCCGTGCACGGCGAAAACTTCCTGCTCGATGTAAAGACCTCCCAGAACATGAAATGTCCAGACCGGCCAGGGGTCGAAAATGAAGGAAGTCAGTCCTTTTGCGCCATCCGGATAGAGCACATCCGGACCGTAGCGCTGCGATGAGATTGGAACTGTCTCACCGGATACCTCAACCCAGGCTTCAAACCCGTTCACGAGAACCGTGCGGCCAGCCGGGGGTGTGGTGGCGGGTACCAGTAAACCATGGTAGCGCCGGGTGCGAACGCCCGAGACGGTGCCACTGGCGAAGCCACCCAATCCGTCGGCTTCAAGCCATTCGGCCTCAGGGGAGCGCAGAATTTTCGAAGATATGCTGTTTCTAGCCTGCATCGCTCACAAATCTTCCAGAGATTTGTGAGCGATGTAGGTTCAAGTCAAGAAGTCAGAAGTTCGGTAGGGCGAGGCTCGGACGGAGCCGCGGGTTGGCGCTTCGTCCTCGGCTCAGACGGAGCCTCACCCGCGGCTCGGACGGAGCTTCGCCCTACCGTGCTTCTTCGCGCATTAATTTCATCCGCTCGCGAGTTCTCATTTTACAAATGCATTCGGCTGCAATATTAGTACGTCCTGCGACTTTTTTGATACGGCCGGAACGTTGCTGACTTCTCAGGGCTAGTGTGTGCGTTTGTCGAATTCGAGCCGAGGCGGACCTAGTATGAACGAGGAGAACAGGATTAAATCCAGAGAATATGCCGAGCAAACCCGCGGTGCCAAGTTCGAGCTGGCGGAAAAACGACTCAGCACCAAACAGTTGTTTCGCATAGCCGCAGAACTACAAGAGTTCCTGACCAAACGAAGATCTCGACACAGACGGACCGCTTCCGGTGCGAATCTCACTCATTACGTGGAGTAACGGCGGTCGCGTCTCTCCCTGGCAATACTAACTGGTCTCAATAAGCAGCTTGCGCGCCCTTGATATTTTTCTTCTGTATCCAGGGCATCAGTCCGCGCAGACGTTCGCCGGTCTTCTCGATTGAATGCTTTTCGCCGTCCTTAAGAAGCTTCTTGTAGTTCGGCAAACCGGCTTTGTATTCGGCAATCCAGCCCCTAGCGAATTTTCCGTTTTGGATTTCCTTAAGAGCTTTCTGCATCTTCTTTTTTACCGAACCATCGATCACCGTCGGCCCAACTGAGACATCGCCCCACTTCGCGGTCTCGGAGACAGAAAACCGCATGCCGGCGATACCCGACTCGTACATGAGATCCACGATCAACTTCAGCTCGTGCAAACACTCGAAATATGCCATCTCCGGCTGGTAACCGGCCTCCACAAGAGTTTCGAACCCGTTTTGGACAAGCGAAGTTAAACCGCCGCAAAGTACAGTCTGTTCCCCGAAAAGATCAGTCTCGGTTTCCTCTTTGAACGTGGTTTCAAGTACGCCCGCTCGCGTAGCACCGATCCCTTTCGCCCACGCCAATGCCAACTTCTTAGCTTGCTTGGACGGATTTTGGAAAACCGCAATAAGCGCAGGGACACCTTTTCCTTCAACGTATTGCCGGCGCACGATGTGTCCTGGACCTTTCGGTGCCACCATGATGACGTCCACATCCTGCGGCGGTACGATGGTCTTGAAGTGCACTGCAAAACCATGGCTGAAAAGGAGGGCTTTTCCTTTTTTTAAGTGGGGGGCCACTTCGGCGTCATAGATCGACGCGCTCTTGAGGTCCGGGGTCGCGAAAAAGATGATGTCAGCCTTTTGTGCCGCTTCGCCGACTTCCAGCACCTGAAAACCGTGTTCTTGGGCGGCCGGGATCGATTTACTGCCTTGGTACAGACCGATCACGACTTCCACGCCACTGTCCTTGAGGTTGAGCGCATGCGCATGACCTTGGGATCCGAATCCGATCACCCCACACACTTTTCCATTGAGGTTCGCGAGGTCCGCGTCTTTGTCCGTGTAAACTTTTGCTGCCATAATTTTGTTATTCCACGCGGGCCATTGCGACCTTGCCCGTACGAGTCAGGTCGCTGACGCCAAAGTTCTCCATTAGTTTTAAGAATTTACTGATTTTGCTTTCGTTCCCGGTTATTTCAATCGCGAGACGTTTCGGTTGAACGTCGACAATCTTGGCCCGAAAAATGTCGCATATCTGCATGACTTCCGACCGATTATCGGAATCGGCGTTAACCCGGAGCATTACCAACTCCCGATCAACATAGTCTCCGTCTCTAAAATCCTGGATTTCGATCACGTCAACGAGCTTGTTCAATTGCTTGGTGACCTGCTCGAGAACCGTGTCATCTCCACGCACTACGATCGTCATTCTGGAAGCAGAAGGGTCATTGGTCGGCGCTACGTTCAAACTATCGATGTTAAACCCGCGTCCGCTGAACATGCCAGCGATCCGAGCAAGAACGCCGAACTTGTTTTCAACCAGAACAGAAATCGTGTGACGCATAATGAGGGATAGAAATCATCCCGGGAAAGCGCCTAAAATCAACAAAAATTCCGCGACAATGTACTTTTCTCGGCCCGAGTTGTGATGTCTTTGAACACGTGCGACTGTCCCCGGCTCTCTTATGACGGTCTTCACTCCACCCGAAAAGCGGTACGCAGGCTATATCTTCGACTGCGATGGCACCCTTGCCGATTCCATGCCGGTTCATTACGGAGCATGGGCCGACACGGTACGGAAATATGGCGGACAAATCCCGGAAGAACTATTTTACAGTCTTGGCGGATGGCCAAGCCGCAAGATGGTTGAACATTTGAACAAGCTGTTCGGTACTTCACTCGATCCCGAGTTGATCGCCAGCGAAAAGGAGCAACTCTACGTGCAACGAATCGACACGATTCGGCCTATTCCGGAAGTCGCCGATTTCGCGCGCCAAGTCGCTGCTTTTGCGAAGATATCGGTAGCCTCCGGAGGAATTCTGCCCGTCGTCACCAAGACGCTGGAAGCAATCGGGTTTAAGAACCTTTTCTCGGTCATAGTGACCAGTGAGCAGGTCAGACAGGGGAAACCGTTCCCGGATATGTTCCTGGAGGCAGCCCGTCGAATGGGCGTCGAGCCGTCCGCTTGCCTTGTACTGGAGGATAGCCCGGCGGGCTTTGAAGCCTCCAGAGCGGCCGGCATGGACTATGTTGTCGTGAGAAAACCCTGAACTTAATTGCCAATGACAGAGGCGAAAGCGGAAGCGTTTTCTCTACGTTCCAACCCCCAGAGCAGCAGCCTTTGTGCGTCATCAAACAACGTCCGGTGAGTGCCGCCGAGCTGGACGAGAATAATATCATTGCCGCCGTTAGACGCGCTCGATACCAGGCAGCGGCCGCTTGCGTCGGTGTAACCCGTTTTCATCCCGGTAAACATGGAAGATCGCATCACGAGCTTATTTGTCGGCTCCAGAAAACGCGTGCGACCTGAACCATAAGTAAATGTAAGACCCGGCAAACGCATGAACTCGCGCAGTGTCGGGTTGTGATAGGCGGCAAACGCAATTCGCGCCATGTCGCGCGCTGTGGAGAATTGTCCCACTTTAGGGAGGCCATTCGGATTGACAAAATGGCTGCTCGTTGCTCCCAGTTCGACCGCCTTGGCGTTCATCAGCATAGCGAAGGAACTAACACTACCCGCGTCGTTGCGCGCCAGGCAAACTGCAGCGTCGTTGCAGCTATGCACCAACATTGCAGCCAAGAGTTGCCTTTTAGAATAAACTTCGCCCGGCCTAAACCCAAGCTTCGTCGGTTCGACGGCACAATCCGACGGAGCCACGCGGACGCTTTGATCCAGCCCACCATGTTGTGCGACCAGCAGAGCCGTTAAGAGCTTCTGCGTGCTCGCCACTTGCCGGGGGATATCCGGATTTTTGAAAAAAAGCACTCCGCCAGTTTTCGCGTCGATCATGATCGCGGAGCTGGCGACCGTCGCCGGAGCACTCGGCGGATAAAGAAGCAGCGCCGACAGCGACCGGGGAGTTTGGCCGATAATCGTTACTGGTCGTGAATATCCCGCAGAGACCGAAGAATCAGCCGCCGACGCGCCAGGATCCGCAAACGAATCCCGATCGACCGGCAAAGCCCGGCGTACTTCCGAATCAAGAGCTAGCCCCTGTTCGCCTGTCGCGCAATCAAGCCAGACAAGCGCCAAAAATAATATCCATCGCTGCCGCATGACTCGCGTTTTTATTCGAAAATCGAGTTTCGTGCAACCGTCAGAATTCAGAATAAAATTTATTCATTCTTTATTTGGATCCCGGTATGATCGGCGCGCATGAAGTTCCCAGCTGTTCGCCTCGTCGCATTCGCGGCGTTGTCGATTCTCTTCGTTGGTTGCGCGGGGCGCTCCCTTCCTGAATACGAGCCACCGCTGCCACGCAGCCAGTTTATGAAAGTGCGGACTACCGCTTATACTCACACGGAAAGTGATCATCGGCCTTATGGCAATTCCAGCGCCGCGGGCACAGCGCTCGACCCCGGATCGATCCGGAGCGCGGCTGCTGACTGGTCCCGGTGGCCGGCTGGCACCAGATTCTTACTCCTCGCCACCGGTCAGATCTACCAAGTCGACGATTACGGTTGGGCATTGGCTGGACGGAACACCATCGACCTGTATTGTCCATCCTGGGCAGAAATGAACGTTTGGGGCGTGCGCCGCGTCACTATTGAAATCCTGGAATGGGGGGATCCGTGGAAAAGCTATCATGTACTCAAGCCGCGTCACGATTATGCCCACGTTCGCCGGATGCTGGACGAAATCCGGCGATTTTACTAGTGTAAGCGAGGTAGGGCGAGGCTCCGGTAGGGCGAGGCTCCTTCCGAGCCGGGGACGACGCGCCATAAACGCTGACTTAAATGGCTGCAGACCTAAGCGCCGAAGGCGCCACCGAATTAAAGTAGCATATGGCTTCCAGCCTGTACCGAGAGACCACTGCGCATTACCCTGTGAAAACTGCGGGAATGGCACAAAGCCGTCGCTCAATCGCTGCACGATACAGGCTGGAAGCCTATGCTACTTTGCATCCCCCGAAAGCATTTGGGGCTGAAGATCACCGCTTCGTTAAGTTAGTTAGCGCTTATGGGGCGAGGCTACCTCGCGATTGCGTCCCACATAAATGCCAGGACGTCAGACTCTTCCTCGATGACTTTGGTAATCGGCTTGCCAGAACCATGACCGGCTTTGGTTTCGATTCGAATCAGGACCGGATTTGTACACCCCTGTGCAGCCTGTAATGTCGCGGCGAACTTGAACGAGTGGCCGGGTACCACCCGGTCGTCATGGTC
>DASXBV010000036.1:0-16315 GCA_036491515.1 Chthoniobacterales bacterium
TCTTTACGAATATCTTTGCAAAAAGTGCGGCGAGAGTTTCACCCTCACAATGACTATCGGCGAGCACGACAAAAAACGGGTTCAATGCCCCCGCTGCAACGGCACTGAAGTAGAGCAGCAGGTTCAGTCCTTTTTCGCGAAGACATCGAGAAAAAGCTGACGATCCACCGGGTCCGCTAAACCGCTCCGGAATTACATAGTCTGCGGTATATTTTCGATTCGCGACCATGAGCCATGATAAAGCCACAGTGACCCATCATCGCACAGGGCGATAAACGCCCAATCCTTGACTGGGTGGACCATGGCGGAAATCTGAACCACTTTTCGAAACGGAGCCGTTTCCCTTGCTGAAATTTCCTCTTGAGCCATTTGGAACGCTATTTCGAAGAAGTCCACCATGTCATGGCTAACCACGCAATCGAAATCGTTAGGCGCTCCGTTAGTCTTCATATCATCTTTGCCAATGCGTCTTCTTCATAATATACATTTGGACCACATAGCGATAAGCGCCTTATGCATCCCAGAGAGCAAAGCTCCAGCTGCCAAAGCCCGATGAAAAAAGACCCCTGTTTAGCGACGGACAGAATGTAATGACCTCAATTTTTACCGTATCCGAACTCACCCGCACGGTCCGGGAAGTTCTCGAGGGCCGAATTGGCGAAGTCTGGGTCGAAGGTGAGATCTCAAACTACCGGAAACAATCGTCCGGACATCATTACTTCACGCTGAAGGATGACCGCGCCCAACTTGCGTGCGTCATGTTCGCACGATCTTATGGCGCCCAAACCAGGATACTGCTTTCCGACGGAATGCAGGTCCAAGTTTTCGGACAGGTGACAGTCTACGAAGCGAGAGGGCAATATCAGCTGATCGTCCAATTGATACAATCCAAAGGACAAGGGTTGCTCCAGGCGAAGTTTGAAGCTCTCAAGCGCAAGCTCCAAGCCGAAGGCCTCTTCCATCCAGATCGAAAACGGCCGCTGCCGCGGTTTCCCCGACGTGTGGCGCTGGTGACCTCCCCGACCGGGGCGGCTGTCAAGGATATGCTAAACATCCTGCAGAGGCGAAGTCCCTGGCTCTCAATTCTCATTTGCCCGGTTCGCGTTCAGGGGGAAGGCGCCGCGGTAGAGATTTCGAACATGATCGATTATCTCAATGCCCGAGCGTTAGAATTGAAGGTGGACGTGATGATCGTCGGTCGCGGCGGCGGGAGCCTGGAGGATCTGTGGGAATTTAACGAGGAGATGGTCGCACGGAGCATTTTTCTTTCGCGGATTCCCGTGATCTCAGCGATCGGGCACGAGATCGATTTTACGATCGCAGATTTTGTTGCCGACCGGCGAGCGCCGACTCCGAGTGCGGCAGCCGAGATTGTCGCTCCGGACATTCGGGCGTTGCAAGGCGAACTTATCTCGCGGGCCTCGACTCTGGACCGGCTCATTCGTCAAGCACTGGAGATTCTGAAGATCCGATTGCAACGCCTTACAGGCACGCCGTATCTTCGTGATCCGCGCCGGCTCATCGTTGAACGCCAGCAACGGGTAGACCATTTGGAGATGCGCCTTGTGCAAATTGGGAAGAGCGTTTTCCAGCAGCGCCGATCCCAGATCGAAAAGCTGTTGGTATTTCTTTCGGCGTTCCGTTCGGATCGTCTGCTGCAGGCGAAGCGAGGAGAACTCGCCGCTTTGAAAATGCGCCTAACGCGGATTGTATCTTCGAGTGTCGAGTTTCAGAAAAGTCGGGTTACAGAACTCGCCAACTTAGTCCGGTTGCTTGGTCCGCAGCAAACGCTGGAGCGCGGGTATTCGATCACGTTAGATGCAAATGGGCATATCGTTCGGTCAATACAAGCCGTGGAGGAGGGTGACAGGATTCGCACAAAGCTGGCAGACGGAGACGTGAAGTCAGTCGTGGAGGATCGCACCAGCGACTCGAGGGACACGCTCGTGGACACGCTGCCGCGCGATTCGGCACCGCGCGCCCAATGAAGGTGAGCCCGAATGCACGGAAAGGAGTGAGCGGCTGCGCTCGCAGACGAACTCAGGGCACCTGATAGTCGTGGAAGCGCTAACCTAAATGGCTGCGGACCTAAACGCCGAAGGCGCGACCGGATGGGGTAGGGCGAGGCTCCGTCCGAGCCGCGGATTGACGCGCCGTCCCGCGGCTCGGACGGAGCCTCGCCCTACCCCATCCGGCATCCCTACCGTCACGCCGACACGCCGATACGCCGACACGCCTCCGCCCCTAGCGATAAGCGTGCTTTTTGAACCCGATCATGGCGAGGGGCGGCAAAGCCAGGTTAAGGGAATGGGAGCGTCCTTGCCAGGAGATCGGATCTGCATGCATACCACCATAATTTCCTACGTTGCTGCCTCCGTAGACACTAGCGTCAGTGTTTAGGATCTCTTCATACCATCCCTCGCCGGGAGCGCCGACACGATAGGCATGCCTCGGCACCGGGGTAGCATTCACCACAAACAAAATTGTCGAACCGGACTCCGCCTTGCGCAGGAATGTCAGGATGCTGTTGTCGGCGTCGTGAAAATCGATCCACTCGAATCCGAGATAACTATCATCGTTCTCCCAGAACGCCGGTTCGCTCTTGTACAAATAATTAAGATGTTGCGTCAGGCGCCTGAGGCCGTCGTGAAACGGATACTGCAACAGGTGCCAATCGAGGCTTTCGTTGTAGTTCCATTCTTTCCACTGCCCGATTTCGCCGCCCATAAATAACAATTTTTTACCTGGGTGCGCGTACATCCAGGCGTAAAACATGCGGAGATTGGCAAACTTTTGCCAGGGATCGCCCGGCATTTTGTTTAGCAGCGATCCTTTTCCGTGCACCACTTCGTCGTGGCTTAGCACGAGAACAAAATGTTCATGGAAAGCATAGATCATGGAAAAGGTCACTTCCCCTTGGTGATACCTGCGGTGGACTGGTTCACGACTCATGTAGAGCAGAAAATCGTGCATCCAACCCATGTTCCACTTTAGACCGAATCCAAGTCCGCCGAGATAAGTGGGACGGGAGACACCGGGCCAGGCGGTGGATTCCTCTGCGACGGTCATGATTCCTGGAAAGCGCGCGTAACATACTTCGTTAAAGCGCTTTATGAACTCAATCGCATCCAGATTCTCCCGCCCCCCATGCACGTTCGGCACCCATTCGCCTGGTTTACGCGAGTAGTCCAGGTACAGCATTGACGCCACCGCGTCTACCCGAAGCCCGTCGATGTGGTATTTGTCTAGCCAGAACAGGCCGTTGGCCACGAGAAAATTACGCACTTCGTTTCGGCCGTAATTGAATATCAGGGTACCCCAGTCGCGGTGTTCACCCTGGCGGGGATCAGCGTGCTCGTAGAGGCGAGTTCCATCGAATTCGGCAAGACCATGCGCGTCCTTTGGGAAATGGCCAGGAACCCAGTCGATGATCACGCCGAGCCCATTTTCGTGACAGCGATCGACGAAATGCCGGAATTCATCGGGATTACCGAATCGGCTGGTTGGCGCAAAGTAACCTGTCACTTGATATCCCCACGATCCGTCGAACGGATGCTCGGCCACCGGCATGAGTTCGATATGCGTGTAGCCCAAGCCCTTAACATACGGGATCAGGCGATCTGCAAATTCCAGGTAGCTCAGGTATCGGTTGCCTTCTTCGGGAACGCGGGCCCAGGATCCAAGATGTACTTCGTAGATGCTGACGGGTTCTTTGTGCCATTGTTTTTTCTTTCGCGCCTCTACCCATTCGTCATCGCTCCATTTGAAACGGTCAAGGTTGAACACCATCGAAGCGGTCTGGATCCCGTGCTGACCATAGAAAGCCACCGGGTCGCTTTTCAGGACAACCTGACCGAAGCAATTCCGCATTTCGAGTTTGTAGTGGGCGCCTTCAACGACACCCGGGATAAAAAGCTCCCAAATCCCCGACTCCAGACGTTTTCGCATCGGATGGGTTCGACCATCCCAGCCGTTGAAATCGCCGGCGATGCTGACTCGCTGTGCGTTCGGCGCCCAAACGGCAAAACTCACACCTGCATGTCCGTTGATTTCGGTCAGATGGGCGCCCAATTTGTCATAAATTTCATAATGGTTCCCCTCCCGATATAAGTACATATCCAGTTCGCCGAGAATGGGCCCGTAAGAATATGGGTCACTGATTTGGAAGCTCTCGCCAGACCAGGTCGTGACCTGCAACAAATAATCGAAAGCTTCCGTTACACCGGTTAGCTGCGCCTCAAACAAACCTTCTTTCGCTAGACGATTTGCCGGAAACTGACGATCTGCGCGGTACCGATCCACAATCGTCAGCTCTTTGGCGTCGGGTCGAAACGCGCGCACGACCCAAAGTCCATCGATGTTGTGCAGCCCAAGGACACCAAATGGGTCGTCATGTTCGGCATTCAGGAGCCGGTGAATATCGTGTGGGGCAAGCGTGGCATTCATGATAAATCCTGGAGGAATGGTTCTGTTTTATCCCGAAAAAGCCGTTCTGCGGAGTAATTGCTCAACAGTTGTTTTCGGCTCTTGAAAATGTCGTCATTTCCAAGCGCGTTACGAATTTTCTTTGCAACATTTTTTGGGGCGTCTTGTAGGTCGAACAACAGTGTGCCCGAAGGTGCGATCGATTTCAATGGTTCGATGCTCGAACAGAACACCGGTAAACGATAAGCCGCGGCTTCGAGCAGCGGCAGACCGAAACCTTCCTGTCTGGAAGGGAAGAGAATCCCGTCGGCGACACTGTACAGGCTGTGCAACTGCGCCTGGTCAACAAAAAAGAGATCGTTTACCCATGAGACCGAGTCCTGGATCTGGAGATCTGCGGCCAATTGCTTGAGCCCGATAAAATATTCAGCACTGGAGCGGTTGTGGAGATCTTGAGCTGCCGAAATGAGTAAACGCACCTTAACACCAAGGTCTCGGAGCGCTCGAACGATCTGGAGAGCGAACGCGATATTCTTTCGTTCTAAAATCCGTGTTGGATAGAAGAGGATCATCGAGGTGGCCAAGTCATCGTGCACGAGTTCCGTTACTTCTGGAGTAATCCCGCACGTGCCGGTGAAGTCCAGGCCATTGGGAATGATGGCATCAACATCGGAGCCAGTCAGTTTTTTAAACTCCGCCGCACGAGCTTCGGAGATCGTGACATACTTGACCCGTGTGTGACGTTCCCGGATAAGGTCAAACGCCCGATCAGCAGGAACCTTGTAGTCCTGGTTTACAGCTGCCAGATCGTGGGTCCAAGCGATCGTCTTCACGCCCTGTTCCGCGAAGCCGCTGAGCGCTTGGGTTGCGGCCAGATTGAACGGCATGGTGAATATGTTGTGTACGATAACACGATCGAATTCCCTGAAGAATTGGGAGAACTGAATTTGCAACTTTTCCAGGAGACGGAAGTAGGCTTGACCGGGGCGGCCATCGTAGGCCTCGCGTTGTGCGGCCCTTACACATGGGTCGCGAGAACCGAGTTCAGGAACAACTACGGTTGGAATCTCTTTGGCAAAAGCGGTACCTTCGCCGCACAATATCGCGATTTCATGGCCGTGCCGTGATATCAGCTGCGCATGTTGATGGATCACACTTTCCACCCCCCCAATAACAGGCCACGAAGTGTAGTGAACGATGGCAATTTTCATCAAGGAGTGTTCTGTTCCCGAAATAGCATGTATTTGTTGCGATCAAAATACATGCTATTTCGGGGACAGAACACTAGAAGGCTTACTTTGACTTTGAAGTCGCGCCAGCATCGCTCGCGATGTAAAAGGCAATCTGGAATCTGACTTGAAACAGGAGCGAGGTGCCTTAGTTTGAGCGTCTTTCGAGATCTGAGAAATGCCAGGGTAGCTCAGTGGTAGAGCAGGGGACTCATAAGCCCTTGGTCGGGAGTTCAACTCTCCCCCCTGGCAGTCGGACCCAATCGTACTCGTGCTCGAACTCGTCCTCGTACTCGCGGTTTCTAAGAACGAGGAATGCGGCGCCTTGTTCCATCGATCGCAGTTCTCTCGGACCGCAAAGCCATTTTGGGCCCGCAACGGTCTAAGATCGAGTAAGCGAAGGCTCCAGCCTTTTGCCAGCCATGTTGCGCCGTGTGGGCAAAGGCTAGAGCCTTCGCTTACGATCGCTGTTTTCTGGTGGGAAGCGCTTTTGGCCACGGCAACAGTCAAAGATCGAGGACGAGGACGAGTTCGAGTACGAGTACGATTGAAGAAGGGAATCAAAGGCTGGCAGTCGTTGTTGGCCTTGATCCCAACACAAGAGAGGTTAGTTTGCCCGGTCCACGAACGTTATGCACTTCCTGAACAATTATTTCTACTGGGGCCTTGGCATTGGTCTCTTCCTCGGCCTAATAGGCATCGTTTTCGCGATCAATCGTCTGTGGGAGACGAAGGGTGAAGTCAGACGTTTGAAGCGGCACCTTGCGGACAAGCTCGAACTCGAAGCTGAGGCGACCAACCGGTTGCGTCAGGATCTCCAGGAGTTCAGACAGCAAAACGAAAATCTCCGAATTAAAGTCGCGAACTTGAACCAGTTCCCGGACAAGCGGTTACAGAGGGAGCTGGAGATATACGCACGGGCCGAGCGCATTATGGTTTCCAGCTCCCCGGGTTTTCCTGCGATCTGGGAGGAGGCGAAGCGAAACGCGGTGATCAACTTGGAACAAGAAGAGAATGGCAACAGTTTGCCCAGGCGCGTGTTCAACGCTCTGTTGAATCGGCCTTCATCAAAGAGTTCCGATCCGGCCCACGATGGGGGAGGTTGACACGGTTAAACGAGGTGATAGTTTCAGTGCTCTTCCGGAACCAGCGATATGGCGAACACACGATCTGCCTCCAAACGAAAAAGACAAGCCGAACAGCGCACTGTACTGAATAAGAGCGTTCTGACCGGATTGAAGGGTCAGCAAAAAAGGCTGACAGCGGCGGTTGCGTCCGGTGACAAGGCCAAAGCGCAGATCGAGTTGAATGTCTTGGCGTCCCGACTTGATAAGGCGGCGAAGCGCGGCATCGTTCATCAGAACCTCGCGAATCGTCGCAAGAGCCGGGCTTCAAAGCTTGTGGCTGCCGTAGGCTCGAACAAAGCCGATACCAAAGCAGCATAGGCCAGCGGTAGGGATGCGCTCCTGCGGGCCGCAGAGCAAACGTGGGAAGGACGTGCCCGTCTTGGCTTGAAAAAGCTTTCCCGAATGCCCAAACCCTAGAGCCCCGAATGCTTTCGGGGCGAACACAGGCTGGAAGCGTATGCTACTTTGCCCCCTGCAAGCCTAGCTGATCTGGTCGGTCAACTCGAGGCGGTCTGCTACGCGGCCGAGGCCCTCCTGGGCCGGTTGGGTGACATCGAGGAAAAGAATCGTCGCTTCGAAGCTCGAAGCCCGTTCCTCGATGCGCTCACAGCTCACGACCATACCCGTCACTTCCTCGCAAACCGGGTAGTCTTCAGGACCAATAGGATGAGCGCAGATGCGGATGGCTAGTTGCGTTCCGAGAGGAAAGCGCCAGCGTGACCTTAGCACGATCCCATTTTCGCTGATCGCGAGGTCGCCCGAACTACCGAAGCAACAATCAATCCCGTAGTCGAGATAAATCGCGAAGTCCGCGTCTTGGGCATCACCTTGGGCACACATTGCTTTCGCTAGACCGACCTGAGAAAAGTAGTCGCTAACTCGCCTGAGTCAAGGTTGGTCACTCATCTCAGATTCTACTTCTCCCATTATCCGCCGTGCGAGCCGGCCAAGTAGATAGGTCGTCACGATCGTGACAACGAACCCCGTACCCCACAGCAGATAGTCGTGCAAATCCGGCTTTCTCGTCCCTCGCGCCATGTCGACGCCGAATTGACCAAGGGTACCGATGAACGCGTATAGAAACAATCCTGGACTCTGACCGAGCGCCACCCAGACTAGACAGCGGCTGAGTCGCACGCGGGTCAAGCCGTAAAGATAATTTAGAAGGCTGGAGGGCGCCAGCGGGTTGAGTTGTGACAATACCACGATCTTCCAGCCGTGACGTTCTATAGCCCCATCCAGGATTCGCAATCTGCGATTGTTGGAAAGTAATCTGTCGATTCGCTGCCGACCAACCTTTCTGGCGATCACGAATGCAAACGTCGCTCCGAGAAGGTTTCCTGCTAAAATTAGAAAAAATCCCCACCAGATCCCAAAAAAGAATCCCCCGCCCATGCTGAGGATTCCGCCGGGCAATAATAATAAGTTACACAGCGCGTAGGTGATCGGGTAAACGATACCGCTCCAAAAACCGAGCTGTTGAACATATTCGCGCACATCGCCAATCCAGTCGACGATCGGATATTTTGTGGATACGGCGAACAGGGCGACCAGAGCGAGAACCAGTCCGCCCCCTTGAAAAATCCAGGACCATGGGATCCTATGATAAGTTACGGACGAACTGTGCGAGCTCGGCGGTGGTGTCATATGCGAGGAAAGGGGTGATCAGATAAATCCCAGGGAAATATTCCATAACGGCGTGAACCACGTCCTTAGCGATTTCAACGCCTTTGCGCCGTCCTTCTTGTCCTTCCGTTCCCGCCATCCGGGACCTGATTTCATCCGGGATGATAATTCCGGGAACCTCATGATGTAAAAATTCGGTCTGCTTTCCGTTCAATAACGGCCAAACGCCGGTCAAAATCGGGACGCCGAGATGCTTCGTTCGGGTATGCAACTGTTTGACGAGAAATTGATCGAAAACCGGTTGGGTCATTACATAGCCGGCGCCGGCTGCGATTTTGCGCTCAAGTCGTGAGATCTGCGCGTCGAGATTTTTGGCGTTAGGATTGAACGTGCAACCCATAACGAAATTCGTGGGATATTTTATATTCTTGCCCGCAAAGTTGTAGCCTTTATTCAAACCGCGGATGATCTCCATTAGTTGAATGGAGTTAACATCATATACTGAAGATGACCCCGGATGATCGCCGAATTTGGCAGGGTCTCCAGTCAAAGGCAAGATGTGTCTGATGCCGAGTGCGGCGATTCCCATCAGTTCGCTCTGTAGCCCGATCAGATTTTTGTCTCGGCAGCTGATGTGCAGTAGCGGCATGATATTGTATTGCTGCTTGAGGATCGCACCAATTGCGAGGTTGCTGACGCGAAGAATCGCGAGCGAATTGTCCGCCAATGTGATAGCGTCGCTCCCGGCATCAATTAGGGCCTGGGCCGCCGTGAAGTATTTTTCGAGATCGAGCGTCTTTGGCGGATCGAGCTCGGTGACCACCACCGTCTGACCGCTGGCCATTAGATCCAGGATACTGGTCTCCGCTGGCCTTCTCTCGACTTTCAATTCAGGTTCAGCAATCCATTGGACAACCGGCTTCGAGCGAATCGGCCTCAATCCGGCAATCGCTTTTGCCACTTCTCGAATGTGCTGGGGTCCAACGCCGCAACAGCCGCCGATCAGGCTCGCGCCTTGCGCGACAAACTCTTTTGCCGCTTGGCCGAGGTATTCCGGCGCAGCGTTATAAAGAAAACGCCCGTTTTGATAGCGGGGATACCCGGCATTTGGAAACGCACTGATCAAAAATTCACTCGGAATCCGTCGCAAAATGCGCAGCATGGCGTGCGGACCAGTGACGCAATTGACTCCAACGACGTTAGCACCAAGTCGGACCAGTTCTCGAAACGCCTGGGTGATTGGCAGGCTGGAAGGCAGTCGGCCTTCCTCGGAGGGAACCATCGAACAGATCACGGGGATCTTGTTATCGAATTTCCTCACGGCGTCGAGAGCGATCCGGATTTCGTCAAAATCCAGGAATGTCTCCAGGAAAATAACATCGACCCCCGCACCCAGAATCGCTTCCGCTTGTTCTCGGAACAAGGCCGCCCGATCGGTAGTTTGACACTCTGTTTGAGGGTCTCTGATACCCAGGGGTCCAATGCTGGCGGCTAAATAAATTGGGCGCCGGTCGATGGACTGGCGCGCCAATCGGATTGCCGCCTGGTTCAATTCTTTGACGCGATTTTGCAGTCCATGTTTTGAAAGGCGCGCACCGTTTGCGCCAAAGGTATTCGTCTCGATCAGCCGAGCGCCGGCTTGTACGTACGCGTCATGAATTCGCGAGACCACCTCGGGAGCGGAAACGTTCAGTTCTTCGAAACAGACGTCAACCGGGACTCCCGCCGACATCAATTCGGTCCCCATCCCTCCGTCGCCGCATAGCACGGAAGATTTTAGTTCTTCTAAGAAATCCATCAGATTGCGAAGTTTACGTTGTATGTAAGCGAAGCCCGTTGGTAGGGCGAGGCTCCGTCCGAGCCGAGCAGCCGGTCACGGCTCGGACGGAGCCTCGCCCTACCCTCGGGCTTCGCCTACGCACATTGTAAACTTCGCAATCTCACTCTACCAAGAGATTATCGATGAGGCGCGTTGCGCCAAAAAAGACGGCCGCAGCAAGAAGCACCGGCAGCGTGTTTGGCTCTTTGGGCTGAAGCGTTTCCGGATCGACCGCCACGACGTAATCGACCTTGGCGAGCGATCCTCGTTCGATGCGGCGTCGCATCCAGTTCTCCAGAGCTCGCCGTGAAACGGCCCGCGTTCGTAATTCTTGCTCAGCTTCACGCAGAGCCTGTTGAATCAGCGGGGCCTGCTGCCGTTCTTCTGCGCTGAGATAGGCGTTCCGAGAACTTAGCGCTAATCCGTCCGATTCTCGCATCGTAGGATGCCCCACGATGCGCACGGGAATATTCAGGTCGCGAACCATTCGGCGCAGAATCGCCAACTGCTGAAAATCCTTTTCGCCGAAGATCGCGGAATCGGGTTGGACAAGATGGAACAATTTCGTAACGACGGTGCAGACACCGGCGAAATGGCCGGGACGAGAAGCTCCGCACATTGCCGCTGCGAGCGCCGATTCGTTTACCATAATGGATGCATCGGGCGCATACATTTCTGAAGCTGCTGGTGCGAACAGTACGTCGCATCTCCTTCCTCGGAGCAATGAGCAATCGCGTTTAATGGGACGAGGATATTTTTGATAGTCTTCCCTAGGGCCAAATTGTGTCGGATTTACAAAAATGCTGACAACCGTAGATCCATTCGGTCCCGCAAGGCGCTTCGCACGATCGACAAGGGCAAGGTGTCCCTCATGAAGGGCTCCCATGGTGGGCACGAGGATCAGTGGCCGGGGCAGCCGCCGGCTGAGCCGTTGCATCCGGGTAACAGATTCAATTATTCGCATATCAGGCGTCAGCCTGCATCGCTCACAAATCCTTAGAGATTTGCGAGCGATGCAGGCTATCTTCGTTGCCTTGGATCGAGGGCATCACGCAGACCATCCCCTAAAAAGTTCAGGGCCAAAAGCGTCAATGACATGGCAATAGCCGGGAACACCAACAGCCACCAGTAACCTTTGAGAGGATTGATGACCTGCGCTGCATCACTCAGCAACAATCCCCAGCTTGCCAGAGGCGCTTGGACACCGACGCCAAGGAAACTGAGAAAGGATTCGTCCAGGATGACAGCCGGGACCGTCAGTGTCAGGTAAACGAGCACCACCCCGAGCAGGTTCGGCAAAAGATGCTGAAAAATGATGTTGAAATGGCTCTGACCGATGCTGCGGGCGGCTACCACGAATTGCTGCGATTTGAGGCTGAGTATCTGTCCCCTGACAATCCGCGCCATCGTGAGCCATTCGGTCAACCCGAGGCAAAGAATCAAGATAATGATTTTCGAATATCCGATGAGCGCTTGCAACCCATGACTTTCCATTGAGCGGCGAAGAATCGGGTCCAGCGCACTAATTAGGACGAGCAGGAAAATGAGTCTCGGAATAGCGTATACCACGTCTACCACCCGCATCATGACGGAGTCAGCTTGACCGCCGACATAGCCCGCAATCATTCCATAGATGATGCCGACGGCAAAACTGACCAGCGCACCGGCGATCCCCACGAGCAATGAAATCCGGGCTCCGAGCAGAACCCGGTAGAGCAGATCCCGGCCGTTCAGGTCAGTCCCAAAGAGATGCTGGTCGGAAGGCGGTAGAAAGCTATTACGCGTGACTTCGCCGGCGCCGGCCGGCAGGAGACCCGGTCCAAAAATGGCCGCTAGGGCAATGATAACGAGGATAAACGCTGCAACAACCGCAGCAGGATTCCGACGAAGCTTGACCCAGGGGGAGCGGGAATCAGTCATACAGTGTGATGCGGCGATCCAGGAAACCGTAAAGGACATCGACCACCAAATTAAATAGCACCAGAAGCGTGCAGTATACGATCACAACCCCTGCGAGCAGAAATCCATCTCGATTCAGCACTGAATTGACGAAAAAACCGCCAGCCCCAGGGATACTGAAGATACTTTCCACTACTATGGAGCCGGTTAACAAGTTAGCCGCCAGCGGACCGAGAAATGAAACCACCGGAAGAATTGCCACACGCAGGGCGTGTTTGTAGATCACCGCACTTTCGCTGAGACCCTTCGCGCGTGCCGTGCGAATGTAATCCTGCGTCAATACCTCAAGCATGCTTGCCCGGGTAAGACGAGCGATGTAAGCGGTGTAAGGCGCAGCGAGCGTGATTGAAGGAAGGACGAGACTCTGGAGAGTACCCCAGCCGCCGACCGGGAACAGTGGAATGTAAATCGCGAAGACGAGTACCAGGAGCGGGCCGATCACAAAGGGGGGCAAAGAAATCGCGAGCAACGCAGCCAGCATCGCGTTCCGATCAATCCAGGTGTGCTGCTTTGCTGCGGCCAGTGATCCCAGCAAAACGCCTCCGATGGTAGCGACGCAAAAGGCGATTCCACCCAACAGTCCCGAGACTGGCAAGCTGTCGGCCAGTATTTCGTTGACGGACCGGCTCCGGTATTTCGTCGAGAGTCGCAGATCGCCGCGCAGCAGATCTCCAAGATAGTTGATGTATTGCTCGGGGAGCGGCCCATCTAATTTGTACTTGGCAAGAAGCTGTTTTTCGATGTGTTCGGGCAACTTTCGTTCCCGGTCGAATGGTCCGCCCGGCATCAGACGGACAAGGAAAAAGGTGATCGTAATGACGCAGAAGAGGATGAGTATCAAACCAAGAACTCTTTTCGCGACGAACCTGAGCATGAGAAGGGATCAGGAGTCAGGAGTTCAGGAGTTGCAGGAGTTCAGGAATTCAGGACGCGGTAAGTAAAGCGTCCCGCTTTACCCGCGGTAAGCCCGACTCCGCAAGGCCTACGTCGCGGCCAAGTTGTCCGACTATGCTGGCCGCAAGACGAGGGCGCGCCGTAGCGTAGCGAAGGAGGCCTAGCGTGCCGGATTGCGTTTATACTCGAAGAGCCAAATCGAGGAGGTTCGTTCACGGAGAAGGCAAAGCGGGACGCTTTGCTTACGAAGAGGGTAAAGCGGGACGCTTTGCTTACCGCATTCTGAACTCCTGGCTTCTTCACTTTAGAACTGCACCATTGAGTACACGGATATGTCGGGAGGGAGTTTCTCTCGTCCGTTCAGGAAGGCTAATTCGATGAAAAAAAGCGCCGAACCAACGATGCCGCCAACTTTTTGCACCAGATTGACTGCCGCGCCCGAGGTGCCGCCGGTGGCAAGCAGATCATCGATCAGGACCACTCGTTCACCCGCAGTGATGGCGTCGATGTGCATTTCAACCTCGGCGGTACCGTACTCGAGTTGGTAGGAGGAACCGATCGTCTTGAATGGGAGTTTCCCTTTTTTTCGGACCGGGACGCAGCCCACGCCCAACTCGTAAGCGACCGCCGCTCCGAACAAAAACCCCCGCGCATCGATTCCAACCATTTTCGATGGATTCACCTTATGGGCCTCCTCCGCAAGGCGATCAATGACCCATTTGAATAATTTTCCGTCCCCCAGGATGGGTGTTATATCTTTGAAAAGAATCCCGGGCTTCGGGAAGTCCGGAATATCTCGGATAGCGGACTTAATCTGCTCGACGTTAACCTGACCCATGAGCAACGAACCTGAACGAATGACGGCCAACGTCAATGAAACATCAATAAAATTTCCTGGGCAGTGGCGGTCAGGGCTCAAGAATTGATTCCACTGAAAAAGTTTGTAGTTGCGGACGGCTCCTGGAGGGGAGCCGCTTGCGGCTCCCTCGGCGTTGCAAGCAACGCCCCTCCACGATTTTGGCTGAGCAAGGGTGTTGTTCAGCAGAATCAAGAATTCAAGGACTCAGGAGCCGAGAAAATCGAGAAGAACAATACCTCGTTCGGAATTTCGCATCCGCCATTCTTGAGTTCTTGAGTGCTCGAGTGCTTGAGTTCTCCTAGTTTGAGAGTACGAGTTGATTTATGGAACGATTGGGAGGGTCTAGAGCGTTTGGTCCGTTGCTATTGAGTGTTCACCGCTATGAGTTTGTCCGACCGTTTTTGGGTTGAGTTAGCCTTGGTTTGTTATCTTCTTGGCTTCGGATATTCGGTTTATTCATTGGCCACGAACAGATTTCTAACACCGCGAATCACGTTTTTGGCAATCTGTACCGGTTTCTTGTTTACGACGATCTTCTTATTTGATCGTGGGCACGCGATCGGGCGTTGTCCAATAACGAATCGCTTCGAGGTGCTGGTCTTTATGACCTGGTCGATGGTGTTGATCTACTTAGTCATCGGTTCGACCTATCGACTCTCGTTGATGGGAGCTTTTACTGCGCCGGTGGCGTCCGCGTTACTGGTTCTGGCGGTGTCTCTTTCGCCGGAGGAGGAGACGGCCAGAAAAATCAAGGTCAATCCTTGGCTCGAGGCGCACACTTCATTCTCCATGGTCGCTTGCGGTGCGTTCGCGTTGGCATGCATCGCCGGCATCATGTACCTGATTCAGGAACAGCAATTGAAGACTCGGCAACCAAGCTCGATCTTTTTTCGGCTTCCGCCAATCACGGCGCTGTCGGTGGCAAATTCTCGGCTGCTATGGTTGGGCTTCACGCTGTTCACGGTCGGTCTCGCCACGGGATTTCTGATTGGTCAACGCATTGACTGGATGCAGGCGGCTTGGTCTGTCGCCGTGTGGTGCGTTTACGGCGGTATCTTAGTTGCCCGAGTTCGGCATGCCGTGGCGGGCAAATGGATTGCGACCCTGTCGATCGTCGCGTTTAGCTTGCTGTTGAGCACGTTCTGGGGGATTCGATTCATCTCGGATCGTCCATCGCTTTAGATGAATATTTTCTGTTTCGGCATCAGCCATCAGACAGCGAACGTCGAGGTCCGGGAGCGTTTTGCGATCCCGGACTCAGCACTGACGGATTCGTTGACGCGGCTCGCGCAGATTCGTAGCGTCGACGAAAGCGTCCTCCTGTCGACCTGCAACCGAACGGAATTCTACATTGTCAGCCCGGATTCGCAGTTAGCTGTCGAGCCGCTTTTTCATGATCTCTACGGTCCGATAGAGACAACGGAGTCCCAGCATCTCTTTCGACTGCCGGCTATCCCCAGCATTCGGCATCTGTTTCGGGTGGCTTCGGGTTTGGAATCCATGGTCGTCGGAGAGACGGAGATCTTTGGACAGGTCAAACGCGCCTATGAGATCGCGGCTAAGTCCGGAACAACCGGGAGGGTCTTAAACCGGCTTTTCCAGAAGGCGTTCCAGGTGGGCAAGCAGGTGCGTTCATCAACGGCGATCACTCGGGGAAGTGTTTCGGTTGGTTCTGTTGCCGTGGATCTGGCTCAACAGATCTTTGGGAACCTCGCCGGCTCTAAAATTATGATCCTGGGCGCAGGCGAAACAAGCGAGAGAACGGCCAGGAGTTTTCAATCGCGTGGGGCTAAGCAACTGTTTGTCTCGAATCGCTCGTATGACAAAGCAGTTGCCCTCGCCGAAGCCATGGGGGGTAGAGCTATTCGATTTGACGATTGGGAACAGGAATTCCGGGACCTGGACATTCTTGTAAGCTCTACTGCCGCCCCGCACGCGGTTGTAACGAGGGCTAAGATTGAGCCAATTTTGCGCACGCGCCGGGGTCGGCCGCTCTTCATCATCGACCTTGCGATACCCCGCGATGTGGAGCCGACGGTCCATCAACTGGACGACGTCTACGTATATGATTTGGATTCGCTGCGGTCGATTGCGGATCGGACACTTGAGGCACGTAAGAAAGAAATGGACGCCTGCGATAGCTTGATCGAAAAGCATGTCTGCGATTTTGAAGGTTGGCTGAACCGAGTTTCTGAGAGAGTGATTTCATCGGCGGCGATCGAGCGCCCGCAAACGTGAAGACGATTATACTCGGGAGTCGCGGCAGCCGGTTGGCATTGGCTCAGGCTGAGCTAACAAAGCAGGCGGTTGAGCGCCTCCCTGAGAGACCAGCAGCAATCATCCGGATCATCACAACGACTGGCGATCGACGGCTCGA
>DASXBV010000037.1:0-18229 GCA_036491515.1 Chthoniobacterales bacterium
GGATACCGCATCTCGCAAGTGAGCTTTTGCCTTCGACACGCGCACTGTAACATTGCTGTTCTGTCAGAAGGGGGAACTTTACTTTTTCCATCGTGTTGCCGAGGACAAACGTCCCTTTTCTAAGTGTGAACGGCTGGTCCTCTGAGATCGTACATTTTGTGGAATGCTGATGGAGAAACGAGGAAATTCCCGGTCTTCTTAAATCCAGTGCAAGCGGCTGATCCGCAATAGGGACCAAAATTTCTGTTCCTAACCGAAGATCAACCGCGCTGGTGTTGAAAGGAGAAGCAGAAGGGTCTCTTCCGGCCAAAGGTTCAATCGTTAAAGCGCCTCTATCCATCGCTTCGAGAATCGCAGTATTACTCAGGATCATGCAGCAGCTAGATCTCGCTCTGGCAAGCGAGCCCAACGTGGACCCTCCATTGATTCAGCAGGCAGCAGTACCGTTCTTTCCCCTCCAGGGAGGCCAGTATCGACGACAGAGACGAGCAACTCCCCTTTATCGCCGCTACGTCTTACAAGGCTCTTATCGACGTAGAGGGAGAGCACCTCCCCGGAAGGTAAAGAAATCTCCACAGCGTACTCATTGCTGAACATTCCGTCCGATATCTTGCAGGGAATCCAAACTTGAGCGCCGCATGTTCATAAGAACATAATGTTGTTCCGGGTATGTCTAAGGCAACGTTTTTTTGAAATTATTTGGATCGGAATGCCGCAGCGGATTTCGACCATTCTAGTGCCTGAAGGCCGATCGAAAAGGTGATTTTTACCCTTGGACGCACAAGGGGTCGACGAGCTCAACGGCGAATAAACACAGCTGGCGCTTGCTCGGTTATAGCGCCGGGCACCCGCAGCTTCAGCGTCGATTCGGTCTGTGTCCTCATCTGTAATTCGTGTGCCGTAAAGCTCGGACATCCAGCCACCCCAGCGTTGCTTTCGCCAACTAGCTTGAAAAACCAAGGATTTGGGAGCGACGCAGGCTACGCAGCCAGGAATCCGCGGTTCATTGACCGCAGTTTTTCGACAGCGTTCGGAATAATACGAAGCGCTTGATCGATCTCCGCTTCAGAATTAAAACGGCCGAAGGAGAATCGGAGGCTCCCCCGGGCACGATCAGTCGAATAGCCCATCGCCCGTAATACATGCGACGGTTCCAAGGAGCCCGCCGTACAAGCTGATCCCGCAGAACAGCAGAGCCCCTTTTGATCCAGAAGCATGAGCATCCCTTCCGAATCAATGCCTTCAATGGCTAGGTTCGACGTGTTCGGCAGTCGACGTGAGCGATGACCGTTGACCTGGACAGATGGTACGGCGCCGAGGACCCCTTGTTCGAAACGGTCGCGCAACGCCTTGACGCGAGTGTTCTCGTCCCGAAGAGCGGCGTAAGCAATTTCAGCCGCCTTCCCCAGGCCGACAATAGAGGCCGTATTTTCGGTGCCGCCACGCTTCTTATTTTCCTGGCCGCCGCCGATGATGTAGGGATTGAATCTGGTCTTCCGATTTATATACAACGCTCCAACACCTTTTGGCGCATGTAGCTTGTGCCCGGAAAGCGAGAGGAAATTGATCGGAATCCGACGTAGATCGATGTCGATTTTTCCGATCGCTTGAACTGCGTCAGTATGAAAAACGGTTTCCTTCGAGCGGCAAATTTCAGCGGCTTCTTCGATCGGGAAAAGGACACCGGTCTCGTTGTTGGCCCACATGAGGGAAACTATCGCGGTGTCATCCCGAATGGCTCGTTCGAGCTCGTCCAAGTCAATTAACCCCTCAGAATCAACGTCAAGCCAGGTGACTTCATAACCCCGTCTAGCCAGGGCTTCGGCATGTTTGACGACAGCGCTGTGTTCCACTCTGCTAGTCACCAGGTGCTTACGATCCGGGTCGATCAGCAGAGCGGACTGAATTGCGCTGTTGTCGGATTCCGTCCCACAGCTGGTGAATACGATCTCAGACGGTTCGCATCGCAACAAATCCGCAATCTGCTCTCGCGCGATGTTCACGGCCTTCGCCGCCCTTTTTCCGAACGAGTACACACTCGACGGATTTCCGTATTGATCTTGCAGAAACGGCAACATCTGTTGCAGCACCTCGGGATCGACCTGGGTCGTGGCGTTATTGTCGAAATAAATCATAAAACAAGATTACCGTGCCGCGATCTCAGGATCCTTGGGCGTTTGCGTCTTATTTTCCATACGCTTGTCTTTGAGCACCTCTCGCCATTTCAGGTAAAGGTTCCTGATATAGAGAGGCAGAGGCGCTAACGTCATGATTACCCCGACGGAATCTCGCCGGTAGAAGGCGAAATAGCTTAGCGCCAGCATGCTGCCCAAGAGGCTACATTCCCAGAACCCAACTGGGATAATGCTTTTCTTCGCCCGCTCAGAAGCGACCCATTGGAGGAAGAAGCGGATTGAAAAAATTGCGCTTCCTGACCAGCCCACGATTTTCCAGGGCGTCACGATTATGAATGCTGCCAGAGCTGAATGGATCAACCACTCCATTCAGGCATATCGCATCGATTCGCCGGGTTGACAAGCTAGTGTCAAAGCTTGCGAATCGGTTCAAGATCGGGGGTCTTTGGTGACGGCGAGGGAGACCTGAGACGCTGGTCGCCGTCATCGTCTTCTCCCTGATGCGGATCGAAAAAGAGGTCGAATGCGAGAAACAGGGCCTTCGAATGACGAGCAAACCAAAGGTTGAAAAGCGGTATTGGAAGTATCGTGAGCGTCAGGACTGCCCAGATAGGTAACCGCGCCCAGAAATCCAGCACCAGGTAAATCACCAGGCCCAGTATCGCCGCGACACCGTAATTGATCGCGAAGATGGAAAGCAGGTAATATCCGGGCTCACGTTCAAACGGGTAACCGCAGCGTGGGCAACCGTCGAGCGGCATAAACCAATCCCGCAAACTGCGCACTTGTTGCCACGGAACGAACATCGGCCGTTCTCCGCAGGTTGGACATTTCAACCTCAGGGCGTTCCCCATCATCCAGGTAAAACGCCGTGACGAGTATTCTGGCGGTCCCGTGTGGTTTTTGGGGGAACCCATGAATCAAGCCTAATCGCGAAGCGGGCTGACGCAAGCAGCCAGCCTCAATGTACCATAAGCGTCCAGCCTGTTCTGGGAATGGGTCGGTTCATGGCCGTACCATTAGCCTGCATCGCTCAGAAATCCTTAGAGATTTGTGAGCGATGCAGGCTGTGGCAAACGGTTAGTTTTGGCCTCCACCCTGATCCCCGGTATCCTCTGGTACCGGCTCGCCCTCCTTATATATAATAGGCTTCTCGATGGTGCCTCCGAAAGTTCCTTCAGGAACGATTTTTACTTCGACATCTTCGGTATTTTTCTTCACCGACTCTTCTTTATTTGGTTCTGTACTCATCTTAGCTGATTGTTGTGTTCAAAGCAGTGCAAAACCCAATTGACGGCGGGATTTAATGCCTGCAAGTATACAGTTTCAGCCCATAATACGCTGAATCAAGGGCTTTCTGCCAGCGGCCTTCTCTGGGAATCAGTGATGCCAATTGCCATTATTACCGTGCCCGTTATATCCTCGACCATAGTATCCTCGACCGTAATAGCCGCGGCCGTAGTAGCGATTACCGTAATAGCCTCGACCGTAGGAATACCCGCGGCGCCAATACGGTCCGTAATACCCGCCATAGTAGGCGTACCCGGGATAATAACCGTAGTAGGGGTAGGGGTTGTAATAGCCGGGTCCGTAGAAGACCGGGAACGGGATGGGGAATCCAAAGGCAAAGCTAACACCGGCCCGCGCCGTGGGTTCGGAGAGGAACGCCAGACCAGCGACCGCAAAGATGAGGACAACGAACTTCTTCATAAGAATGAGAAATCAGACGAAACCAGTGTACCACGAATTCAACAAATCAAGAAGTCAGGAGTAGGAATGCGTATCAAAACTCCCAGAAACGCCCTTGTTCGGATCCCAACCGGAAATCCAGAACTCGCTCCAAACTCACTGTGCCGACGGCTTCACAAGCTAGGTCCCGGGCGAGGAACCGGTTTCGCACCTCCTCTGCGTGCTGCTCCGCGACGCTCAGGATGTACCCGTAGCTCGGAAAACAGCTCAGCCAGAGATCGAGCGGTAAATGTTCGGGTTGCGGTATAGCCTCTAGATCGATAAGCGCACCGACTCCAGAGTTTTCCAGAATCATGATGAGTGTACCGACGATTCCGCCCATGCTGATATCGCGCCCAGCACTGCGGAGGCGCTCCTCCGCCAGCTTAGGCATGAGCTCAAGATTATCGCGAAGCTGTTGAGACGGAGCGAGCGTGCTCGCGTCCCAGAATGGGTAGTCGTTAAATAATTCACCTCGCATGTCAATCGCCACCAACAATTTATCTCCCGGTTTGGCATCGAACGTGGTCAGGAGTTGATTTGCTCGGCCGAGAACCGATACAGCGAGATTCGTCCGCTGACTGCCGTATGCGGTGTGGCCGCCGACTATAGGTACACCGTAAGCCAGCGAGGCTGCGAGCATCCCGGCCCAGATCTCTTGCGCCTTTGCTTCGGAGCCGAGCCAGAGTGCATCGGTGACGGCCATCGGGCGGCCACCCATTGCCGATATGTCGCTTAGGTTGACCATCACCGCAGAATAACCGGCGAACCACGGCGCATCGTTTACGAACCGTTCAATGAGTCCCTCCATCGCGAACAGCAACCAGCCGTCCGCGGTTTGCAGAGCCGCGCAGTCGTCACCGAGGCGAACCATTCCGCCGCCGAATACGTGCGGGAGTCGAACGGATTCGCCGATTGATTCGTATGCAGTCTTGACACGTGCTTTCTGGCTCAAGCCAGGACTCGATCGCAGGCGGTCTTCAAGTTCCCGTAACTGGATTGGCGGAGCCGTGTACGGCATAACTTCAGAAAACTTCCTTGCAGGGAGGGTAGTACTTGAGTTCGGCCCTCATCAGATAATGCGGCCGGCCGCGTAGATCGATCCGGTCCAACGTCCGCCAATGCAATCTGCTGAAGAACCGGGTGTTTTGTTCCTGTACCGTTGCCAGAAACGTTTGGCAACCGAGGCGATTCGCAGTGCTAACGGCCTTATAGATGAGACCCGCGCCAATCGCGCCGAGACCGTTAAAGCGAGGCTGTTCGTTAGGAAAAGGTCCAAAACCGACGCTTCGGACCCGGCGAAACTCCGGGTCGACGGCGAGGCGGCTACCCCACCATAGACCCGGCTCGCGTTCATCGATGCGAACAACGCCGACGACACGATCGGGAGTTCCCATCTCGCAGGCGACAGCGATGATCGGTATCATGTTCGCGTCATGTTCGTCCCGGTCGCTACCGATGAATATTTTCTGCTCGCCGCAAAACGTCCGCTCTCGCAGCTTCCAGAATGCTTGCAGTTCCCAAGATTCCCGCGCCATCTTGAACCCATAGCTGATGGGGATAAAGGGATACTCCGGGGCAAACAGCCCCGGCATCTCCTCGAGACATGTAGCGGCAATTTTCATTTCTCGAATGTAGAAAGGGCGGAGCACGCCCCGCATTTCCCACAACCGGCTTTAATCTCGGAGGAAACGAGACGTGCTTCGCGCAACATTGTGCCAACGGGTTGCAAAACCGCTCGCATGAATTCCGAGCTGGGCGCGGGATGATTCTGCAATGGAGTTCCCGTGATCGGAACAAACGGCACGATAAAAGGATAGACACCGATCGAGATGAGGTCAGCGGAGCCTGCTATCAAATCATCGATCGAATCGCCAAGTCCCGCCAATAGATAGGTACTCACCTGACCGCGACCGAACACTTTGACTGCCTCGGTAAACGCTTTGAAGTAAAATTCTATGGAGACGGTTGCTTTCCCTGGCATTATCCGGGTTCGCACCTTCGGGTCGAATGCTTCCAAGTGCATCCCAAGTGAGTCAATACCTGCAGAGCGAAGCGTTGAGAACCACGTGAAATCCGCAGGAGGCTCACATTGTCCCTGGATAGGAATACCAGCGGCACCTTTAATCGCGGAGGCACTTTCGCAAAGCATGGCTGCTCCCCGATCTGGAGTCGACGGCGTTCCGGTGGTCAGAACCGCATGGCGCACGCCGTCAAGCCGGACGGCTTCCGCGGCGACTTCGGCTAATTGTTGCGGAGTCTTGCGGGCTACGGTTCGCCCCTGTCTTAGAGATTCGCCAATTGCGCAAAACTGGCAGGCGGTTTCGCGGTTCCCGTATCGAACGCAGGTCTGCAGAACGGTGGTGGCAAGGACATCGCTGCTATGGAGTTGGGCGATCTTCCAAGCGGGCACCCCATCGCTTGTGACGTAGCTGTAAAATCGCGGCTGGCGCGGAAAAGAGATGACGCCAACCTCATCGCCGTCGCACTCGAGTATCGACGTGCCATTGGTACCGGTCTTTCTGGCCAGATACGGCGACCGCGCGGCTGGGCTCGTGTGGATTGGCACCATTACCGTGGTGCCCATCACGTTCACGGCTTTGTGGTCGGAAGGACCTGCGCCGCCACGCCGGCTGGGCGCGCCTTCGCCAGGATCTGCGAGCCGCAGACCATGTGTCTGCAGCTCGGTAATTAGATACTGTTGTTTAGTTACCCAGGCTGAAGTGCTGCTCATCCGGCTTCTTGGTAGCTTCTGTTGGAAAACACTCTCTGCGCCCGCAGAATATTGGAGGGGCGTTGCTTGCAACGCCCAAGGGAGTTGCAAGCAACTCCCTTCCAGGCAGTTTGGGTTGCGCCCTGGCGAATCTTCGAGGGCGGCGCAGGTTAGACCGTCCAGGTATCCAGAATGAAGGCGCCATCGCGGCGATGAATCAGGATAAGGTCCAGCACGTCAAGGGGGCTTATTGGCTTTATTCCGGGAATTAGGGCCGGCTCCCCGTGGCCGTAAAGAGCCTGAAGTGCAAATCGGCAAGCGTAGATTTTGCCGCCTTCGTCCATGAACTTGCTTAAACGCTGGTTCACTGCGAGGTGCCCGGGAAACGCTTCGTCCCCAAGGGTCGGAAATCCCCTTTGAACGCCGAGGGTGACTCCGGGGCCGTAGAGTAGAATAGAGGTTTCGAACCCCTTCCTGAGGAGTCGGGTTGCTGTCAAGGTGTTTACGAGGCCGATTGATCCTTCGAAAGCAACCGTGTGAAAGGTTACTAACGCCTTTTCCCCTGGTTGGGCCTTGACATCCTCGAATACCTTCTCTTCGTAATCGACGAAATAATCTCCTTTTTTATGGGCGGCTGTTGCTACTGCGGGCATGGATTTGAGGTTCTTTGTTTGAGAGGTTCTTTATTTTGAACAAAAAGGAAACCACACCTAAGAGCCCCTTCGAAGCGCTTGGCGATTCTCCTGATTGTTCGTTTTGGTTGCGTTTCTAAATTCCGGCAGCGGCTTTGAAATGCTTTCGCGAGTTCCATACCGCCGCTCTGGATGCAGATTCCGGGTTTAAGGCCGATATCGAGCAATAAGAATGCCAGGTAGGGCAAGGCTCCGGGCAAGGCTCTGGGTAGGGCGAGGCTCCGGGTAGGCAAGGGACGCGCTCCCGCGCGATCCGGGGTTGCACGTCGCGAGGGCCATCTTCCGCGGATAGTTCGGGGGATGGGTCCATTTCCACCTTTCTTGGACCTGCCAGGACGGATCGCGCGGGAGCGCGTCCCTTGTGCCAGAGCCTCGTACCTGCCCGGTTACGAAGAGGGTAAAGCGGGACGCTTTACTTACGAAGAGGGGTCGATAGAATCGCGAAATGGACAATCTCGTTCAGCGTTCTGGCGCTTTTTTGTCAGGTCTAATGCTGCAGAGTTGATACCATCGGGGCATTTGGGTTAATGACGGGTAGTCCCTCCGACAAGGACCGTGAGGGCCGATCCGATGCGTCAGTCATTTTCCTACGAGATCCGAAATCAGCCGAACGCGCTGCTGGATTTAAACCAGGAGTTGGAATTGACGCTGTTTGCCCAATCGGAACATTCTGCCCTTCACCCTACGATCCTGTTGGTTATCGACGAGTTGGTCTCGAATCTTATAAAATACGGCTTCAGCGCCCCGCATCAGCGCTCGTATTTAAGCGTCGCGTTTGATGAGCACTGGCTTGAAATTGAATTGAAGGATAATGGGCGTCCCTTTAACCCTTTGCTTCAGCCAAAACCTAATTCGCTGGACCAAGAATTATCGAATCGCCAGGTAGGCGGTCTGGGACTTTATCTTGTCCTAAAGATGATGGATGAAACGCATTACGAGTGGATACAACCGTGGAATTGTCTGAGGTTGCGAAAAAGAGTTGAGGAAGAACGCCAATGACCGCGAACCTTGAAACTGTAGGCGAATGCAGGATTCTCCGAGTTGGTGGCCGCATCGATTTCGAATCGGCGCTTGATTTTGAGCAGCGCATTAACTCAATGATCCAGGAGGAGGGCGACTGTTTCATCATCGAATTGTCGCAGGTCGAGTTGCTGAGCAGCGCGGGCCTTCGTGTCTTGCTTTCCACCGCCAAGCGCATCTCGCAACGCAATGCGTCACTTGGTTTAGCCGCACCGAGCGACGTTGTGCGCCAAGTGTTTGAGATTTCGCATTTCAATTTGTTGTTCAAGATCTTTGCGTCCGTGTCGGAAGCCGTGACCGTGCTAAAGGGCCCGAGTGCAGCGTGCGAACCTGGCGAGCCGGCTCAAGAAGCGCAATTGTCGGAAACCGCGACGCTGGAGGACGAACCGAAATCATCGGCCCCGGTGGTTCCGGATGTCGAGGAGCCGGCAAGGCCTGCGGTAAGGATGGTTGAATCGTCACGAGCTGAAGAGTCGCCGCCGGTCACCCCGCCGCAACCACCGGTGGTTCCCAAGCAATCCGAAGCTGCAACGGTCGCACCGCTAGTGCCTCCGCTTCCGACAACCTTGTCGACCCAGGCGCCGCCAGTCGCCGTGCCACCGCGACCGGTCCCAGTGACCAAGTTGGCTGGTAGTCCCCCTGCCACGGCGTCAGCTCAGCCGCCACCGTCACCGGGAGCCATTCAATCGGCGCCGGTAGCACCCGCGTCGGAGCAGTCGCCGGTTGTGCGGCCGCCAGGAACAGTGCCGCGACGCGAGGCGAAGTATCCGGCCCGGTTGGAAGTTCGGGCCGAGGGAATCAGCTATCCATGCAAAGACGGAGACGTCATCGGGACGGACGGCCAACTTGCGGCAAGCTATTTTAGCCAGATTTCCAATCTGGCGCCTCGACACCTGCTCATCGGCAAATCGGATGAGCGTTGGTTCGTTTTTACACCCATGAACGTGCAGCATCCGTTTATTCTGGATGGGATTCCGCTGCGGGCGGGTGAAAGGAAATTCCTCCAGTACGTCGAGCACCAAGCTGAGTTTAGCGGGCACGTTTTTGGTTTGCGATTTATTCCAGAACAGCGGAAAGAAGGGTTCTTGGCGCGGATGTTCGGACGGAAGAAGGGGGAGTCGTCGTAAGTAAAGCGTCCCGCGTTACCCTCTTCGTAAGCAAACTATTCCGCTTTGCCTTCTCGGTGAACGAACCGTCCTCGATTTGGTTCTTCCAGTATAAACGCAAGGCGGCACGCCAGGCTTACCGCGGGTAAAGCGGGACGCTTTACTTACTACGGTGCTACTGCCCAAATCTCCACAGCTCGATTTTGATCGAGACGCTTGCTGTCCAAGAGATCGGTACTGCCCATTCCGACGCTGTGGACTACATTTAAGAGGTTGGTTTTATCCTTTAGGATCTTTGTTACGCTGTCGGCTCGCTGCTGGGAAAGCTGCAAATTCTTTTTCGGATCGCCGGCAGCGTCGGCGTACCCGGCTACGACGAACACAACTGTCGGATCGCTGAGCTTATCCTCTACTTCGCTCGACTTAAGACGCTTCATCATATCGTCGGCTGCCGCGCGGCTCAGAGCTGTTTGACCCGTATCAAATCGAATCACTAACAATCTTTCCATCGAACGAGCGGTCTCCATTTTCTCACTCAGCCGCTTTTTTTCTTCCGCCGTGAACTTGGGCATCGCATTGATGCGCTTAAGAACGTCTTCACGGGTCGCATCTACTTCTGTCTTGGAGAGCGTGCCCGGAGGCTGAGCTTCATCTCCGGTGGCGGCGGGAGGCGCTGAGCGTGTTACGACTTGATTGGGAGTCGCACTTTCGCTCGGAACTGGGGGCGGCGAAGTTTGTGGCGGAACAGCCTGCGGCTTTTCCGACGCAACGTTGTCAGATGGCAGTGCCGGCAGAGGAGTTCCAGTTGGTCCAGCCTGCGTCTTTTCCGCGTTGGCCGTCGCAGAGTCCGGTGTCGAGGCATCGGTCGACGAATTTGAGGGCGTTGCAGCCACTTGCTCGTCAGACGGGGCCTGAATCACGCCTTTGGTCTCTTGCCTTGTTTCCGCCTTGGTTAACGCAAAATGGAAGAGTTGATCCTTGAAAACAAAGAATGCGGTGCCGCTGGCGACGCCAATCAAGAGCAACAAGACTACCGGCACGAGGACTATTTTTGTCCCGCCCTGCTTCTGGCTAATAATCGACAGCGGTTGGCCGCATTCAGGGCACTTGGAATCGGCTGGCACTGGAATCTTCTCGCCGGTATAGGCAAGACTGCAGCCGACCTTATTTTTGCAGACGCCGAGCGGAGGTTTCATAGAGCTTTTACGATCATACGCGCGAACGGAGCAGAATTAAGAAAAATCTTAACAATTGAGCCTATTGAGAAAATGAGCTAAAACCTCGAGCAAGGCATGTGATTAACCGCGGCGAATCAGCGGGAAACGAAGGAAGACGGACCCTCGGAAGGGATCTGCGTCTACTCGAACTAATCGTCGAGAACATCGATGACCTGATCGCAGTAATCGACTCCCAGGGAAGGCGAGTGTGGAATAACGCGGCATATGCAAGGGTGCTCGGATATTCGGTGGAGAGTCTGGCGGGCAGTAATTCACTGATTGAGGTCCACCCCGATGATTTGCCGAAAGTGCAGGGCGCTCTCCGGGATTCAATGCTATCCGGCAGTGGCCGGCGAATCGAATATCGACTTCGCCATCGATCCGGGCATTACGTTTACCTTGAGTCACAGGGATGGGTGTTGCCGGCGGACGGCGACCGGGACCAACTGCTTGTGGTGATTTCTCGCGATATATCTCAGCGTAAAGAGCTCGAGGAACGTCAGCGCTTGTTGTACGATCAACAGTCTCGCCAAGCCAAGGCGATGGAGGAGATAGTGCACTCAGCCGACTTTCAACGGTCTGATGTCGAACGCGGATCAGCGATGGTGCTCGGCGTTCTCTGTCAGACACTGAAGGCGCAATCTGCCGAACTCTGGAAATTGGAGAATGTAGAGGAGGGCCGATTTGTATGCCTGCGAAGCCTGCGGACCGACGAGCGCAAGAGGCAGGATCTCAGCGTCGAGTCGCTTACTTTGCCTTCCTTGCTTCGAGAGTATCGAGTGATTGCCCTGCCCGATGAAGTCGAGGACTTTGATATTGGGAAGGCGCTTCTTCCCGGCACGGGAATGCGAACGATTCCGGGTGACGTTACGGCAAGACTTATTGAAAAGAGTGCACGAGGGGTGGTTGCAGCGGTCTGGCTGGGAGGAAAGCCGGCCGGATTTCTGTTGGTGACAATTAGTGATGCGAATCGGGTTTGGTCGATCTACGAACGGAATTTTTGCGTCGCTCTGGCTGATCTGGTCGCAATGCTTCTCGAAGGCAGACAACGTCTCGATGCACTGCACGCGCTCGAACTCAGTCAAAAATTGATCAGCGCACAACTTGCGGACGCCGCAAGTTACGTTCGGTCGCAACTCCCGGCGAACCTATCGGATTCGGTTAGGACCGACTGGCGGTACCTGCCTAGCTCTGCGCTTGGCGGCGATGCCTTGGATTGCTTTTGGATAGATGATGATCACCTGGTTGTTTTCGTCCTTGATGTCGTCGGGCATGGCGTGGGCTCCGCTCTGTTGGCTATCTCTATTCTCCACTTGTTGCGCCAAAGGGCCCTGAAGGATGGTGATCCGCTGGACCCGGTTTCGGTATTAACCGCGTTGAATCGGTCTTTTCAGATGGATGAGCACGGGGACAAAGTGTTTTCAATTTGGTACGGTGTTTTCGACAGGGTCAGCGGAGTCATCCGATACGCGTCTGCAGGGCATCCACCCGCCCTGCTGATTTCACCTGGCGGCAACGGTGAGCCCGAGGTGGTCTGGCTTAAAGCAAAGGGACTTTGGATAGGAGCAACCGCGGTTGAGACCTTTGAAGGCGGAACCGCCGTGGTCGCGCTGGACGCCGAGTTGTTCATCTTTAGCGATGGCCTGTTCGAGTTGTCCAAGACTAGTGGCTCGATGATCGGCCTGGAAGGGTTCGGTCAAATCCTCGTGGACCTTCATAATTCAGGCGGCGCCGACCTTGAAGATGTATTAGCGGCGGTAAGCCGTGTACACGGATCGGACCAATTCGAAGATGACGCGTCGATCCTGAAAGTCCGGTTTCGTTAAAAAGTACGATGAAGTTCCGAAAATACGGACGCGAGTCGGCGCAGCTCATCTTTGTGGGCATTGGTCAGCTTCTGGAGTACCTCGGCCCCGTGAGCGCTGAGTCTTACGTACACCTGTCGCCGATCTTCGGAGCCGGCCTCGCGGATAATCAATTTTTGCGCCGCGAGGCGATCGACCAATCCAACGGCGCTATGGTGTGCGATTTGAAGCTGTTCAGCCAGTTCTCCGATGGTAACGGAATCTCGTCCGGGAAAGCCTTTGATGGCGAGCAAAGCCTGATGCTGGCGGGGCGTCACCCCGGCGGTTTCGGCTGCGGACTCACTGAAGTGTAGGAATTGCCTGAGGTTATATCGGAAGGCAGCCAAAGCCTCATACTCCGCCTTGGTCACGCGGGCGGAGGTTCTTTGTTTACCGGCGCTCATCGTAAAGATGATTTTGATACCGCGGAAGGGACCGGAAAGTAAAGGCCGATTTATATCGCGATATGATACCTTTCCCCTGGCGATGGCCCATTTTTGAACGCAACGACATTACCATTATATGCGAGACGGTGCACTGGTTCGAGGTGATAGAGTCTCTCTGCGCCACCCGCGTAAGGCGGACGTTCAAGAATTCACTCGGCTAGTGATCGCGAGCCGAAGTTTTCTCCATCCGTGGGTCACTCCGGCGTCGACTGCTGAGGCTTATGCCCGCTATCTCCAGAACTGCCGTCGCGCGTCTATGTGTGCCTTCGTGATTTGTCTGGTCGAAGACCAGCGGATCATTGGCGTTTGCAACCTGTCCCAGATATTCCGAGGCAATCTGCAGCAGGCCTTTTTAGGGTACTGGGTGGGAGCCGCATTTTCCGGCCGAGGTTACATGACCGATGCGCTGCGCCTCGTGCTACGCTATGGGTTCGAAAACCTGAAGCTGCACAGGATTGAGGCAAATATCCAGCCCGAGAATGGAGATTCCAAGCGGCTCGTGACGCGTGTTGGTTTTCGATTGGAAGGTTTCTCCCAGCGATATCTGAAGGTCGTCGGTCGCTGGAGGGATCATGAGCGGTGGGCTATCTGTCGCGAGGATTGGGCGGGGCATTTAAAGGTTACAGGTAAGAGCGTAAGCAGCGGCTTCAGGTAATATTTGCCGGGCTCGCAAAAACCTAATGGGGTAGGGGACCGGGAGTAAGTAAAGCGTCCCGCTTTACCCTTTTCCTAAGCAAAGTGTTCCGCTTTGAATCTGCTGAGCCCGCTGTTCCCTGTTCCCTTAAAGGATTTGTGACCGCAGGCTGTCTCCTTTAAACTTGATGCCAAATGTTGTGCCCGAAGTGCCGCGCCAGGTCTGATGAACGATTTTGCCGTCAGTGCGGATTGGATCTGCAGATTTACGCGGAATTGGCCGAGCTAAGAGAAGAAATTGAATATCTTCGGAAGCTGGTGGTGTCCAGTGACGCACCGAAACAAGAATTAGCGGCGAGCCGGGGGGCCGAACAAGGCAACAGTACTGCAGAGAATAATGTAACGCCTCCGCCTCTTCCTCAATTAACGATCGAAAGCAGTGAGAATGAATGCGCGTCTGAAAGAGGCTCTGCTGAGCTGGCTATCGGCCAGAAATGGTTCCTTGGAATTGGCGTGCTAATCCTCGTTATTGGTGTCGGATTCTTCCTCAAATATGCCTTCGACCAGCAATGGATTGGGCCTGCAGTCCAGATATCGGTTGGCTTTATTTGCGGCCTTGGACTCTTGGCGTGCGGGAATTTATGCCATCGGCGAAATCTTCGAGGCTTGGATGTCGGAGTTGGCGCCGTTGGGCTTGGAACGCTTTATCTTTCAAGTTATTCGGCTGCCCAGATTCACCATTTGCTGCCCGGCAGTTTGGCGCTCGTCCTGATTTTGGTAACGACGGCGGTCGGGGCGAGTCTGGCCAGTTTGTGGATGTCGCAAGCGCTGGCAATTCTCACGTTCCTCGGTGGTTATGTTGCGCCGTTATTGTTCGCCTCTGGCCAAATCGATCCTTGGCTTTTTCTCGGATACCTTTTAATTCTGACCCTCGGCAGCCAGATTCTCGCCTATGCCCAGGATTGGAGGCACCTCTACGCTGGCGGCGCTGCACTGACGTGGCTATCTCTTGTCGTCTGGTCGCAGCGAGACTACCGGAAAGATTGGTTTTCGGAAACTTTCGTATTTACCCAGATCTTGTTCGTGGCTTACTCCCTAATGCCTTTCTTGCGCGCGGCGTCAAGAAAGCGACCAAGCCGAGGTTTCCTTTTAGCGGTCGTCAACGGATTACTCTGCGGTTGGTATTCAGCAGTCCTCCTGGACTATCAAAAGCTGCCCGATGCCCTTGTCAGCCTGAGCTACGCGATCGTTACGCTGGGGCTTGCGCTGGCTTTATGGCGCAGGCCGGCCCCGGGTCTGGTTTCGAGTTGGCTCATCACCCAAGCTGCGGTTTTTCTTCTCGTCTTTTGGGTTCAGACCTTGAGTGACGATTGGGTAACCGTGTTTTGGTCTGCCGAGTTTGTGGCTCTGTACTGGGTGGCGGCAAAATCTAATGATCGGGCACTTTTGTTCGGAACATTTCTAATCGGGCTCGCTGTTGTTTTTCAGCATTTTGGAAGCGCGCTGGTTTTCTTTTTTGAGTCTTCGATTGGGCAGACGTTTACCGCAGGAATTATCGGGCGATGGTGTGCAGGGCTCTCGGTTGTCACTGGACTTCTGTTCGTTTCCTGGTTGGATCAAATGGGCAAGGTCGAAGGAACACATCCTAGGTTGGGTCGTGCGTTCGAGGCGCTTGGTGTGCTAAGTCTCTTTGGGTTTGCCAATGTGGAACTATATCGGTTCACCACTCAGTTCATGCGCAGCATCGAGGCGGCCGGTGTTTCGGTCTTATGGTCACTATTTGCCGTTGGGCTGATGTTGATTGGAGTCTGGATGAGGCGGAAGGCTTATCGTTTGTCGGCGATCGCTCTATTGATTGCTACCGTTTTGAAAGTCTTGGCCTACGACACGGCCGAGGTTTCGACGCCGTACCGGATCGTTTCATGTCTGGTACTTGGCGCGATGCTAGTAGCCGTCTCCTTTTTATACTATCGATTTAGTGGACGACTGGCCGGGGGTGAGGTGAGAGGTGAGAGGTGAGAAGGTGAATCACACAAAGGTCACGACGGTCAGAAGAGGTCACGAAGGATATCTGTAAAAGTTGCCCGAACCGGGGCGATTTCCAAATTCCAGCCCTTGGACTAAAACTTTTGGAAAACCTTTGTGTCCTTTTCTGACCTTCGTGACCTTTGTGTGAATCTTCTTTACGCCAGACATCTCTAGAGGCCGCCGGGATGACGCATAACGAACTCGCTGGCAGGACGGCTTCGTGTTAGCCATTTCGGGCCGCGCTCGCCGGTCCCGTAACCGGTGTCGAAGCGCAGCCCGGCAACGACGATAAATGAATGTCCCTGGCTGGCGTAGACGGTGATCCATCTGCCCGGACCGCTCTCGCCGTAGCGTCGCAGTTCGTTGGATGGAGTGGGTGTACGCATTCTGCCTATTGAGTGGAGCACATACGAAACCGCACCAGAGCAATCGTAAGCGGCATCGAAAAAGTTTTGATGTCCGCCACCATAGCGATACGGTTTTCCAATTAATTCGTTGCCTGCGGCAACCGCGTCTCTCACGATGAGCGGCGCTGCCGGCGGCGGCTGGGCGTATCCATTGTCAACCGTGGCAGTCCAACCTGGAATGTAATGATAGGCATATGGTGGAGTGCTGACACAGCCAGTTAATGCTAACGCGATGGCAATAAGTAACAGAAGCGCCGATCGAAAAAACATGGCGCGCATATTGCCACTCGGCACAAAGTTGTTGCAACCCTGAAGTCACAAAAGAAAGCAAAAAAAATATTATCTTTGCCTTCTTCTGTGCTCCCAGGGTCCAATGGCTGCCCGGAGTTTTGGAAGTGCATCCTCTACAGAGGAACAGTTCGCGACCGAAATTACTTCGGTACCTTTTCGAATGCGACCAACGAGACCCGCAAGAACTTCCCCAGGTCCGAGTTCCAGGAACAGGTTACACCCGAGCTGATCGATCATATATTCGACGCTCTGGGTCCACCGGACAGTTCCGGTTACTTGTTCGGCCAAGCTTCGCGAAATGTCGTTCTCTGCGGATACCGGCTTGGCCGTAGTATTAGCGATTATTATTGCGCCAGGTCTGGAGATAGTGACTGCGGCGAGGTCCCTTCTCAATTTTACCTCCGCTGAAATCATCAGGCGCGAATGAAACGCCCCGGCAACGTTCAACCGAACGGCCCTCTTTATTCCAGATTGTTTCGCGAGATCGATCGCTTTGTTAACATTCTCCACTTTCCCGGACAGAACAATTTGACCAGGAGAATTTACATTTGCTACATCCACGTCGGCCTCTTGAGCGATCTTCCGCAATATCTCTTCATCTCCGCCAAGGAACGCAGCCATCGTCCCGGAGGTAACATGACAAGCCTCTTCCATGTACCTGCCCCGATTGGCGACCAAGCGAAGCCCGGTCAAAAAGTCGAATGTCCCGGCGGCGGCGTGCGCGGTGAATTCCCCTAGCGATAGTCCGGCGGCTGCCACAAAGTCGAAATGTCCCAGTTGTTCGCGAAGCACGTCGAGCACCGCAATCCCGTGTACGTAAAGCGCGACTTGGCACCGTGAAGTTTTTGTGAGCTCCTCAATCGGTCCATTGAACGCGATTTGACTGATAGAGTAGCCGAGTCCCGCGTCTGCCTCTGCAAATCGATTCGCCGCCACCGCGAACTGTTGCGATAGGTCTTTCCCCATCCCGACCTGTTGGGCGCCTTGGCCTGAGAATAGGAGCGCAATCGATTTCGCCATGGCGCGACGATGACGTGCGCACGCAGGCGTTTCAACAAAGAATAGCGGCTGGTGGCTAGTGGCTAGTGGCTAGGCGGAACCTCCAGGCAGTCGCCGGCAACTGCAAAACGCTGGTCTGATTTCGAGAAACTCTTCGGGCTGACTGGCCTGTATGCGGGCTGTGGTGCACTTTCTTTTGATTTGAAATGCCTCCGTTCGCACGTCATCGTCGAGCCACTAGCCACTCTTCTGTAAGGAGCGATAATGCAATACACGGTTCACATGGCGGCGGATGAAGAAAAGATTCGGCGCTGTTATCCGATCTTAAAACAGCTGCGCGTACACCTGGATGAATCCGCGTTCATGAGCCAAGTCATCCGGCAACAGTCTCAAGGATATTTTCTCGCCTATCTGGAATCCGAGAGCGAAATCCGCTCCGTCGCAGGCTACCGGTTCTGCGAAAATTTGGTTTACGGCAAATTGATGTATGTAGACGATCTCGTGACCAACTTGGAGGACCGTTCCAAGGGGTTTGGTCAGATTCTTTTCGACTGGCTGGCCGCTGAAGCGAGGAAAAACGGATGCAGCCAACTAACTCTGGATTCGGGTGTGCAACGGTTCGGTGCGCACCGTTTTTATCTCCGGAAGGGGATGGATATTGTTTCCCATCATTTTGCGATGCGCCTGCGGTAGAACTCAAATAACACACAGAGCTCACGAAGGTCAGAGAAGGTCGCGAAGGGTTCAAGATGAGTAGGCAAAATCTGGAGGTTTCGCTTACGGCGCCGGCTCCGAACAGCTTCCACTTGTACCTTCGTGCCCTCCTCTGACCCTCGTTTCCTTCGTGTGATCTTTTCTCCTCCGTTCATGGGGCTAAAGTTGAAGGGGATTTTGCCGATTGTTGAGGCATGACGCAGAATTACCAGTCAAAGGTCACTCTTGGAGATCTCCGGCCTCAAGGCTTACTGGA